>CAZLSB010000345.1:0-3987 GCA_964561825.1 uncultured Xanthomonas sp.
ATCGCCAAAAGGACTTCCGGCGCACTCGCGAGGAAAGCCCGACAGGCTGCTAGGTCCTGGATTTGTCGGGCTGCGATTTCAAGCGCGCTTCGTAACGCGCGTTGCTGCGATGGGCGCGCTCGTGATCCCGATCGAGATACCTCCCTCTCTGTGGGCTCGCGAACATACGAACACGGGGCAAACCGGCAATTCTTGTTCCACCTATGAAATCCACCCAGCAAGCATCCGCGGCAATAGCACAGCTGAGCCCGCAGGAGCTGAGCTTGTCCGGGCGGTGGACGGCGCGTGGCTTGGGCGCGGTCGTGCGCGAATTGGACGCGCTCAAACTGCACGGAACGGGCGAAGTCACCGCCGATGCGGCGCAAATCGAGGCCTTGGACTCGGCCGGCGCATGGTTGCTGCACAAGCTGATGCTGCGCTTGCGCAACGAGGGTGTCGTGATCCACTTGCAGGGCTTGCCGGCAGGTTTCGTGAAACTGATGGACGCGGTCGCTGAGCAAGTGGCGGCGCAGGCGAGCAAGCCCGCTGCCGCGGCGAAACCGGCGCGATCGACGCTCGAAAACATCGGCCGCAGCACCTGGCCGGTGGTTGAGGAAAGCAACGCGCTGCTCGCCTTCGTCGGCGAAACCGCAATCGCGCTGGGCCGCAGCGTGCTGCGTCCGCGCACGATCCGTTGGCGTCCGGTTTTGTACAACATTCGCCGCGCCGGTTTCGATGCATTGCCGATCGTCGGTCTGCTCGCCTTCCTGCTCGGTGTGGTGGTCGCCTACCAGGGGGCCGACCAACTCCGTCAGTATGGCGCCAACATCTTTGTCGCCGATCTGGTCGGTATTTCGATGCTGCGTGAGTTTGCGCCACTGATCACCGCGATCATCGTCGCCGGGCGTTCCGGCTCGGCCTATGCCGCGCAGATCGGCACGATGAAGGTGACCGAGGAAATCGATGCGATGCGCACGCTCGGCATCTCGCCGCAGGAAATGCTGGTGCTGCCCAAACTGATTGCCCTGGTCATTGCGCTGCCATTGCTGACGGTGTTCGCGGACATTCTCGGCGTGTTCGGCGGCATGCTCATGGCAAGTTCGCAGCTCGACGTTGGCTATGGCGAATTTCTCGATCGCCTCGTCAAGGCGATCGTATTAACGACCTTTACGGTCGGCATCGGCAAGGCGCCGGTGTTTGCGCTAATCATTGTAACCGTCGGCTGCTTTCAGGGCTTCCGTACCCGCGGTGGCGCCGACAGCGTCGGACGCCAGACCACTCGCAGCGTGGTGCAATCGATCTTCATGGTGATCGTCGCCGATGCGCTGTTTTCGGTCGTATTCAGCGCGCTGCACATCTGACATGCGCGAGCCGGCCCAGACTGACGATGTGGTCATTGAGCTCAGCAAGGTCTCGACGTCGTTCGGCAGCCACGTTGTGCACCGCGACATCAACCTGAAGGTGCGGCGCGCCGAAATCTTCGCGCTGATCGGCGGCAGTGGTTCCGGTAAATCAACCCTGCTGCGCGAAATGATTCTGCTGCACAAACCAGATGCGGGCACGGTCAAGGTGCTTGGCGTCGATCTGCAATCGCTCGACGAAGCCGCAGCTACCGAAATGCGCCTGCGCTGGGGTGTCATGTTTCAGCATGGCGGTTTGTTCGGATCGCTGACCGTGCAGGAGAACATCGGTCTGCCGCTGCGCGAACATACCGATCTGGCGGACGATTTGATCGATGAGATCGCGGCATCAAAGCTGGCAATGGCCGGCCTCGACCCCGAGGTCGGCGCGCAGTATCCAGCCGAACTCAGCGGCGGCATGATGAAACGTGCCTCGCTGGCACGCGCGCTCGCGCTTGATCCGGAACTGCTATTTCTGGATGAGCCAACGGCCGGGCTGGACCCCGCAAGTGCCGGCGGCGTCGACGAACTGGTGCTGAAGTTGCGCGATTTATTCGGCCTGACGATCGTCATGATCACCCACGATCTTGATCTGCTCTGGCAGGTGGCTGACCGCGTTGCCGTGCTGGCTGACGGCAAGGTACAGGGCATCGGCTCGATGGCCGAACTCGCAGATATCGACCTCCCCGCCATCCGGCAGTTCTTTGATGGCGCACGCGGCCGTGCTGCAAAGGATTACCAGCCCGCGGCGCAAAGCAACGCTGCGGCGACCACCAGCGAACCGAAGAGGATCTGATGGAAACCAAGGTGAACTACACACTGGTCGGCGCCTTCGTGCTGGTGCTCGGCTCGGCGCTGATCGCGGCGATTTTGTGGATCGTGTCGGGCGGTTCGCTGCAAACCAAATACGACCTCTATTTGGCGATCGTGGAAGAATCGGTCGCCGGTCTCAGCGTCAATGCGCCGGTCAAATACAACGGCGTCGAGGTCGGCAAGGTCAAGAGCATCCAACTCGACCAGGCCAACCCGCAACGGGTGAGTCTACTGCTCGCGATCGAACGCGGCACACCGATCAAACAAGATACCGTGGCGGTGCTCAAGGTGCAGGGACTGACCGGCATTGCCTATCTGGAACTCGACGGCGGCGCCTTGACTGCCCCACCGTTGCTTGCCAAAGAGGGCGAGCAGTACCCGGTGATCAAAACTAAGCCTTCGCTCAGCGCTCGGCTGGAAACGATCCTGACCAACGTGCTGGCGAAACTCGATGGCACGTCGAACAATGTCAACGCGCTACTCAGCGATGAAAACC
The DNA here is from genome assembly GCA_964561825.1 of uncultured Xanthomonas sp. Lineage (GTDB taxonomy): Bacteria > Pseudomonadota > Gammaproteobacteria > Xanthomonadales > SZUA-5 > JADKFD01. The sequence continues at coordinate 2,689 of CAZLSB010000345.1, forward strand.
GCGCAGCCGTCAGCAGCGCACTCGCGGACATCGCCACGTTCACGCACACCCTCGCGCAACGCTCGGAAACGCTGGATGCCGCGATCGCCGACGCCGCACGCACGATGCAGAACACCGCGCGTATCAGCGCACGAATCGGCCCGACCCTGGATCGCATGGACGACGGCGCCGAGGCAGTCGAACGCATGGGCAACAATGTCGCCGTCGCCAGCGCGAGTGCCGGCAAGACCATTGATTCCGTCGGCGGCGAATTGCAACGATTCACCGGCGAGGTTTTGCCCGAATTGCAAAATATGATGAGCGAAATGCAGGTGCTCGCCGCCTCAATGCGCCGGCTCAGCGAACAAACCGAACGCAATCCATCGAGCCTGATCTTTGGCACCAGCCCGGTGCCCCTGGGGCCGGGAGAGTCGGTGCCGAAGTCGCAACGCAGCAAGCCAGCAGGCGATTCGACAGCGGAGCAACAGCCATGAAGCAGTTTCTTCCATCGCGATTTCTAAAGTGCAGCGCCGTCGCGTTGTCGCTGGCGTTGAGCGGGTGCAGCGGGCTGCTGCCCAAGCCCGGCCCGCAGCCGACTTATTACACGCTCGACGCGGCGTCGCCCGGACCCGCGCCGCGCGCACAGCGCACTGCGCTGACAGCCGACGCCAGTCAAAAAAGGGTTGCGCCTACGCTGGTAATCAATGCACCGCGCGCCGCATCTGGATTCGACAGCCAACGCATTATCTATGTGCGCCAGGCCTACCAGCTGGAATACTTTGCGCACAGCCAGTGGATCGACACGCCAGCGCGCATGCTGGCACCGCTGCTGGTTGCCGCTGTAGAGGCTAGCGGTCAATTCGACGCCGTGCTGCTCAGCACCACCGGAGCCAGCGGTGACCTGCGTCTTGACACTGAGATCTTGAGGCTGCAACAGGATTTCGGCAGCCAGCCGAGCAAGGTACGTTTCACCTTGCGCGCCTACCTTGTAGACAGCACCACGCGGCGCGTCCTCGCCCGTCGTGACCTCGAGGCCTCAGTGGCTGCGCCCAGCGAGAATCCCTACGGAGGCGTGGTCGCCGCGAATGCCGCTGTGCAGTCCGTACTCGGACAACTGGCCAGCTGGTGCAATGCAACGGCCGCGGCCTGGAAGTCGTCCTACCAGGCCGTTCCGAAGCCTGAAAATCCCGCACTGAAAAGCAGCGACGAGACTGGCCAATCGCCAGAACCCAAGCGAGCCCAAATACCGTATTCTTAAACACCATGCGCCCGTAGCTCAGCTGGATAGAGTACTGCCCTCCGAAGGCAGTGGTCGGGGGT
>CAZLSB010000346.1:0-3964 GCA_964561825.1 uncultured Xanthomonas sp.
AGGCCCAGCTGGAACTGCCGGTGGGGACCAAGGAAATACGCAAGTAGGCGCGGGCTTGGCGCTGCGCTTCGTCGCGCAATGCTTCAGCCTGTGCCTGCAGCGCTTGTTCGGTTTTTTCCTGCGCTTCTGCTTGGCGACGCATTTCCTCACGCGTTTGCGCCATTTCGACCCGCTGCAGACGCAGTTCCTGGCGCTGAATCCAAATGGTCGACAGCAAATCAAGGAAGGCCAAGCCCGCAAACAGCGCCTCGGGCGCGCTGTACGCCGCTTCCACGGCATCCGACTTAACGTTCGACCCTGCCGGAAACATGAAAACTCAACTCATGGTTAGCGCCGTCAACGCCAATGCAGCGAGTAGCACATAAAGCAAAGGTGATCGAGTGGTCATATTGGCGGGGCAGGGCGTAAGTCGGTCCAGACTAAGCGAATTGCACGCCACGGGAGATAAAGTATGTTTATCAATCACTTGCGCTGTGTGGATGGAATACCTGTGCGAATTCGGGCGAGTGATCGGACAACTTGGCGTTTGCGCTTGCGCAAATCGGCCCCGCCCAGACGTGCTAGCAGATATCATCCAAGCACCCAGAACAACATGGAGCAAATGGATGAAGCCAAATTACCAGTTCGAAAAGCGCCAGCGTGAGTTGGATAAGGTGAAGAAGAAGGCAGAAAAGGCCCGCAAGAAGGCCGCATCCGAACCCGCAACACCTGCACCCAGCCCTGCACCTGACAAGAGCTGAGCGCGGAGTTCTAGCGGAACCTAAAGAATGTTTGGTAAGGCATTGATTTTAAATAATAAATGCATCCTAGCAAAGTACATTAGGTGAACGCTTCATTTGCCGCTTGGCCGCAGATTCCATGGCAGGTGTCACGTAGCCCGAGCTCGGGCTAGCGTGACCTCTAACCAGCCGTGCTGTCAGTCAAGAAAATCCCACGCCGCTTTCGGCGAGGCGCGTCATCAGCGGCGCCGCTATCCACGCAGCTTTTTGTCGATTTTGCGTATCGGCGGCGGCGAAGCCGTGCATGGTTTCTAATACTTGCGACAAACCGACTTCCCGCGCGTAGTGCATCGGGCCGCCGCGATACAACGGAAAACCGTAGCCGTTGACATACACCATGTCGATGTCACCGGCCTTGCTGGCGATGCCCTCTTCGAGAATATGGGCGCCTTCGTTTACCAATGCGTAAACCAAGCGTTCGACGATTTCAGTGTCACTGATCGCGCGACGTGTGATGCCCAAATCGGCGGAAACGCGAATTACCATGGCGTCGACTGCCGCGCTAGAATGGGCGCTGCGATCGCCCGGCTGGTAATCGTACCAGCCGGCGCTGGTTTTTTGGCCAAATCGACCGGCTTCGCAAAGTCGATCAAATACTTGCGGATAGCTTATCTCCGGCTGTTCGATATAGCGGCGTTTGCGGATCGCCCAGCCGATGTCGTTGCCGGCCAAATCACTCATACGAAACGGCCCCATTGCGAAACCAAAACGCTCCATGGCCGCGTCAATTTGCGCCGGTAACGCGCCTTCTTCCAGCAAGAAACCGGCTTGGCGACTGTATTGCTCAATCATGCGATTACCGATGAAACCATCGCAAACGCCGGAAACGACCGCCAATTTCTTAATCTGCTTGGCCAGCGCCATCGCGGTGGCTAGCACATCTTTGGCTGTGTGTTTGCCACGCACCACTTCGAGTAAGCGCATGATGTTGGCGGGCGAGAAGAAGTGCAGGCCAATCACATCTTGGGGACGACTGGTGAACTGCGCGATTTGGTCGATATTCAGCGTGGAGGTATTACTCGCCAGAATGGCACCCGGTTTGGCAATCGCATCAATCTGTCGGAATACCCATTCTTTGACCGACATTTCTTCAAAGACGGCTTCGATTATCAGATCGCAATCAGCCAGCGCCGCATATTCCAAGCTGGGTGTTAATAACGCCAAACGCTGCGCGAGTCTTTCCTCAGTCAGCATGCCCTTGCGTACGCTGCTCTGATAGTTCTTTTGAATCGTGGCCAAACCGCGCTGCAATACCGCTTCGCTGGTTTCCAAAATCACCACTGGCAGCCCGACGTTGAGAAAATTCATCGCAATCCCGACGCCCATGGTGCCGGCACCAATCACACCCACCTGGCGCACCGTTCGTAGCGGCGTGCTCTCCGGCACATCGGCGATTTTGGCGGCGGCGCGTTCGGCAAAAAATGCGTGTCGCAAGGCCCGCGATTCCGGCGTGTCCATCAGATTTGCGAACGCCGCGCGCTCGAACGCGATTCCCTCGTCAAAAGGCTGACGCAACGCGGCTTCAACGCAAGCGATACAAGCCGCCTGCGCCGGGAATTGCGGAGCGGCTGCTGCTCGCGCTTGCTGCAGCACCTGATCGGCATCCACGGCGGCGACCTTTGACTCGCGCAATTTCGGTGCGGCCAAAGCAGATTTGCTTTGCGCAAAGGCCACGGCCGCGGCAATTAAATCGCCATCCACCAACAGATCGATCATCTGCTGTCCGGGAATTTTGGCCAAGTTGTCAGCGAGCATGGGGTTGCCGGTGACAATCATGTTTAAAGCCGGCGCTAAACCGATCGCGCGGGGCAGGCGTTGCGTGCCACCGGCGCCCGGCACCAAGCCAATCTTCACCTCCGGCAGGCCAATCTGTGTGCCGCGTTGCACCACCCGATACGCCGCGCCCAGTGCCAGCTCGGTGCCGCCTCCCATGCAGACGCCGTGCAGCGCAACGACGACGGGCTTGGGACTGGCTTCTACCTGATCAATCAAATCCAGCAAGTTGGGCTCGGCGAGCGCGGTTGGCAGTCCAAATTCGCGAATATCCGCGCCACCACAAAACACCTTGCCAGCGCCGGCGATAACGATCGCCCCTATGCTGGAGTCGGCCAGCGCGCGCTGCAAACCGGCAAGCAACGCGATGCGGGTGGCCAAGCCTAAGCCATTGACGGGTGGGTTGTGCAAGCTCAGCACTGCAACTTGCTCGTGCACCTGATACTCAGCGGTCATCTACTTTATGCTCCTATAATCAATCACTAAGGTATGCAACTTCATGTTGTTTATGATGTTAATGTTAGCGATTAGCTGCGTTCCACGCGGCCAGACAGCAGCAATTCCACTGCGAGTCCGGCATCGGCTACATCGACGGCCTGATCGCTAATTACATCGGCATAAATAAAGGATTCGCATAGCCGCACGATCAGGTAGGCGAGGGTGTCAACCCTCAGCGGCAAGACCAGACCACGCGCGGCTTCGCTTTCCAACAAATCGCGCACCCGTCCAATGCTGCGCTTCTGCACCGGGCCGAGTTTGCTCACCAGTAGTTTCAGCGCGTATTCGGGATCTTGACGAACGAAATGGCGCAGCGGCCGGAATTGCACAATGGCGCGCACCGACGCCTCGCAGATTGCAGCGACTCGACTGGCGCCGCTGCCAGGCGCGTTGGCGGCGACATCGGTGATCAGCGCGTCGCACAAAGACCAAAGTATCTCGCCGAGCAAGAGTTCGCGACTGCCGACCCACCTAAACGCCGTTGCGCGTCCAATTTTCAAGCGCGTAGCCAGCGCGCCGACATCAATGCGTTCGCCGGCCAACCAATGGCGCTTGGCCAAATTGAATAAGTCCACCGGACTTGCTTTGCGCGGCGAGCCGGCGATCAACACCTGCGCGAGGCGCGTAGGTTGGCGCTCGGCAGCGCTGGGTAGGTTTGCATCCGTTTCTTGCGTGGTCACCGTGTATATCCCGTTCTAGCAGCCTGTCGGACTTTCCTCGCGAGTGCGCCGGAAGTCCTTTTGGCGATCATTTCCCATTCTCGAATTGATTTTGAAGGCTCTGGCTCCACTTTCGAGTCTGCACTATGCCAAAAAGGCCGTCCGGCGGGCTGCGTGTCGCAACGGCGTCTGCGCTGCGGCCCTAACGGAAGAGCCATTGGCTGCGCGCCGCGCCTTGCAGCCGCTCGGAGCCAC
>CAZLSB010000347.1:0-3381 GCA_964561825.1 uncultured Xanthomonas sp.
TGTCAAGACTGAACTGGTTAGTTGGTTAGTGACTAGTGCACATGTACGGGTGGCTCGCGACGGATGCGTCGCGTGGGCTACTGATCCAATAGCAGCGCCAACGCGCGGCGCGCCTCGGCTACGCCGGTTTTATTGGGCGCGGAGAACATCACCGCTTCGGTGGGCACACCAAGCTCGTCAATCTCGGCCAGCACCTTACGCTGCGTTTCCATCGCCGGGCCGCGGTTCAGCTTGTCGGCCTTGCTGAGCAAAATGACGCAGCGCAGATCTCGCGATTGGCAATAGGCCAGCATTTGCCGGTCAAAATCGGTCAGCGCGTGGCGGATATCGCTGACCACGACAATGCCGGCTAAGGACTTTCGTTCGCTGACATATAAATCGATCAGCGTATGCCAATCGCGCTTGACCGCCAGCGGCACGCGCGCGTAGCCGTAACCGGGCAGATCAATCAGCCGTTCGCTTTCCCCCAAGCCAAAAACCACCAGTTGTTGCGTTCGGCCGGGGGTTTTGCTGGTTCGGGCCAGGCCCGTTTGGTCGGTGATTGCATTGATCGCACTCGACTTTCCGGCATTGGATCGGCCGGCGAAGGCAATTTCGCGACCCACATCATCCGGCAGCTTGGTGTGCTGCGGCGTGCTCATTAAAAACTGCGCGCGGCGAAATCGACGCGCCAAGTCGGTGTCGATTAACTCTGCAGCGTGCATAGCGCGGGTCGCCTTTCAGTAAAGTCGTGGAATCTACGCTATGCCGCTGGCCGGCGTTGCAGTGCGGGCTAGCCCAAAGCGGCGCGGCGGCCGCGTTCCACGTCTACGCCGCGCACCACAACTAAGCCAAAAATGAAGAAAACGCCGGTGCAGAGCATCGCGGCGCGGTGATTGCCGGCGAATACGTAGGTGGCCAAACCATAACTGATCGGCCCGATGATGGTCGCCAAGCGCACCGCCAGGCTCCACAGCCCGAAGTATTCGGCGACGCGCGCCGCCGGTGCGAGATAAGCGATCATGGCGCGACCGGCCGATTGCGAGGCGCCCATCGCGATGCCAGCCAGATTGGCGGCCAGCCAAAACAGCGGTCGAGTGGTGGCGAAGTAGGCCAGCAAGACCATCGCTAACCACAGCCACAAAGAAAGCATCAGCGCGCGCCGATGGCCGATGGCATCTTGCACCCAGCCGAATACGAAGGCACCCAGCGCAGCCGTCACATTGACTGCCAGCACCAACTTGAGTGTATCGGCGGTATCAAAACCCATCGCTTGCTGCGCATACACCGCCGCGAGCGCGACCACCACCGCTACACCGGCCTGATAACCAGCAATGGCCACCAATAAGCGGCGCAGATCGGTCAGGTGCGCGCCTTCGCGCCAGGTTTGCCGCAAACGTCCAAAGGCCTGTTCGACTAGGCTGGTGGTGCTAGGCGCGCGTGGTGAGCTGGCCGCGGCGTGTTCACCCAGCACCCAAAAACTCGGTAACGCGGCAACCAGGAAAAAGACCGCGGTAATTGCCATGCAGACCGGCACGAACTCCGCTGCCGTTGCGCCCCGCGCTTGCGCGCCCTGCACATAACCCAAGCACAGAGCCAAGGCGCCCAAACCGCCGCCATAACCGAGCGACCACCCGTAGCCAGACAAACGACCCAGTGCGTTCGGGCGACCCAACAAGGGCAACCACGCCGCAATCAGGCCCTCGCCCAGGCCAAAGCCGACCGCCGATAGCACGACAAAACCGATCGCCAGTGCCACATCCCCTGGGCCTACCCACATCAAACCCAGCGTACCCAACACGCAGGCCAGCGTGCTGGCCACCAAAAACGGCTTTTTTCGGCCCGAAGCGTCGGCTGCAGCACCCGCCAAAGGGCCGAGCACCATCACCACCGCGGCGGCTAAAGAAATCGCCGCCGTCCAAGCCAAGGTTGCCCACGGCTTGCCGGCCGCTACCGTCGCAACAAAGTAGGCATTGAACACCGCCGTCGACACCACGGTGGTGTAACTGGAATTGGCAAAATCATAAAAGGCCCAGGACCAGAACTCGCGCTGGCGCACACCCGGCAGTAACAAAGGACGCAGCGACATAAAGAGAATCGATCGGGCAAGACGCGCAGCATGCCATGGACGTGTGAAGGGCTGCAGCGCGGCCTGCGTGACGGGTGCGAGTCAACTGGTGTGCCTGAGCTACCGCATCGGCGTTGGCTACCTTAGTCCGCCCTAGGGCTAAAACCCTCACGGGTCACCTTCATTTCCGGGTTTCTTGCCTGCTCCAAGCGTTGCTTTGCACCCCAAAAATGGATGAGCGGATCAGACTCGCACCTGCGTGACAATTGAAAGTCACGTAGCGCTGCACGAGCCGCGTGACCGCCGCCAACCACCACCTAAAGCCGCTCGCCCTGTTGCTCCAGCGTGATCAAGTGCTCTTCCCAAAACCGCGCCTGGGCGGCAAAAGGAAAGGCACGTGGAAACGCCGGGTCGTCAAAACGCGCGGACAACCAGCCACCATAATGAATCAGGCGCAAAGCGCGCAGCGGCTCAATCAATGCCGCGCTGTTCCAATCGAAGTTGCGGAAGACCTCGTAACCGTCGATCAATGCGCCAAGCGCGCTTTGCCGACCCTCATCGTCACCGGGCAGCAGCATCCATAAATCTTGAATAGCCGCGCCCTCGCAGGCGTCGTCAAAATCCACAAAGGCCGGGCCGGCGTCGTTCCACAACAAATTGCCGGGGTGCAAGTCGCCGTGCAAACGCAGTTTGGCTAACGGACCGACGGCTTTGAAACAAGCACGCACGCGCTCCAACAGGCTTGCCACCGAGTTGGCAAAGCGCGGTTTCAGACTGTCGGGTAGCAAAGGGCCAGCCAAAGTGGCCGCTAGGCCCGCATCGCCTAAACGCTCAATCGATAGAGCCGGTCGCTTTTTGAAGTGGCCGCGCGCGCCGACTTGGTGCAGCCGGGCAATTAATCGACCCAGCCATTCCAGATGTTCTGCCGATTCCAATTCCGGTGCGCGCCCGGCGAGCTTGGGAAACAGCGCCACCCGATAAACAGCCGCGGCATTGCCACTGCTATCTTCGCTGGATGCGCGCTCGGCAATGGCGATCTCCACCAGACTGCGGCCCTGCTGATCACGAATGGGTGCGGCGACCGGCAACTCCTCCGCGGCCAGTTCATCGAGAAAAGCGTGCTCCTCCAGAATTTCCGCGTCGCTCAAACGCCCGGGCCGGTAAAACTTGGCGACCAGCGGCGGCGCGCCTTCGCGGCCAACCACTGCGGTTTCGACCGACTGCCCGTCAGGCAGTTCGATAATGAACGACGCGACGGCATCGTGGCGCGGGAAAAAAGCATGCCTGACCACGTCGCCCACTTCGTGCAGCACATCGCCGGACTTCAGCTTTTC
>CAZLSB010000347.1:3391-3947 GCA_964561825.1 uncultured Xanthomonas sp.
ACCAAATACACGCGATTCTCGAAACTGTTCAGCGCGAACAATCGACCATCGCAGGCAATGCCGATGCGCTCGACGGCATCAAGCACGGTTTCCGGCCGCAGCGCGTCAAATGGATGGTCGCTCACGGCACTTTCGCCACCACGGCAAGCGTCAACCGCGAAATACAGACCAAGGCGCCGCCTTCGTTTTCAATGCGGATTTCCCAGACGTGGGTAGATCGCCCGATGTGCAGCGCACGCGCGGTGCCGATCACCCAGCCCTCGCGCACGGCGCGCAGGTGGTTGGCGTTGATATCCAGCCCGACGACCGCGGCGCCGCTACCGGCGATGACCAGCGCGCCCGCCAAACTACCCAATGACTCCGCCAGCACCACCGATGCCCCACCATGCAACAAACCGTAAGGCTGGCGAGTGCGGCTATCTACCGGCATCCGGGCGCGCACAAAATCTTCACCGACTTCGGTGATCTCAATGCCCAGCAACTCACCGATGGTGTCTTTTGAGAAAGCGTTCAATTGCGCCGGCGACACCGGATCTTTCCACAGAGCCATGTTTTT
>CAZLSB010000348.1:0-3941 GCA_964561825.1 uncultured Xanthomonas sp.
GCCCGAAGGGCGGAGGGCAGGATGCCCGGAGTAACACGCGCTTGAGGCGTTGCGCTTAAGGTCATCGAGCGGCGCTTGTCGCTGGGGCTGCGGTGGTCGCTGTTGGCCCCAGTCGACTCCTTGTCCAGTGGGCGGCCCGTTGGTCTGTGGTTTCTACAAGGTCTAGTTCTACTTCAGGAAACCAAATGCAGTTCAATGAAATAGTCGTCATTCATCTGCGTTTCGGGGTCGTGGAAACGCGGACGATGTGAAACGAGGATACCCAGAAGCGCCGGGATAGGCTGGCAGACCACTGATGGGGGCGCGCCACGGCGCTCAGTGCGGCGCGGTGCCGCTGATCCAGCGCTACGGGCGCGCGCTCAAGCTAAATGTCCAATTTCACATGCTGCGGCTTGACGGCGTGTACGAGAACGTCGAACACCCACAGCGCAAGTCCCGCCTGCGCCGCGCCCGCACCTACGTCCGCGCAGCCAACTGGCGGGCAAGATCGCGAATCGCGTGTGCCGGGGTCGCAATAGGCGCATCCCGCTCCAGCTCCCTGCAAAGCCGGAGTCGAGGAACTTCATTCCCCGGCTCCGGCTCGTCAATGCCAGTTGCCAGACCCGGCGGCACAGAAAGCCGCCAAATCATCCATCAGCCCTCGAACCCGTTCTTGAAGATGGTGTCCAATTCAACGGCATGGGAGGTGGTTACTGAGAACCTTTGTGGCGACGTGGGAATGGAGGTGCCTTTCACCCGCACCACCCAGTTGCCTGCTGCCGGGTTTTCCACCATCACCTGCTCGGCATTGTTGCGGTTGTCCACGCCCCGCGTCGCAGCTGCTGCGGGATTGGCTGGATCAAGCACCCAAGGCAGATGAATCGTTGTCCCGTTCGGCGCGACGAGTTCCAGATCCAGATTGTTGACCAACTGCGTTAGTGCATTCAGGGCAGGCGCTGGATCGTCCCAGGCCAGCGTGATTTTGAGTTGCGCTTGCGCGGCTGGAACTGCGACGCTCAGTTCGATCACAGCGCCATTGGCAATTTCGCGCTGCAGAACCCTACCCGCCGCGATGGCGTTGTATGCCGCCTCTGCATCGGCCATTCCGTAGCCTGAGGCGAAGTCCGGTCCGGGCGTGTAGTACACATGGTCGGCCTGGAGGTCTCGCGCAGCCTGGATCAGGATGGCACGCACAGTAGCGGGTCGCGGCGTGTCGCTGTTGAAGACGGCCCGATAGCGCTGCACGACCAGCGCTGCTATGCCGGAGATGTGCGGCGTGGCCATGGACGTACCGGATGAATTTCCATATCCGCCGCCAGGAAAGGTGGAGAGAATTCCCTCACCCGGCGCAACGATGTCCGGCTTCAGGCGTCCATCCCGGGTTGGGCCCCAGCTGCTGAAGTTAGCCATCCGGTCCGTAGCAACTTTCTGGGTTGCGCCAACGGACAGGATGTTCTTTGCCGACCCAAGGTCGGACAGGCTGGTGTAATTGATGAAGTCGGGCGCACCAGCAAAACCGCAGATCGGTGAGGGCTCGTTTTGGTTGTCGCTGGTGCCTTCGCGGAAATTACTGGCAGCAACGCTTACCACGATGCCGCGGCCCCAGGCCTCACCAGTCACGATCTTGTCCATGTTCTGCGAATCAACGCTGTAAACGTTGTGCGTGTCGCAGACCTGCGAGGTGAAATTTCCGCCCCATGAATTTTGCGACAGATCCGCATTGTTGGTCTGGATTGCGGGTTGATGGCTGGCGAAGTAGCTGTTGTTGTTGTTGTTGTTGTTGTTGTCGAATGAAAAGATGGTCGCAGCGGTCGCAACCCCACGATGCTGATTGGCAGTGCCTCCATGTGCCGTACTATTGCTGCCATCACCGGCCATCGTCCCGGCCACATGGGTGCCGTGCTGCTCGCTAGGTTGACTATGCGCGGGATCCACCGTGATGCGACCGGCGAAATCAGGGTGAGCCGGGTCCACGCCGCCATCAAACACAGCCAGACGCGTGCCGCTGCCGTTCGCAGCAGGCACTGCCGTCTGCAAGGCGTTCACCCGCGTGATATCTCTTGAGCCATCGTTTTTTTGCGAATACTGGTATGGAAAATATTGAACGGGTTTTTTGTGGCTGCTTGTATCGCGCGGCCGCTTAGGTGCTGGTCCATTGTCAATCCACTGAACGATGTCCTCGCTTGCCAATCTCTGGACCGCCGAGTTAGCAGGGAACCGCACAACAAAATTGGCGTTGTCGTAGCCGCTGACGTAGCTTCCCTGATGCTTGCTCAACAGAGCGTCGATCTCATTCCAGTCCACATCCTTGAAGAATGCGACGCGCAGGGTGACCGAACCATCGCTCGCGGATGCCCACTTGCCCACCCCGGCAGAACGCAGCGCTGGTGACACCTTGTCTTGCGGTTCAATGCCCCCGGCCCAGCGAATCAGACCGGCCGGCATCCTTTTCATGTCGAACGCGCCATCGATCTTGGCGAACCAGGCGTTGTTCGGTAGGTACTCAAGCAGCTTGATGCCCGATTCAGCGAGCTCAAAACGCTCTGCATCACTGGGCAGCGCATTGAACTGCAGCAGGATATGGCGGGACCTTGCCGATAGGATGAACTCATCGACCGCCATGGCCCCCTTGCCCGTCTCGACAGCAGGCTTGATAACGCGCGACGACAGATTGATCGTCAGCGCGTCCTCGCTCGCATGAACAATACTGACCGAAAGCAGCAACAGCGTTGAAATTGCTGCGAGCAGACGAGTCTTTTTTGGCCTGTTCAACTGCATGTGCATGATGTCCTCTTTCAATGCTTGATTGGATTACGGCTTGGCACTTTGAACGAAACTGGTTGGCTGTGCATCAGGTCGTTTTTGGAACATCTGATCTCCTCTCGTGTGATGGGCGAGAGCCGTGCTCATACGGGTGCGGCCTTGGTGCGGGCGCCTGGAGTATAGGAAATTCAAGCGTCCTCCTCGAGCAGTCTGCGCGGTAGCCGGAGGCGCCCTTTTCGAGCAGTCTGCGCGGTGGGCGGCGGTGGTCGCTGTTGGCCCCAGTCGACGCCTCGTTCTTAAGGACCAGCCAGCCCTGGCTCGCCAAATGGCGGCACACCCGCTTCGCGATGGTATCGGCGGCCAACTGAGTCAAATGCGCAAAGGTCGGCACGCGGGCACGGTGGAGGCCAGCGCCGAGTCGATAGCGAGCGAAAATGGATGCGGCACTGGACGGATGCGGCACTGGAAGTGCGATGCGGCACTGGACAGTCAGATGCGGCACTGGACAGTCAAGTTCTGCAGAGAAAACTGCGGCACTGGAGATGCGGCACTGGATGTGCGGAAAGCACCGCCGCCGGAGATGATCGATTTCAGGCGTCCCGTAGCGAGCCAGTAGTCGCGCACGGTAGCCAGGGTTGCCAAGCCGCCCCGCCGCTCCTCAACTACCTGACCGCGCGCATTGATGCGGCGGATTTCATTCAACACGCTGCCACTGACGGCGCCCGCCGCTTCGCGCTGACGCTTGACGAAACCACGTTGGGTGTATTCAGTGCGAATGGCATCGCCACTGGCATCCACCTGCACGTCCATACGACCAAAACCATCAAAACTGGTTTGCGCGGTGTACGGCGTTGTTACGTTGTCCATCCGCGTTTCGATCTGCCGCGAGCGACCCAGGCTGTCGTAGCGAGTAGGGAGGAACCCGGGCCAAGCAAGTTTCCGGTTTCCCCACCGAGCCTGTTGCGCGGATTCCGCCGCCCGGATCGCGGCAAGCTCACGCGACCGGCGACGCACGCGTGACGGTGGAATCCGCACGCTGAAGGATGGCTGCGGTTTCCACCCTACCCAGGATTCCGCGTTACGCGGGTTGTTCGTCATTGAGCGCCTCCCAGTTAAGAATCCAAAAACAGACTGTCCCATGTCGCTTGATCCTTTATTGCGGCTGACGCAGCACGATTACGACAAGCTGGATCGCCTGG
>CAZLSB010000349.1:0-3935 GCA_964561825.1 uncultured Xanthomonas sp.
AACATCTCGTCGGGTGAGCCAGCAATCATACTTCAAGTTCGATGGCTGTCAACACCTTTATTTCGGCAGCTTTGAAACCATTTGGTTTCTGTCAGCTCGCCGCCACATCGGCGCCAGGGGTGCGGACACTACGTAAACGGAACAGAGCTTAAGCTCTAGGACTTAGGCGGATAGCCGCAGTCCTCCAGGAGATTCAAATACGAATATGTCGTCGATCAGAATCCGCGGTGCAAGAACGCATAACCTCAAGAATATCTCGCTCGATTTGCCACGCGACCGCTTGATTGTAGTGACGGGCCTTTCTGGATCGGGGAAGAGCTCGCTTGCATTCGACACCATCTATGCTGAAGGGCAGCGACGTTACGTGGAATCGCTGAGTTCCTACGCGCGCCAATTTTTGTCCATCATGGAAAAGCCTGATGTCGACACTATTGAGGGTTTGTCGCCAGCCATCTCTATTGAGCAAAAGTCGACGTCGCACAATCCGCGTTCGACCGTGGGCACCGTAACCGAGATCTACGACTACCTGCGCCTGCTGTATGCGCGAGTTGGCACGCCGCACTGTCCAGATCACCACATTGCACTCGCGGCGCAAACCGTCAGCCAGATGGTGGATGCGGTGCTCGCGCTGCCCGAAGAGCACCGCTATATGTTGCTCGGGCCCGTGGTGCGGGGACGCAAAGGCGAGCATCAGCAAGTGTTCGAGCAGTTGCGGGCGCAGGGTTTCGTTCGCGTGCGGGTCAACGGTGAAGTGCACGATATCGATGCGCCGCCTGCACTTGCGCTGCGCAGCAAGCACACGATTGAAGCGGTGGTCGATCGCTTTCGTCCACGGGCTGATTTGAAACAGCGTCTCGCGGAGTCGTTTGAAACTGCGTTGCGACTGGGAGACGGCTTGGCCATTTTGGCGCCGATGGATGCCGGTGGCGCCGCGGAGACGCTGTATTCCGCCAAATTCTCATGCCCGATTTGCGATTACAGCCTGCAGGATTTGGAACCCCGCTTGTTTTCGTTTAACTCTCCGGTCGGTGCTTGCAGTTCCTGTGATGGCTTGGGCGTCACCCAGTTTTTCGACCCCGCTCGAGTGGTTGCCCATCCTGATCGGCCGATGTCGGGTGGCGCGATTCGCGGTTGGGATAAACGCAATCCCTACTACTTTCAAATGCTGCAGGCCTTGGCGCGTCACTATCAGTTCGATGTGAACACACCTTGGAGTGCCATCGACGAGCCGATCCGCCAGCAGATTCTGTTTGGCAGCGCGGGTGAACTCATTGAGTTTCGCTACTTCGGCGAAGGCAAACACGGAATCGCACGCAAACAGCCGTTTGAGGGTGTGGTTACCAACTTGGAGCGCCGTTATCGCGAAACGGATTCGGCTGCGGTACGCGAAGAACTGGCCAAGTACATTAGCCACCGCAGTTGCCCGGACTGCACGGGTGCGCGTCTGAATCGATCGGCTCGCAATGTGCGGGTGGATGGTCGCGCCATACATGAGTGCTCGGCTTTGCCGGTGGCCACTGCGTTATCGGTGTTCGACCAGCTGACGCTGCCAGGTTGGCGGGGTGAGATCGCAGTGAAAATCGTCAAAGAAATCCGCGAGCGACTGCGTTTTCTCGCCGATGTAGGGCTTGAATATCTGACTTTGGAGCGTTCTGCGGAAACACTGTCCGGCGGCGAAGCGCAGCGCATTCGCCTAGCCAGTCAAATCGGCGCGGGACTGGTCGGCGTCATGTATGTGCTCGACGAGCCATCTATAGGGCTGCATCAGCGCGATAACGAGCGCCTGCTGGGCACCTTGATGCGTCTGCGCGACTTAGGCAACACGGTCATCGTAGTGGAGCACGATGAAGATGCCATGCGTCTTGCCGATCACATTGTCGATATTGGTCCGGGTGCTGGCGTTCACGGCGGGCGAATCGTCGCGCAAGGCAACTTCGCCGATATCCTCGCTGCGCCAGAATCGGTCACCGGCATGTATTTGAGCGGTGCGCGCTCCATAGATATCCCGATTGAGCGTCGAAAGCCGGAGGCCAAGCGCTGGTTGAAGCTCAAAGGCGCCAGTGGCAACAACCTGAAGAATGTCGATCTGGATCTGCCTGCGGGCTGTTTTGTGGCCATCACCGGGGTTTCTGGGTCCGGCAAATCAACCCTGATCAACGACACGCTGTTCCAGATCGCAGCAACGCGGCTGAACGGCGCGAGTGGGCAGCCCGCTCCGTTTCGCGACATCAAACATTTGGATTTGTTCGACAAAGTGGTCGACATCGATCAGAGCCCGATTGGTCGCACGCCACGTTCCAATCCGGCGACTTACACCGGCTTGTTCACGCCGATGCGCGAATTGTTCGCCCAAGTGCCGGAGTCGCGATCACGTGGTTATTTGCCCGGCCGTTTTAGCTTCAACGTCAAGGGCGGTCGCTGCGAAGCGTGCCAGGGCGACGGCATGATCAAGGTGGAAATGCACTTTCTGCCGGATGTCTACGTGCCATGCGATGTGTGCAGCGGCAAGCGCTACAACCGCGAAACCCTCGAAGTTCAATACAAAGGTCACTCCGTTGCCGATGTGCTGGCGATGACCGTTGAAGATGCAATGAAGTTGTTTGCGCCGGTGCCAACGCTGGCCCGCAAACTGCAAACCTTGACGGATGTCGGGCTCTCCTACATCACCCTTGGGCAAGCAGCCACCACGCTATCAGGCGGTGAAGCGCAACGCGTGAAACTGGCTAGCGAGCTTTCGCGGCGTGACACCGGGAATACGCTCTATATCCTGGACGAACCGACCACCGGATTGCATTTCCACGACATTGATCAACTGCTCGGCGTGTTGCATCAGCTGGTTGAGCGCGGCAATACGGTGGTGGTGATCGAACACAATCTCGATGTGATCAAGACCGCCGACTGGGTGATTGATCTGGGCCCCGAAGGCGGCAACGGTGGCGGCGAGATCATCGCCATTGGCACGCCAGAGCAGATCGCCAAGAATCCGCGCTCCTACACCGGCCACTTCTTAGCGCCGGTTCTGGCCAAGTCGAACGCGGTCGTGGAGTAACTGAGAGAGGCGTGCAGAGGACGCTACACTGGGTCAGAGCCTGCTCTATTCGATAGCTGGGCACTGCTGTACTTGATGTTCGATTCTTGCGATCAAACGCCACTTTCCGTTCGACTGCTTTTGCCACGTGTACACAAGCGAAGTAGGAAACTCACACGATTCCAAAGTCACCTTTGCTCCAACCGGCTGATTGGGAAAATTCAGAATCGGATCTTCACAATGAAGTTCATTGCATGTCTTTGGATCAAAATTCAATTTTTTCAGATTGCCGCACACGGCCGAAGCTATTGAAACCTTCGTATATTCGACCGTTGGGGCAAATGCCTGCTCGAAAGACCTCGCGCCAACTCCGAGGGGATTTTCAGAGCTCTGCGCAAACCGCCTAAACGCTAGCTGAATTTGCGCCAATTCAGCGGAGCCCTTTCTATATTCCTTTTCGCTAATACGTCCCGTACAGTCGGAAGTGATGGATTCTTGGGCGAAACCAAAATTTGTCGTGAGCAGGAACGTCGACAGAATACAAACTCTCATGCTCATGGACCTGCAGTTGCGACACCCAATTGGTGACGAAATGAGACTGGCATGGTCCGCTTACACTAATCGACATTTTAGTTCGGCGTCCCAAGCCCAGTAGGAGCGTGCACCTACAACGTCTTCGTCCATCGCCGGGCGCGGTCGCACACGTCGAGCTTGGAAACGACGCTGCACTCGTGGTTCGTGAACGTAGCTACGACGGCGTTCAACCTGGCAGCCTGTCGGGCTTTCCTCGCGAGTGCGCCGGAAGTCCTTTTGGCGATCATTACCCAGGCTCGAATTGATTTTGAAGGCTATGGCTCTACTTTCGAGTCTGCGCTATGCCAAAAGGCCGTCCGGCGGGCTGCGCGTC
>CAZLSB010000350.1:0-3930 GCA_964561825.1 uncultured Xanthomonas sp.
TCGTACGACAGATAATTCGGCACGGAGTGCGGTTGGAAATAGGCGCGCAACACCCGGTTTCCAAATACATCGAGGTTCGCCGATGCGGGTATCGAAGGCAACCGTTGGGTGTCCAAATCCGCTTTCTGTTCCAAATCTACTTTTGCGGATTAAGACTTAATCTGCAGAATGGCTACATCCCTTAGCTTTTCGACATAGTCCGCAAGACCGTGGTTCGCCGCCTTCTTCAGCAATCCCCTCAATTCTGCCTCGTAATCTTCTTTAGTCGAGCACTGCAGCAATGCCGATGGTAGGACATGAAATACGTCGGCAATCTTTCTCGCGGCATGAACCGTTTCTGACGCACGTATCTCAAGCAGCGCCGCTCGAAGCATGAAGTGCAGAGCATCCCTCATCACACGAGCTTCTTCTGCCTCGTTCACTTTATATCCCTATAAGGCCCAAGTGGATTATCGTCGATATTCTTTGGAAGCTCCGGAAGCTCGACCACCGGCACTTCAGTGTCGCCCGGCCAACCCCTCGCTTTTGCTTCATTGATTCTCGTGTTTCCGTCGAGTACTTTGTTGCCGCGAACAGTAATAGAGTCGTCCCTAGATGGTTTGCGGATGGCATCATCAAGTTCTCGGTCTGTTAGTTTTCCTATTTCTGGATCGTTCTGCGGGTGGTCTGGTGCATGGATTGGCTCAAGTTCATCAAGGGTTCGCGTGCCCGTCGGTTCATTACCCTTCTCGTTGTAAACAGCAGCACCAACTACGACGGCGCCCGTAACGGCAACAGCTCCCAGCGTGACCTTGGTCGCCGTCGCCCCTCCAATGATCGCGGCAAGCTTAGCCACCGCTGCAACGCACACCGGCGCAGGTGGGGCAATAACGCAAGCCGCCCTCCCATCCGGATCCACATACTTGTGCGGATTATTATTGGCATACCAATACCGATTAAAATTCGCACCGCTGCTCGGGTCCACCCCCACCGGATCCGGGCTCATGAACCGTCCCACTGGGCCGCCATAGTAGCGCGCTTTCATGTAGGTCAGGCCGTTGGCGTCTTCGAAGTGGCCGGTGTAGCCGGGGCCGCGGGTGGCGGTTTCGCCCCAGGTTTCGCCGAAGGGGGCGTAGCTGGTGCGCTCGCTGATGTTGCCGCTTTGATCTGCGGTGGCGATATTGCTGCCGAGGTGATCGCTGAGGTAATAGGTGGTCACCACCGACTTTGCGGCTTTGTCCAGGAAGGACTTGATCGCGCTCATCGCCGTGCTGCCCAGCAGCGCCTCGAAGCCGCTGCTGAAGATCAGATCGATGCGCTGGGCGATGCCGCTGCGGGCGATCAGTTGACTGCCGAGGTAGTAGTAGCTTTGCGTCTGCGTGCCGTATTCGCCGCGCAGCAGGCCGTCCTGGGTGTACACCGGATAACGGGTCTGACCTTCGGCGATGATCTGGATGCGGTGACCGTTGGCATCGTACTGATACTGCTCGACACCGGATGGACCGTTGACCTGGGTGACGGTATCGGCCAGATCGAAGGTGAACGCGGTCGCACCGTCGTTGGTGATGTTGCCGCGGCCGTCGTAGCCGAAACTGCGGAACGTGCCCGCACCGGCCCGCGTGATCGAGTTCAGCCGTCCGGTCTGGTTGTCGCTGTAGTGATAGCTGAGGTCACGCGTGCCGAGCACATGCCGGCGCAGGTTGTCGAAGGCGTCGTACTGGAAGCTGGCGTTGCCGTACATGCCGTCGGCGCTGGCACTGGTCAGGCGGTCCAGGCTGTCATAGCCAAAGCTCTGCGAGTCGCTACCGCCGCTGCGCAGATCGTCAATGCCGCTGACGTTGCCGTTGGCATCAAAACCGAGCAGCAAATCGACCTGCGCCTGAGTGCCCAGGGTGTAGTTCAGCCGTCGCGGCAACTGCCGCACGTTCAGCGATCGGTTGTGGATCAGGCCATTGCCGAAGCTGGCCTGCTTCAGACTGCCGTTGGCGTGATAACTGATAGCGCTGGCATAAGTGCCGATCTGGGTGGATTGTCCCAGGGCATCGGGGTTGAAGTGGACCAGCTCGCCGCCGGGATAGGTGATGCTGCTGCGATTGCCGAGGCTGTCGTAGCCATGGACATAGCTGCGCGTCTGGCCCTGGAAGCTCAGCGCCTCGCTGGCAAGCGCGCCGAGGCTGTTGTAGCTATAGCTCCAGGTGCTGTTGTTGCGGCTGGCGGTCTTGATCTGGCCATCGGGCCAATAACTGTAATCGGTATCGGCCGTGGTGCTCGGATAGTCGACCAGCGTAATGCGGTTGCGGGCGTCGTAACCGCGCACGATGCGGTCGGCGGCCAGTGTGTTATTGCGGCTGTTATTGCAATCGCCGACCAATGCGCGGCCGTGCGCCGACCAGACGATGTTATCGGCCGCGTCATAGTCGAACACGCTGACGCCGGTTTCCGGCTCATAGCGGGTGCACAGACGCTGCTGCGCGTCATATTGGAATGCGCGGCTCACTGTGGTCGAGACACCGGCAATGAGCGCATTGCGCGAGATGTTCTGCGGCTTGCCGTAGGCATCGCGCACAATCACCGTGGTTTGACCTTCCGGGGCCTCGATACGCACCGGCATGTCCTCGCTGGGCGCGCCATAAGCCTGGTAGCTGATGGTGGTGACCTGGCCGCGCGGATTGGTGATCTGCTTGCGGAAGCCGCTGAGATAGTCGATGCGCGTGGTCAGCGCGTGTAGGGCGGAACCCGCAATCGCAGGTTCCCAATGCGCCGTAAATCCCCGCGCGGATTCCGCCGCCCGTCGCGCGACAAGCCGCCATCCCGTGATCGTTCTCGCGGTAAACGGTGGATTCCGCACGGTAAAAGATGGCTGCGGGATCCACCTTACCAATCCGCCTTACGCGGGTTGACAATCTCGCCCCGAAACGCCACGCGGATTCCGCCATCCGACCCGCGGAAGGTTATCGACCGGCGGACCGATTCGCTACCCGAGAGAATCCGCCTTACGCGGGTTACGGTTGATGGAGGCGTCCATACGTGTCCGGTGTCGTCGGTCGGAGAAGTTCTCGATTCGGTGTAGGAAAATTCTGACTCTTGGGTGTCCGGTGTTGTTGTTGTTGTTGTTGTTGCACGAGAGAATCCGCCTTACACGGGTTGGTTGACGGGAGGCGTCCACACGTGTCCGGTTGCCGAGGTTCACGAAAGGCCAAACGTCTGTGGCAGAAGGTGTATTGGTTTGACCTGTGAAGAAAACTTAGCATCAACAGCTGGCTCCAAGGCGAAGCTGTCCACATTGGCTAATAGGCACTCTTCCCCCAGCAGCCCTTCGATCACGACGGCTGCTGCCTGCCATCGGTCGTCAGGATTCAGCAATCCAGCACTAGGCGTGACTAGAACAAGTTCCTTCTCACCGTCTGGATGTCGAAGAAGGATGAATCGCCAGTCGGCGGAATTAAGGCGCTTAATACCTTCTTCCGTCTCCAACTCAAACCTGCCATCCCACGCCTTTCGCTGCCTTGCAGCGTAAAACTTCCAACCAATGACCTTCGGAGCAGCTTGAATGGCTTCCTTTGCTTGACTAACGAAATCACGGTTCAGATTGGGTGATAGTGCAAAATACCAGTCGCCTGAAGGATCGGGCCCGATTTCCCATGCAAGTTGCGGCCACGTTAAAGAGACTTGTTGATCGAGATCATTGATGAGGTCGCCGTTCTCTGGATTGGAGGCAATGCTAGCGGCCTTAGCACCGAACCAGCACCAAAATTCTTTCGCACGCATAGGGTCACTTCTTCTTTCTGATTTCATTTCGCTTGTTGTCGAGATTGGGAACGCCGCCTCCAGCATCGATAGCAGCTTGTTCCTTAAGCCTACCCTCCATTGGCTTTGAAGTGTCGTAAGTATCGATCACCGTAGCTTCAGTTCGATCGCGACCATCAGTGCTCGCTCGAGTCTTTTGAGGCT
>CAZLSB010000351.1:0-3928 GCA_964561825.1 uncultured Xanthomonas sp.
GGTCGCGTTGACCTTCGCACGATGTTTGCTCACTGGCAAATTGTCCGCGATTTTTAATGAGTCGTGGACACCCATGATTCGTGCGCGAACGTGGACGTGCGCGAACGTGGACACCCACGCACAGGGCCGTAGGGCGCACCCACACCCACCACCACACCCACCCACCGCGCCACGTTCGTCGACGACACGGTTCGCGGGTGTCCACGTTCGTTGCCCTACGTTCGTGGCCCACAACGCGTGGGTGTCCGCGTTCGCGCACGCGGCAATGGAGTGGGTGCAAAGGAAGGCAGAGGCCGATTCCACGGCATCAAGCAAGGCGAAAAAGGCCAGGGTGGTGGTCGTGGAAAACCAGCGTAAGGTGGATTCTTCGGTAAGGTGGAACCCGCATACGCTTTACCGGGCGCATTTCACCGTTCGCCGCGCAGGTGCCGTTGACTGGGCAACAAGTAGATGTGGTGAACCCGCGAACCGCATCAATCGCGGAACCGACTGCAGTCACATCGTCAACCTTCAATTGATGCGGTTCGTGCCTCACCACATCCTCCGCGGGCTGAGGCTTCAAGGATCATTTTGGCGGCTTGCGCAAGGCCAAGGCGCGCTCCAAAGCTAGGCGTTTTGCCGCCGGTGTGCCCCAGGTTGGCTCCACTTCTGTCTGCGCGATCTCAGCAAGGCGTTGGGCGTGTACCGCGCGTGCGCGCTGGTTGACGGCGGCTGCCTGTGCCTGCGCTTGCGCTTCGCGTCGCTTCTGCTCGTCTGCCAAACGTTGCGCTTTAGCTGCCTCCTCTTTTGCGACACGCTGTTCGGTGACGATGGGCACCCGCACGGCATCGGCGCCGCCGATGAGCTTGCTTAGGTGCGGCCAACTGGACTCGTGCGCCGATTCCAGCAGCAGCGACAGGTTCTGTCGCTCGCCGATGGGCACCCAGCGTTGCTCGCCATTTTCGCGCACGCGCAGCGCCAGATCGGGCGCCAAGCGGTATGCGCCGCGCTCCATGCGTTGAAACAGGCCGCGGTTGTAGGCGTAATCGCGGCCGATTTCATTGCGCGACAGCACGGCCGAAATGTATGGGCGGCGACGGCGCAGCGGGGCCAACACGCTGCTTGGCAATTGTTCCCAGCGTTTCAGCACCATCGCGGTGTCGAAGTTGCCATTGAAATACAGGTCCCAGTGGGTGCATAAGCCGGGAATGAGCGCCCACAGCGTCTGAAAGAGTTGGTATTCGGCCAAATGCCGATCCAGTCGGACCAATCGTTTGGATGACTGTAGATCAATCGACGCTGGTGCGATGCCCTCGTAAATAACCGGCAGCACCGTGGCCGCGTAACTGGGATTCTGGAACGCCAAGCGCAGTGCCCAGTGCAACGCGGTCTGACCGTGGTTGTCGGCGGCCTCGATGTCTGCGCCGCGCTCCAGCAGCGCTGCAATGAGCGCCAGATTGCCAGCAATGGTCGCCAGCATCAGCGGTGTCAGATTCAACGGCGAGCGGAAGTCGGGCCCGTATTGCTCACACTGGCGCAGGATTTCCTTGAAATTCTTGCTCAAATAAGGCGTGAGCTGTTTGCTTTTCAGCGGCCCACGGATGCGCAGAAACTCCGTTACGGAACCAAATTGCAGCTCGGCGTGTAAGCCTTCAGCCAGCGACGGGTGATCAAAAAACGCCGCGTAATCCAGCAATTGTTGCTTGGCCTTATTACTCGGATAACGCTCGCGGAACAGTTTGACCAGCGTTTCATTGACGCGCGCGCCATCCAATACCGGCCATGGTGGCAGCGCTTGTTTGAGCACATCGCGCCGAATCGCCGCTGCTTGTTCCTGTTTGCCCTGCAATTCCAGACGTCGCGCTTCACGCTGCCAGTCTTCGCGGCTGGATGCTTGCGCGCGCACTGCGGCGGCGTCGCCGGCATGCACCGGCAGCAGTGCTAGCAGCGGATGGCCAAGATCAGACTCGACCAAATACACATTACGCACCGCGCGCGTCAGCGCAACGTACAGCGCGTTGATGTAAAACTTGTACACCTCCAGGGATTTGTCGCTCTTGTCACGGGCGCGACGATATTCAAGTTCATCACCCAGCAAATCATCCGGACTCACGCCAGCGGCCACCTCGGCGAACTCGGCGCGATGATCAGAGATGAATCGATACAGGATGATGTGTTCGTACTCCAGGCCTTTGGCCTCCTGCACCGAGAACAGCAGCGGCGTGCCGAACTGTTTTCGCGCGGCGCTTTTGTCTTCGTCGCGCATCACTAAAACGGCGACTTGTGCCGAGAGTCGCGTCTGCTTGTCGAGCTCGCGCAGGCTGCCGTCGCGATCGCTGATCAAGCTCGCTTGACCGGTCTCGCCGCCGATCGCCTCGACCAGGAAGTTGCTCTCGCGATCAATCGACCCAAAGCGCTGGTGTTTGATCTTCAGCAGCATATTGGCCAAAGCGGTGGTTTGCGCGGCATTGCGGTAGTTGGCCGCAAGTACGCGTAATTCTTGGCGCGATGCCAGCTCAGCATCGCGCCAAAACAGCGTTTTAACTTGGCTCCAAGCGAAGAAATTGGGATGCACAATCTGATTGGAATCGCCACACAGCAAAAACTGTCCCGGCTTGCGCAGGGTTTTCAGCACCAGCGCCAGTTGCGCGATGGTCAAGTCTTGCACTTCGTCGACGACCACAAAGTCGTAACGTGGCGCGGCCATCGCCATGCGCTCATGGGCCAGCAGGTTTAGATCAAATAGCCCCTCGCTGCGCAGCCAAGCGCGGTATTTCTCATACAAATCAAACAGCACGTCGCGCTGCGCATCGGCGAAAATCGACTGTCGTACGCCTAGCGAGCGGTACTGCTCGCGCGTCAGGGCGTCATTTGCCGGTGCGGTGATGACGCCGCGAATTTCCTCGAAGGCTTGGTGTGCGTCGATTCCGCGAAAAGCATGCTGCATACGCGCAAACCAAGTCTTAAAGCGCGGCCAAGTGGCTTCCTGGCCCTGTGGCACCTGCAGCGTTTCCAAAAACTCCCGATAAGACAAAAACACCGCGTCTTGTTCGTCGCGCGCAAAACCATGCGCGTAGTACAAATCGCGTGCGCCCTGTGCCAGAAAGGCCGAATGGGTGACATACAACACGTCGCCCACGGCGTGTTTGAGTTTTTCCAAGGTCAGCGCGGTTTTGCCACTGCCGGCGCTGCCCACCACAATCAGCGGGGCGGCATGTTGGTAGATGGCATGCTGCGCATCGTCGAAGGACAAGGGTTTGTCCAACATCTGCAGTTGCGTGCGCTCCGGATGCAGGTAACGCAGCGGCTGGGCGCTGGCCTCGGTCAGGCTGACATCGACAATTTTGCTCTCATCGACGCTGGCACCACGCAGGAACCGCGAGCCCGCGTAGTCGTGATTGAGAATGACTTCGAGCATTAGCGCGCAGCGCTGATCGGCAAAACGCACCAGCATAAACAGCAGGCGATTGCTGTCGTCCAAGCGCGCTCGGTAATACGGTGGGCCGCCCCCGCCGATCTTTTTGACCTCAGCGCTTCGAAAATCATCGCGCGCAATCGCCGCCGCCACCTTCTTGTACTGCGCCTGCACGCGACGAGTGTCCAGTCCCGCGTATTCGAGAATTCTCATGGGGTTGGAAAATCAGCTGGCGAACGTGAATGATGCATCGCCGCAAGCAGAAATGGCGCCCATAAACCACATTCAACCTAGGTTGATCTCGCCGGTGATCATTTGTGGGTGCTATCCGGCAACACTGGGGGCGGCGATTTTTGCCGCGCGGGCAGGGGAATGCAGGGACAATGGTGGTACGGAAAAGCAAAGGTGCGCGCGCGGCTGCCGAGTTGGTGCCTGATCTCATTGCATTTGTGCGAAAGCCTCAGAAAGCCTCAATCAAACATTGAGCGATTGGTCAGAGCTAGGGTATGCTTTCGGGCTGGCTGGCGCGCGGCT
>CAZLSB010000352.1:0-3911 GCA_964561825.1 uncultured Xanthomonas sp.
ACTTAATTGCGTCAGGCGTTGCCCTGGGCTGTCTTGGTTCGCCCTTTCAGGGCTTAAACCCTCCGTGACCTTCATTTCCGGGGTTCTTGCTTGATCGATCTGGACCCACAACGTGGATGACTAGATCAATTTGACTCGCAGCCTGCCCCGGAAAAAGCTGCGCCGCAGGTATCACCACCCGCACTTTTGCCCGGCGTTTTGTTTCTCTAACCACGCGCTCAATGGCGCAAAATAATCAATGATTGCGCTCGCATCCATTTGCGCACTGCCACTGAATTCCTTCATGGTTTGTTGCCAAGGCTGGCTGGAGCCCTTGCTCAGCATGCCCCAGAATTTCGCGCCAGCCTGCGGATTATTAAAAATGGAGCACGTATGTAACGGTCCAGTATGGCCGGCTTGGCGACATAACTCCCGGTGCATCTGGAATTGTAGAATATGCGCCAAAAAATAACGAGTATACGGCGTATTGGCCGGTACGTGATACTTGGCTGCCGGATCAAAGGCGCTTTCGTCGCGCTTGACGGGCGGTTTAACGCCCTGATAGCGGGCTTTTAATTCCCACCAGCTGCTGTTGTATCGATCGGGGCTAATCGAGCCATCAAAGACGCCCCACCGCCATTGATCAATTAACTTCCCAAACGGCAAAAAGGCGATCTTTTCCAGCGCCTGTTTCATCTGCGTATTAATCGTTGCTTCGTCTGACTGATTTGGTGCATCAACCAAGCCAATTTCAGCCAAATATCCTGGTGTTAATGACAATACGATGGTATCGCCAATTGCTTCATGAAAGCCATCGTTGGCGCCTGCTTGAAACAATGGTGGCTGGTTCTGATAGGCAAGATAATAGTAGACGTGTCCGAGTTCATGATAGATGGTGCGCAGGTTTTCTTCATCGGCCTCGATGCACATTTTGATGCGTACATCGCCCTTCATATCGATGTCCCAAGCGCTGGCGTGGCACTGCACTTCGCGATCAGCGGGTTTAGTCAACATCGATTTCTGCCAGAAACTGTTTGGCAAGCCGGGCATGCCTAAAGAAGTGTAGAAACCCTCCGCTTGGCGAGTTAGCTTGACTGCATCAAAGCCCGCCTTGCGCAGTCCACCCGTCACATCCAAACTTGCCGTGCCAGGATAAGGCTCAACCAACGGATAAATGGCTGACCAATCCTGTTGCCACATATTGCCCAGCACATGACCCGGAATAAGTCCCGACTTGGGTACTTCATTATCCCCATAGTTTTTATTCAACCGGGTGCGCACATAACACTGCAGCGAGCTATACAAAGGCTGCACTTGGCTCCACAGTCTTTCCGTTTCCAGGGCGAAATCATCGGCTGACATATCGTACCCGGCGCGCCACAACTCCCCGGTGTCCTTGAAACCATACTCGCGCGCACCGGAGTTCATTAATTCGGCGAAACGTTCAAAATCCTTACGCTGGCCACGCGCGGTGTTGTGCCAGTCGATCCAAGCTTGGCGTAGTGCAGCAGGATCACGGCTTTCGGCCAGCACCCTGGATAATTCCAGCAAGTCGCGGCAGGTCTCCGGTTTGCTCGGATCGGCACAGGCTTTTGCTGAGCCGTAGGCTGCCTCCAATCGTGTGCTGAGCTGGGTGAGCTCCGCCTGCTGATCTGCCCGCGCGGGTGGCAAAACGGTACTGCCATTCAGCATTTGATCAATAGCGCGGCGGGTGCCCAGCTCCAATTCCACGTCTTTGTAGCGTCGCGCCTCGGCCAAAATATCAGCTCGGTAGGCCAGATCGCGTTGTTGGTTCAAGGCTGCCAGCAATTGCGAATCGTCATTAATGTAGGTTGCCGCAATCCAGGCTGCCGCGCTCGACTCCCGCTGGCGCTCATAGGCTTCGTGATTGACGCGCTTTACCAAGGCCTGGGCGGCGTCTGCAGCCGTTGTTGGCGGCGGGTTTTGCGGCACAGCGGAGGTCGACGGGGCACAACCGCTGAGCACGGCCAAAGTCACAGGAATGAAGGACCAACGGGTCATGCTCAGGGCCGGCAGCTAAGTTGGGGCCAAGACTCTAGCAGCCTGTGGTGTTTGAGGGGAACCCGAATGAAAGCCCTACGCTTTGCCGCAGCGGCTGACGCAGAATGCCGCTGCCAACGGAGGAAAATTCCAGCGATACGCTGGGCCATGGTCGGGACTAGAAACAGCTCAGATCGCCAGGCGCTTCAGCTGCCGCGCCACGCCGGTGCCACCAAGCCACCTTTGATTGATCTCGCGGGTTTTTTCGATCAGAAGGTCTGCGGCACCGATGGCCCGGAAATTTTCGGAACCCACCGCCATGACTTGCCGCTGCCAACCATCCCGCTGCAACGCATACGCGCCAACGCTGCTGGCGGCGGGCCGACAAATAATCCCGGCAGCCTGTCGGACTTTGCGCGTGAGATGCGTTGTGTGGCTTAAGCGGATGGATGCAAGGCGCGGCGCGCAGCCAATGGCTCTTCCGTTGGGGTCGCAACGCCGCAGACGCCGTTGCGACGCGCAACCCGCAGGGCCGGACGGCCTTTTGGCATAACGCAGACTCGAAAATAAAGCGAAAGCCATCAAAATCAATCCGAGAATAAGTACAAAAACGATCGCCAAAAGGACTTCCGGCGCACTCGCAAGGCAAGCCCGACAGGCTGCTAGAAACCTCAGTTGACAGTTGACCGCTTCCAGTCACCCATAGCTCTTTGATTCTTTTGCATTTTGTTGGATAAACCACGTTTGCCTGGATGAAGTTGCCTGCCGGTGTGGTCGATCAGTTGCAGATCTTCGCCACGCGGCGCGGCTGGGCTGCAAAACACTACAGAACGATTGTTCCACAACGCTGATTATTTTTTTGACGTGCAAAGCGCCACGCTTGATCCATAGCAAGCAAAGGCGCATCATGATGCTTTAAATTAGGCATCAAAATGTCAACTCGAACGACTCTAACCTTGGACGATCATTTGCTGCAACGGCTCAAGCGGGAATCCGTGTTGCGTGGCGAAACGTTTAAAAGCTATCTCAACGCCGTGATTCGGCGTGGGCTTGAGCAACCAAATCTAGTCAGCGGCGTTGCCGAAGCATTGCCCACGTATGCATTGGGAACGCTTGTCGGCGTGGATTTGACCAAGGCGCTTGCACTGGCGGCAGAGTTGGACGATGCGCCGCTGCTCGCTGCAAGCCATGTTCCGCACACAGGCAATGCGGATTCGCCGGTTCGCCGAGCTAAAAAAAGTGCGCGCAAGCAGGCCCGCTCTTGAAGCTGCTAGATGCGAATGTTCTGATCGCGGCAGCGAGTTTAGGCCACCCGCAGCACGTGGTCGCTAGCGCATACATCCACACGGCGCGCACGAGCGGCATGTGTCTATGTCTAACAACGATTACGGTGATCGCGTTTGTACGCATCATGACGCACGCAAAATTGCACGCGCATCCATTGAACGTTACGCAAGCGATTCATTGGCTGCATGCGCTTGAGCGCGGTAGCAATATCGCGTGGCTGCACCCTGAGCTTGGGCACCTGGAACGCCTGCTGAAATTACTGCCGCGTGGCGGCAATCTTGTCAACGATGCCCATTTGGCTGCGTTGGCGCTGGAGCACGGCGCTACCTTGGTTAGCTTTGACCGAGATTTCGCAGAGTTTCGTGGCCTTAGTCTGGAGCTATTGCGCGGCTGAGTCGCGTGCTGTCATTACGACGATGCAATGCTTTCAGTCTTATTTTGTAATGCCAATTACCTGCAAACTGATGAGTTAACCTAGAAACCTCAGTTGACCGCTCATCGACGCTCATAGCTTGTTGATTTCAATAAGTTTTTTGCCGCTGGGTGGCCTCACCCATCGGGTGAGCTGCGCTACGGGGCAGATTGCACCGTTCTGGCCGCGCATGGCGGCGTTGCAACTCGTTGGAATAGAACAACTATTCACC
>CAZLSB010000353.1:0-3911 GCA_964561825.1 uncultured Xanthomonas sp.
GGTGTTGTTGTGTGTGGCCGTCGGCGTGCTGCCCAACCTTGTGGTGGGCCCGCTGCTGGCGGTGGCGGCGCAGGCCGCCTTGGGCGCGCCCTTGCCGGTCTACAGCCTCGCCCTGTGGCACGGCTTCAATTTGCCGCTGTTGATGAGCGCCGTAGCCGTGCTGGGCGGCGTGGTGCTGTACTTTGCGTTGCAGCGCAAGGTGAACCTGCATCGGCTGGCCATCGTGCCGGGCTGGATCGCGGCGGGCGGCAAAGAGATCTTCCAAGCACTGCTGAACTTGGGCCTGCGGGCCGCGCAAGGCCTGACCGACTGGTTGCAAAACGGCAGCCTGCAGCGCTATTTGCTGTTGCTGGTCACGCTTGCGCTGGCTGCAGGCGTTTGGCCGTTTTTGCAAACCGGACCCTCGTCCCGGGTGGCTGCTTTGCACCTGAACGACCTCAGCCTGGGCGTGGGCGTGCTGGGCGCACTGGGCATTGGCGCCACGCTGGCCACCACCTTCATGCACCGCCAGCGCCTGCTGGCCTTGGTGCTGATGGGGGCGGTGGGTTTGGTGGTGTGCCTGACCTTCGCCTACTTCTCGGCGCCCGATCTGGCGCTGACTCAGTTGTTGGTCGAGGTGGCGACCCTCTTGCTGATGATGCTGGCCCTACATTGGCTGCCAGCCGCCAGCCCGCCCGAGCCGCGCCGCTGGAAAGCTTGGCGCGATGGCGTGCTGGCAGTGGCCGTGGGCCTGGGCGTGTCGGCGCTGGTGTGGATGGTGCTGACCCGCCCGAGCCAGTCGATCAGCGACTACTTCCTCCCCACCACGCTGCCGCTGGGCGGCGGGGCCAACGCGGTGAACGTGATCATCGTGGACTATCGCGGCTTCGACACCCTGGGCGAGATCACCGTCTTGGGCATTGCGGCACTGATCTTGCACACGCTGCTGGCGCCGTTCCGCCCGGCTGCGGCAGCGGTGCCAGCAGGCGAGGCCCACCCCTTGATGCTGCAAATGGTGGCGCGCCTGGTGCTGCCGTTCACGGTGCTGATCGCCACCTACTTTTACCTGCGCGGCCACAACTTGCCGGGCGGCGGCTTCATTGGTGGGCTGGTGCTGGCCCTCGGCTTGCTGTTGCAAGCGGTGGCGCACGGCCAAGGCTGGGTGGCGCAACGCAGCAGCCTGGACTACCGCGCCTGGGTGGGCTGGGGTCTGCTGCTGGCGGCGTGTACTGGCATGGCCAGTTGGTTGTTTGGCGCGCCCTTCCTGACCAGCACTTACGACTACCCCTGGTTGCCCGGCGTGGGCGGCGTGCCGCTGGCCAGTGCCTCGCTGTTCGATGCCGGAGTGTTCATCGTCGTGGTGGGTGCCACGATGGTGATGTTGCTGTCGATCGCCCGCCTGACCCGCCAGGCGGCTGCCTGATGCTGCTGCTCCTGGCCCTGTTCCTCGGTACCCTGGCCGGCTGCGGCGTGTGGCTGCTGCTGCGCGCCCGCACCTTTGACGCCATCCTTGGGCTGACCCTGCTGTCCTACGCCGTGAACCTGTTCATCTTCGCCATGGGTCGGGTCAAGGTGGCGGCGGTGCCCATCGTCGAAAAGGGCGTGACCGCAACGCTGGTGACCACTGCCGACCCGCTGCCCCAGGCCTTGGTGCTGACCGCCATCGTGATCAGCTTTGCCATGACTGCCGTGCTGCTGGGCATTGCGCTGCGCGCCCATGCACAAGGCGGCAGTGACCACGTGGATGGGAGCGGCTGATGTTCAACCACCTACCCAACCACCTGCTAGTCCTGCCTATCGTCCTGCCGCTGCTGGTCGGGGCGCTGTTGGTGCTGCTGGAGAAAGCGCAGTCGCGCTGGGTGGCCGCTGTGTCGCTGGCCAGCACGCTGGCGCTGCTGTGGGTGGCTGTGCAATTGCTGCTGCAAGCGCATGAAGGCAGTGTGCAGGCCTACCTGCTCGGCAATTGGCAAGCACCCTGGGGCATCGCCCTGGCGCTGGACCGGCTCAGCGCCTTGCTGCTGCTGCTGACCGCGCTGGTGGCCCTGGCCTCGCTGGTCTACGCGCTGGGCGGCGACGACCGCCAGGGCTTGCACTTCCACGCCCTGCTGCAATTCCAGCTGATGGGTTTGAACGGCGCCTTCCTGACGGCCGATCTGTTCAATCTGTTTGTCTTCTTCGAGGTGTTGCTGGCCGCCAGCTACGGCCTGCTGCTGCACGGCGCCTCGGCCGAGCGGCTCAAGGCCAGCGTGCATTACGTGGTGTTTAACCTCACCGGCTCGGCGCTGTTCTTGGTGGCTGTGGGCCTACTGTACGCGCTAACGGGCACGCTCAACCTAGCTGATCTGGCCGTGAAACTGCCCCAGCTCGGTCCCGAGAACGCGCGGCTGGCGCAGGCCGCTGTGCTGCTGCTGGTGGTGGTGTTCGCCGTCAAGGCAGCGCTGCTGCCGCTGTACTTCTGGCTGCCGGCCACTTACGCGGCGGCGGCAGCGCCGGTGGCGGCCCTGTTCGCCATCATGACTAAGGTGGGCGTGTATGCCATCGCCCGCTTCAGCACCCTATTCACCGGCGACGGCACGGGTAACTTGGCCGGCTTGCTCGCCCCATTCTTGCCGCCTTTGGGCTTGGCCACCCTGGTGTTGGCGGCCATCGGCGCGCTGGCGGCGCAGCGCTTGCGCGGTTTAGTGGCCTACTTGGTGGTGGCCTCAGCCGGCACGCTGCTGCTGGCCATCGGCCTGGGCACGGTTGGCGCGCTGGCGGCGGGCATCTTCTACCTAGTCAACAGCACGCTGATTGCCTGCCTGTGGTTCCTGCTGGCCGACCGCATTGCCTGGGCGCGCGGCGCTGACGATGCCTTGAGCCCGCGTCAGCTGCAGCACGGCTGGGGCCTGTACGGCGCGCTGTTTTTCGCCGCCGCCGTGGCCGTGTCCGGGGTGCCACCGCTGGCGGGCTTTCTGGGTAAGGCGCTGCTGCTGCAAGCCGCCGGTAGCACGCCGCTGGCTGGCTGGGTGGTGGCCCTGGTGCTGGGCAGTAGCTTGGCTGTGATGGTGGCGCTGGCCCGCGCCGGCTCGCGCCTGTTCTGGAAGGCCGGTCCGGCCACCGCCCTACGCATGGACCCCCCGCGGCCGGCGCACCTCACGGCCTTGTTCGGGCTCCTGGCGCTGCTGTTGGCCCTCGCGGTGTTCGCCGGTCCGATGCACGCGTATGCGCAGGCTACCGCCCAGCAGCTACTGGCGCGCCAGCCCTACATCGACGCCGTGCTGGACGCGCGACCAGTCCCGCCTGCCTACGATGTGCGGCAAGAGATGCGCGAGCGCGGGGAGCTGAAGTGATCAAACGCTTGGCACCGGCGCCCCTGTTGTCGCTGCTGCTGTTCGTCAGTTGGCTGCTGCTCAATGAGTCGACCAGTGTCGGCAACCTGCTGCTGGCCGCGCTGTTCGGCCTCAGCGTGCCTTGGTTCACCGAAGCGTTCCGGCCCGACAAGCCGCGCATCAAGAACTGGGCCACCGTGGTCCGCTTGGGCGCTGTCGTGCTGCGCGACATCGTGGTGTCCAACATCGAAGTGGCCAAACGCGTGCTCGGGCCCGAGGCCGCCATCCATTCGCGTTTCGTGTGGGTGCCGCTGCGCCTGCGCGACCCGCACGGCATCACGGCGCTGGCCGGCATCATCACCCTGACGCCGGGCACCTTGAGTAGTGACTTGAGCCCTGATCACCGCTACCTGCTGGTGCACGCGCTGCACTGCCCCGACGCCGCCGCCGAGGCCGAGCTGATTGCCGACATCCAAGCCCGCTACGAGGCCCCGCTGATGGAGATCTTTGAATGATCCTAGAAACCTCAGTTGACTGCTTCCCATCACCCATAACGCGATGATTTTTTGTGACTTTTCAGCACTTTGATCAGTTCACCCATTGGGTGAGTACGCTACGGGGCAG
>CAZLSB010000354.1:0-3874 GCA_964561825.1 uncultured Xanthomonas sp.
CCAATAGAAACCTGTCGTTTGATTATCCAGCCTGATCTGAATTGTTCCAGCACGTAGAGATCGGTCCTTCACGTCCAGAATAATCGGAGCATGTCCAGTTAATATCGGCAATAACGCATCTATTCGTTCGATTACTTTGGAGAAATCCAGTCCTCGAGGGATCAACTTGCGGTCCAATGCGGCGCCAATTCTTACAAAGGGTACCTCAGGCAGGTCGACATGCGCATTTGAACTCAATATCTGCGTGCCGTTTCGTTGCATCATCATGCGCGGTTCAAATGGTGGATATTCAAATTCTGGAACGTCTTCAAAAGGGTCATTGACCAAAACGTGCGAGAGCGAGTCCTGAACTCGGCCGTAAATAGATAGCGCGTACCCGGCATAATAAGACATGGTCTTACGCCCGCCTGCCAGTGAGACATGCATGGCGCAATCTGGATCTGCGGCCAGAGTTTCGATGACTCGCCCGATGGTATTTGCGGATAGTTGATTCTGCTGCGATGTCCGCAGGTCTTCGATTGCGCAACCGGGTTCTTCGGCTCCTGCCACGTGGATGTACACCTCCTTTGGAAGATGAAGGCGATACTCGCCACTGAGCCGCCAGTAGGATCCGGTCTCGGGTTCGAATAGACGTTGGCGTGCAATGCGTTCGCCGTGCAGCGTGGTAATGATGTGTATTTCTGTCGGGATAAATTGGGGTGTTCGCTGCGCTAGGCCGAAGATGGTCTCGGTCACGACAGCCGGTGTCGTGCCAAAAACCACCACCAATGCCCGCTTTGGGTACTTATTGGCATCGATCATCGCTGAGCTCCTTTTGAGCCAAGAATAGTCCCAGGCTTGCCGCTGTGGCATCTCAGTAACGTGACTGGCGCGTCCACTATCTCGCGCTTGTATGGCATTGTGTTTTTCGGCTGATTGCCGTGTATGGAGTGTGCCCTTGGACAACCGCCGATACTTGGGTTGGGTTTGCCATCAAGGCTTCCCCACCGTTCTGCGGTTGTTTCATGAACTTGGCGATCTAGCGCCCGTTTGGCTGCTTGTCACCTACCCGATTGGTGGCTTCAAACAGTTGCGGCCTGAGCCAACAACGTGGACAAACCCAGTCACGTGACCCAATTGAATTCGCCAGCCGGCTCCCGCCAGAATCAGGTCATGCAACTGCCTTCTGCCTTTATACCCAACGCCTACACACTGAGACTGTGTGCATTGGACTCGGTTGCGCTGGGCCTGTTCCCGGAAGCCCGTTGGACGGGCCTGTTCAAACAGCTGCTCAACGAGCACGATGACGACGCGCGTCCGGCGCTGTGGTGGTTCAGCTGGCCTCGTCTGGCCGAAGCCGAAATGCGTCAGGGCGACGAGCTGGTGCTCACGCTGTATGCGCTGCCTGCGGCACTAGCCACGGTCGAACGACTGATCGATTCCCTGCAACGCCTGCCTGGCTCGGCGCCGGTCGGCGCGGGCAAATTTCAGATTGGCCGCAACCTTGAGTTTGTCTCAGCGCATCCTTTGGCCGCCACGTCGTCGCTACGCGAGCAGGTCGCCTCGGAAGCGGAATTGATCCGAACCCACAACCGGTTGCGCCTGAGTCTGCGTTCGCCAGCGCGCTGGCTGCGGCCAGACCACCGGCAACACCGCGATGAAGGCCGCTACCTGCATCACGAGCGTGAACTGTCGACTGAGGTGCTGGGCCAGCGTTTGCGCGAATCCTGGCTCAGCCTGCGCCGTGAACTGGGCATTGAGCGTGTCGATCCGCCTGAACTGGGCGCGGAGCTGCTTGCGGCTGAATTGTTCTGGACCGACTTGCGCTATCGCAATACCGATGGCAGGGACAAGATCTGTGGAGGCCTGTTGGGTGAGGCCATCCTCAGCTGGCCAAAAGGCATCTCCGAAATCCAGTCCTGCTGGCTGGCACTGGCGCAACATCTTGGGGCGGGTCAGCGGCGGGCTTTTGGCTATGGCCAGTTCGCCTGGGAAACGCTGGAAGGTGAATCGCTCAAGAAGGAATCCACACCCAACTAACTCAGCCTGCAGCGACTGGCAGATCCCATTCGTCTCCAGGCGGCCTTTGATCGCGCCAGTGAAGCCCAGGCGGATGATCCCGATGTTCCCGACGATCGCGGTGATCTGCGCGATCAGGCGCGTCAGGATTGGATCGATCGCAGCGTTCAGCGTTGGCGGCTGGGCTTGATTGAACCCAAGCCGCTGCGGCCCGTGCGTATTCCCAAGCCGAACGGCGCTGTACGCTGCCTCAACATTCCGCCATTTCTCGATCGGGTGCTGCAGCGCGCCCTGCTTGATCAGCTGGCGCTGGCGCTGGATGTTCACATGAGCGAGCGCAGCTTTGGCTTCCGCCCAGGGCGCTCGCGCATGCAGGCGCGCGACCGGATCCTGCGCCTGTACGATGCCGGCCTGCGCCATGTGGTCGAATCCGATGTGGCCGACTTCTTCGACAGCGTGGATTTCTGGCGCATTGCCGTGCGTCTGCGCGCATTCCTCGGCAAGGACACGGTGATCAATCAGGTGATGGCCTTCGTGTCGGCACCGGCCGAAGTAAACGGTCAGATCGAGCAGCGCCTGCGCGGCCTGCCGCAAGGCGCGCCGCTCTCGCCCTTGCTTTCCAATCTGATCCTCGACGATCTGGATCACGATCTCGATCATGCCGGCTACCAGATGGTGCGCTATGCCGACGATTTCGTGATTCTGGCCGCCGATGCCGACAGCGCCCGTGCCGCCCTGAATCTGGCGCAGCAGTCGCTGGCGGAAAAAGGTCTGCGGCTGAAGGGCGAGAAATCCCGCATCACCAGTTTCGATGAAGGATTCAGTTTCCTGGGCTACCGCTTTGCGCCGGGCATTGCCGTTGATCGGCGTCATGATTCCCCTCTGATTCCTGATCGTACGCTGGTTGACGAACTGGCAGATGCGCCCATTGAAGCGGCCGATGCCTTCGCCCTGCCGCCCGCTGATTTACCCGCCGCTGATGACTTTGGCACCGTGGTGGTGGTGTCGCGCAACGACGGCACGCTGGCGGTAGCTAGCGGCCAGTTGATCGGGCGCTGGAAAGATCAACCCGAGCAACGTTGGCCGATAGCACCGATGGCAGCAGTTGTGTTGCTGGGCCGTCAGCGCCTCACCAGCGGCGCCTTGCAGGCATTGATGGCCGCCGGTACGCCCGTACATGTTGCCGATGGCCGGGGCCAATGGTTGGGTGCCACTACACCCTGGCCGGCGCCCGACACCATTGATCTATGGATCGCGCAGCGCCAGCAATGCCAGAACCCAGCATTCGCGCTGGATTGCGCCAAGGCCGTTGTGGCTGCGCGCGTGCGCCACCAGCGCGAAGCGCTGCGCCGGCGGCTCTCGGGTACCGATGACGCCATCAAGGCATTGGACAAAACGCAGACGCAGATCGAGCGCGCAACCGATCAGAATCAGCTACGCGGCGTAGAAGGTGCCGCCGCCCGGCGCTATTTTGAGGCACTGCGGGCCATTGTTCCGGCCGAATTCGAATTTGATGGCCGCGACAAACGCCCGCCGCGCGATCCGTTCAACGCGCTGCTCAGTCTGGGAGCGGTCATTCTGCACAGCCATGTCGATCTGGTGCTGCGCGCCCGCGGCTTGCTTCCCACCGTGGGCTTCTATCACCAGCCGCATGGTCGCCATGCCACGCTCGCCAGTGATCTGATTGAACCCGTGCGGCATCGGGTAGAACGCATCGCCCTGTCGATGCTGCGCCGCGGCCAGTTGCGCTCCACCGACTTCCAGCGCGAACCCTCGGGCGCGGTGCGCCTGACCGTGCCCGCCAAGCGTGCCTATGTGGAGGCCCTGGAACGTGAATTTGCCACGCCCACCAAACTGGCGGGCAGCGAACAGCCCG
>CAZLSB010000355.1:0-3867 GCA_964561825.1 uncultured Xanthomonas sp.
GCCAAAAGGACTTCCGGCGCACTCGCGAGGAAAGTCCGACAGGCTGCTAGGATCAAAAACCCAGATACGGATGCCAAAGCACGAGAACTCGCTCGTTTAACCGGCGAGAGCCTAACTGAGGCCGTGCGCCAAGCCATCGAACAACGTTTAGTGCGCGAGAGTTTTCGCGAGAGCCGGCGTTGCGGATCAACTGTTGTCTTTGTCCATGCGCTTAACGCACAAACCGCGCGAGTCCACCGGCAATGTCGAAGAAGCCCTTGAGTTTGACGAGCATGGACTGCCGCGCTAATGATCATTGATAGCTCGGCCAGTTTAAGCTCAGATCGTTCGCTCCATCCCGGCGCGCG
Source organism: uncultured Xanthomonas sp. (assembly GCA_964561825.1). Lineage (GTDB taxonomy): Bacteria > Pseudomonadota > Gammaproteobacteria > Xanthomonadales > SZUA-5 > JADKFD01. Next base: position 348 of record CAZLSB010000355.1, read on the forward strand.
CCAAAGTGACTTCACAGTCGTAGCTGGAACGCAGTTGTACTGCTAGTTTTTCGCGTGCTTGGTCTTCGCCATGCACCAAGTAGACCGGCGGCTTGCTGTGAAAATGTCCGTACCAATTGAGCAAACCGCGCTGATCGGCGTGCGCTGACAATCCACCCACGGTGTGAATTTTGGCGTTCACCCGGATAATTTCATTGAAGATCCGTACGCTGGAATGGCCATCGACTAACTGTCGTCCTAGGGTGTTTTGCGCTTGATATCCGACGATCAGCACGTGCGCGCCGGGTCGCCACAGATTGTGTTTTAGGTGGTGGCGGACACGCCCGCCGTTACACATGCCTGATCCGGCGATCAAAATGCAGCCACTGCTGTGTTTATTGAGCGCTTGCGATTCCTCCATCGAGTCGACGAAACGCAAGCCGGGCAAGGTGAAGGGATCAACGCCTGGTGCCCATTGGGAACGACCTTCCTGATCGAACAAATTCTGGTGTCGTCGATAGACGCTGACCACTTTGGAGGCCATTGGGCTATCCAGAAATATGCGCCAGCGCTTCAGACCCCATTCGTCATAGTACTTAGCGAACAAGTAGAGCAACTCCTGGCTGCGGCCCACTGCAAATGCCGGAATGATGACGTTGCCACCGCTGCCACGCGCCGCATCTAGCACTTCGCCGATTTCAACGACGGTTTGTTCGCGCGGCCGATGCAAACGATCGCCATAGGTACTTTCCAGTAAGACCAAGTCCGCCTCACTGACTGCCGTGGCGTCGCGCATGATCGGCGTACCATCCGCGCCAATATCACCGCTAAACACCAGCTTGCGCTGCCCGTGGCCCTCGTCAATCCAGATCTCCACAATGGCGGCGCCGAGAATATGGCCGGCGTCCTGCAAACGCACATGAATGCCCGGGAACAGTTCAACGCGATGGTCATAGTCCATGGGGCGCAAACGCGCAATGGTGGCGCTGACATCCGCCAGTTCGTACAAAGGCTCGATCGGCTTTAGGCCGCGCCGCTGACGCAGGCGATTGCTGTGCTCAACGTCGGCTTCGGCGAGCCGCGCTGAATCTTCCAACATCACCGGCAATAAGTCGGCGGTGGCGGTGTGCGTGTGAATTTTGCCGGTGTAACCGCGTTTGACCAACAGCGGCAGACGTCCACAATGATCAATGTGCCCGTGACTGAGCACCACCGCATCGATATCCGCGGGATCAAATGGAAAGGCTTCGCGATTGCGCCCACCTTCCTCGCGTCCGCCTTGAATCATTCCGCAATCCAACAGGATCTTTTTGCCGGCTGCACGCAGCAGGTGACATGAGCCGGTCACTTCACCGGCAGCGCCTAAAAATTGAATGGAAGCCATCGCGAACTCCTGACAGCAAAGCGTTAATGCTGCCTGGCAGACGAACTGCATGCAGGCAGCATGGCAATTCGTGCAATAGCACATTCAGAGCAGTGCGAGTTTGATCTGCAGCAGGCGCTGGTGCCTGCTGGATTATTCGCTATCCAACCGGGTGGTCCTGACCGTATTGGTCGGCACGTTGCGCTTGCGACCTGCTTGGACCAGTTGCGCCCACCCCGCCTCAATGTCGGCAGGCGTGAAGTCGCAATGCCCCACACCCCGATTGGGCAGCACGGTCAGCCATTCGCTGCGCGCAGCGGGCCAATACTGAGCAAGAGCGCGATGACTGACAAAAAGCGGATTGGAACAATGGATTTCAGCATTAACTTAGCGCCTTGCAGGTTCACAGAAAAACCGGTCACAGTGCAGATGCCCAATCCGCGGTGGCCAGCGCATTTGTTCCGGTCGGAGATAGCCTCTGCGACCAGCATGCCTCGTGCCAACGCCAGCGAAGCGCAAATTGACACAGTTGCACGCATTTTTACTTTCCGATGACGCGATATCGAACAACCGCGTGCGCTTTCGAACGCGCACAACGCTCATAGCCCGGCACGTTGCGTCCCAGGTAGACAGCACGATGGATCTCCCAAACACCGTCGGCGCCAAGCTTCGGATGAGTCAGTCCACTACCCCCACGCGCCAGTGGGTGCTCAGCTAGTCCGGCGCGCAAGGGGTCATCGGCAAACTCAACATCATCCAGATAATAAGTGCAGCGATTTGCTTCGATGACGTGCAGGTGGATGTGTGCCGCGATGCGATTGTCCGGATACGCGCCGGGCCGTACGGTGTGGAAGGAAAAACGTCCTTCACTGTCGCTCACCGCCCAGCCACGCAAGCGACCATGGCGGAGTGCGATCGGCCCAACGCCATGCAACGCTGGATAAACTCCAGTTTGATCCGTCTGATACGCGTAGATCTGCGTGCCGGCGGCCGCCGTGCCGTCGGCCGCATGCACTCTTCCCTGCAAGCGCAAAGGCGCACCCGGCTCGCTCGTCGATCCAAGTCGTACCTGGGAGGTCAGATGCAGCGGGCGACCGTCGTAAACTGCCTCGCAGCCCTCGCACTGACCGAGCACGGGCGGCATGCTGCGCGGATCGATACGCAGCAGTTCCCGCTCAATCGGTGTCTGGCCGAGCGCGTAGAAGGTGATCAGATAGCGACCCTGCGTGGTCGCCAGTTGCAAACAGCCGCGCGCGTCGCTGCGCTCCCAGCGTGGCCGCAACCTCAGGTTGTCAACTGACTGGAAGAACAACAGCGCATAGGCGAGCGGCTTTCCAGCATCGTCAAGAAAACAGGCAGGTGCGGCCGTGGCCTCCGTCAGTTTCAAGCTGGCGTGCAAGCGCGTGGCCGCAAACCACAATGCGCCCTGTGGCGTGTCGTGATCTGCCGCTGCGTCCAACGCGTCGGGATGCAGCCAATCGAGCAAGTTCATCGCATAAAGCGCGTCGGTCGCCAGCCCATGCGCCGGATTGAGCAACTCGGTAGCGCTGTACTGGCGCAACAGGCGGCGTTGCGCAAATGCATAAGCCAGCGGCGTTTCGCTCAGTGCCTGGGCGAAATCGCGCTCGGCTGCAAGCAACTCCGGGCCAGACAAACTGGCTACATACCATTGCGCATGGCTGACGCTGACTGCATCCAGCAGTGCGCTAGACGGCGCAGCACCCGTGACAATGACAAACACGCGGTAGCGCGCCGCTGCGATCTCACGGCGCAAGCGACGCACAGGCGCGATGATCTCGTTGACCTGCGCGATATCGGTGCCGCTGGGGATAAACAGCAGCAAGCCCGCATCGTAACCGTGGCTGCACATCGGACAATCGCGGCGGCCCGCGTAGGCACCCGCAAGATGCAGCGGGTCGAATGCGGGTAGCGCATCCCAGGTCTGCAACGGCTGGGCGTGTAGTGGAGCAAGGGTCAACCAGTACAGCAAGATGATGAATAGGATCGCGCGCATGCTCAGCTCCGGTGGAAGTTCCCAGCTATAGAGCGGGCGCGGCAGCAAACTGTTAACGCGCAAATCCATTTGTCCGTTTCGCCAAACGCCGTGGCAGGGCTGTTAACCTAGCAGCCTGCCGGACTTTCCTCGCGAGTGCGCCGGAAGTCCTTTTGGCGATCATT
>CAZLSB010000356.1:0-3861 GCA_964561825.1 uncultured Xanthomonas sp.
GTCCTGAAACCTGGGGCGTTGCCCCAGGCTGGTATGGCTCCGGGGCTTTGCCCCTAGTATTCCCACAAAACCTCAGTTGGGCGGGGTGGAGTGTGCGGTTATGGGTGTGCAGGGAAGTCCGACAGGCTGCTAGGGTTAAGCAGCCTTGTCCTGCGCGCCAGCCTGCAGCCAGCTCATCCGCGCGCGCAGGCGTTTGCCCACGGATTCAATCGGATGGGCCAGATCGCGCTCCAGTAAGGCCTTGTAATTCGGGCAACCGGCGGCGTTTTCGGCGATCCACTCGCGGGCGAAAGTGCCGTTTTGGATTTCTTCCAGAATTTCGCGCATCGCTTTGCGGGAGGCGCCGTTGATTACCCGCGGACCGCGGGTCAGATCGCCGTATTTGGCGGTGTCGGAGACAAATTGGTGCATACGCGCCATGCCGCCTTCGTAGAGCAAATCGACAATCAATTTGAGCTCGTGCAGCACTTCAAAATACGCCACTTCTGGCTGATAACCGGCTTGCACCAGCGTTTCGAAACCAGCTTGCACCAACTCCGTCGCGCCGCCACACAACACGGCTTGCTCACCAAATAAATCGGTCTCCGTTTCTTCGGCAAAGGTGGTTTCCAACACGCCGGCATGGGCGGAGCCTACGCCCCAAGCCCAGGCCAGCGCGCGCGCTTTGGCCGTGCCGGTGGCGTCTTGATGGACGGCGATCAGACTCGGCACGCCGCGACCTTCCTCATATTGTCTACGCACCAATTTGCCAGGCGCTTTCGGCGCGACTAAGGCAACGTCGACATCTTTGGGCGGCACAATGGTGCCGTAATGAATATTGAAGCCGTGCGCGAACATCAACAAAGTGCCGGGTTGCAGGATGGGCGCTACCCATTCATCGTAGGCCTTCGATTGTTCGGTATCTGGCAACAGAAAGGAAATCACCTGGGCGCCTTTTAGCGCCTCCGCTGGCGCTTGCGGCTTAAAACCATCGGACTCGGCTTGCGCCCAGGATTTGCCGCCCGGCCGCAGCGCGAGAATCACTTCGAAGCCGGAATCACGCAGATTGAGCGCTTGTGCACGCCCCTGGCTGCCGTAGCCCAGGATGGCGATACGCTGGCCTTTCAAAGCTTCGGGTTGCATGTCTTGATCGGAATACAGCTTGGTCATGTGGAGGCCTCGGATATCTAGTGGATGGTGGCAAATGGTAGAAAAAGTTGTTGGCTAAATTCTGCAGATTTATGCGGCTATGCCCTTTCTGGTGCATTCGTATTCATGGAAACGCCGGAAGCAAACCGCCGTGGCCTAGCCTTTCCTGAGCGCATCGCCGGATTGACCGTGACAATGCGCGGAAAAGTGAGTGTAGTGCGGCAAAAGTAAGTGCAAGAAATTTCCGATGCATTTTGGCCCGAGGCGAGGCGTGAGGAGGAGTCATAGCAGGGCTATGGCGACGACGAGCAACGACGCATTCGGGTCAAAAGGCGCGGAAAGTGTGCAGTTACTATCGCCAAACTACACTCAGAGAGCACCTCGATGCGTCGGCGCACCATCCGATGCTGAGCCAACCAACAGTGCGTATTTGGCCAGCACGCCGGATATCTCGGTTTGCGGTTTGGGCAGGTAAGTTCGTGCGCGATCCAGCAACGGTGCATCCACTTCCAGCAGGCGTGCATCCACATCTAACGTGATGATGTCGCCATCGGCGATCAACGCAATCGGACCCCCTTTGGCGGCTTCCGGCGCCACGTGGCCAACCATGAAACCATGGGTAGCGCCGCTGAAGCGCCCGTCGGTAATCAGTGCGACAGAATCGCCCAAGCCGACGCCCATTAAAGCGGCCGTGACCGCCAGCATTTCCGGCATACCGGGTGCGCCGGCAGGGCCTACATGGCGAATGACGATGACATCACCGGCCTGGATGCGGCCGTCGCGCACCGCGGCGAAGGCATCGGGTTCGTTATCAAAGACGCGGGCCGGGCCGATGTGCTTGCGGCGATCGTGCCCGACCAGTTTGACCACGCACCCTTGCGGCGCCAGCGACCCGCGTAAAATGGCGATGCCGCCTTGCGGTTTAATCGGCTCATCCCAGCGACGCAGCACTTTTTGACCTTCCCGTTCGACCGCCATATCGGCCTCGGCGTGCATGCGCTTGCCACTGACCGTGTCGCCATCGAATAGACGCCCTTGCTCTTTCAAACGCTGCGCAACTAGGCGCAAACCACCGGCCAGCGTTAGATCGGGCGCGGCGTATTTGCCGCCGGGTTTTAAGTCAGCCAAGACCGGCGTGATGCGGCTGACGCGATCAAAATCCTCAAGCGTCAGTAGCACACCGGCCTCGCGCGCGATCGCCAACAGATGCAATACGGCGTTGGTCGAACCGCCGGTGATCATCACCGAGGCAATGGCGTTTTCGAAGGCCTCGCGGCTCAAAATCTGGCGTGGCGTCAGGCCGCTGCGCAGCATGTCCATCACTGCGCGACCGGCAGCGCGAGCCACCGCGGGTTTTTCCGGATGCAAGGCCGGCAAATCCGTGCCATCCATACTGGCAAGGCCTAAGAATGCCAGTGCAGTCGCCATCGTATTGGCGGTGAACTGGCCGCCACACGCGCCCGCGCCGGGGCAAGCTTTGGTTTCTAACTCGTGCAGATCGGCATGGCTCATCTTGCCAGCGGCGCAGGCTCCGACCGCTTCAAACACATCCATGATGGTCACATCGCGCCCCTGGAAACGCCCGGGCATGATCGAACCGCCATACAGCGCCAGCCCGGGAATATCCAGGCGCGCCAACGCCATCGCCGCCGCCGGAATGGTTTTGTCGCAACCGGTCAGTACGATCAACCCGTCAAAGGAATGGCCGCGCACAAACAATTCGATGGTATCGGCAATCCAATCTCGCGACACCAAACTAGCGCGCATGCCAACCGTACCCATGCTGATGCCATCGGAGATGACGATGGTATTACCTTCAATCGGCGTACCACCCGCCTCGCGCACCCCTTTTTTGACTTCAGCGGCCAAGTCGCGCAGATGCATATTGCAAGGCGTGACATCGCTAAAGGTGCTGACCACCGCAATCAGAGGCTTTTCCAGGTCAGACGTGGTCAACCCGGTGGCCCGCAACATCGCGCGAGCCGGTGCGTGATCTGGGAAAGCCTTGATTTGATCGCTATTCATGATGACACCTCCGATAGGGAGGCTCTGCAGTCGGTCCGGGACGAATCGCTCGGGCCCCGGGTTCTCGTCCGAGTGCAGGGCCTTAGGTTTATTTATTACTAGGCCTGCACTGACTCAAGAGATACGCCCACAACAACGAGCGCACCCAGCGCGTAAAGGCCGGTGGTCAGCAGCGTCAAGGAATGGTCGTTGTGCATGGCAGCAAAGGTACAGGCGAAGGTGCGGGGGTTGTCAAGCATTTCCGTAGAGCAGACCTACGAATCACGCAAGTCGCCCCGATACTGCCATGTGACTGGCGCAATGTTGCAAATCTCGCTACCGCGGCTTTGACTTACCAAGTAAGCCCTACTACGATGTTTTTGTCCGCTTAAGTCTGCAAATCAGCATCTCTACGCTCCTGGTCTCTTCCAAAGGGCAAATCGTTTTACCGGCCGATTTGCGCCGCCGGCTCGGTATGGACGCAGGTGCCAGAATCGAAGTGCTTGAGGAAGCGGACCGGCTGAAGCTGCGTGTCGTCAGGTCGGTTGTGGCGGCCGATGTGACTGGGATGGCAGGCATGGTCAAAGCGCCAGCGCGCGGTGTTCCACGGAGTCTGGAGGACTTCGACCCGGCCGCGCTATTGACCCGTCCGCGGGGCGCAAAGTCTGACAAGCTGCTAGCAGCCTGTCGGACTTTCCTCGCGAGTGCGCCGGAAGTCCTTTTGGCGCA
>CAZLSB010000357.1:0-3859 GCA_964561825.1 uncultured Xanthomonas sp.
TACGCTCACGTACCGCATAGACTGGGTATTCTCTCGCCAGGAGTTGGACTTATGCCATGCACACCGGAACTGTTGGCTGACGTGGAGCTGTTCGAGCACCTAGGTGAGGATGATCGAGCGCGTTTGGCCAAGTTCATCGACTGGCGTGAACTCAGCGCTGGCAGCGTGTTATTCCAAGCTGGCCAACCGGGCGATGCGATGTATGTCATCAAGCGCGGCGAAATTGAACTTTACATCAAAGACAATGCGGGTCAGAAGATCGCTTTGGCTACTGCGGGAGTAGGGCAGATTTTTGGCGAACTGGCGCTGCTCGATCACGGCCCTCGTACGGCGACAGCCCGTGCCACCGAGGACAGCGAGTTACTGGCTCTGGATCGCGACTCGTTGTTGCTGCTCTTCAAAACCACCCCGCAGGCGGCACTGGGTTTGTTGGCGGCAATGAGCCACATGACCCGCAAAGCGGATGAATTGTTGCGTACCCGCGTGTCACGAAACGCCAATGAGGAGGCAGAAGAGAACCTGAGCTTTTTTCAGCACGCCTCCGACGCGATTTCGGCGTTTAGCGGCAGCATGCTGTTCTTGCTGCTCAACGCCAGTTGGTTTGGAATCTGGATCCTGATTAATACCTTGCCGGTTGGCATCCCGCAATTCGATCCGTTTCCGTTTGGTTTGCTGACCATGATTGTGTCATTGGAGGCGATATTTTTGTCGTGTTTTGTGCTGATCAGCCAGACCCGGCAAGCCGAAAAAGATCGCGTGCGGTCGGATATTGAATACGAGGTCAACGTCAAGGCCGAGTTGGAAGTGGCTCATTTGCATGAGAAAACGGATCAGATCTATACCCACATGCTGGAACACTTCATCAAACTGGAACGGCGTATAGACGGATTGGGCAACAAACGGCAAGCCTAAGCCCGTCGTCGGCAGACACATCGGGAGGCATTTTGTCAGCGCAGGAGACCGATCAGAAACCTCAGTCTATGCGGGCATGCGGCTATGAGTTTGGCGTTGATCGACGTCATACTCGTGTGTCGATGTCCGAGACTGAATCTCGCCCATTGGCGACGACCGCTGAATTGGCGGAAACCGCTCTGCGTGTGCAACTGGTGGAGCAGCCGCCCCGCTATACGTTGGATCTGGGTCAGTTTGGTGCGTACCGGTATGACGCCCTCTGCGTTCAGATTGAGATTATGCGCGCAGCACGCAATCCAGCTTTTGAGCAGTTGGCATTGCGCGGCCCGGTGCTCTTGCATGCGTTGGCGCATCGCGGCATTTATGTATTGCATGCGAGTGCCGTGCAGCGCGCCGACGGCGTGGTGTTGGCGATTACCGCCGCCAGCGGCGTTGGCAAGTCGACGTTGGCCAGCCTGGCCTGCACGCAGGGGTGGCGGCGTCTGGCGGATGATTTGCTGCCGGTGGGGAAGGGCATCGACGCAAGGCTAGAATGCCTGCCGCAATTGGAACAGCCGAAGTTGTCCAGAGCCGAGCAATACCCGATGGACGGGCCGGCATTGCCATTATCCGCTTTACTACTGCTAAAGCGCGGCCCTAACACCGGGTTACGAACGCTCAGCGCAATCGACACTGCGCACTTGATCCTCAGCAGTACCGTGGCCACGCGCGCTTTCGCCCGGGCATCGTTGGCCGCGCATTTAGGGTTTGCGGCCTTTGTGGCCGAACAGGTCAGCGGCGGTGGATTTGCCGCTGCAGAATTGACCATCGCTGATCGCGCAGACGATCCTGCCGCGGCGGCAACCGAAGCACTCTCGCTATTGCGTGCCTTTCCGTTGAGTCGAACAAACCCTCACTCAAAACCGTTGGCCAACAGCGGGTCGGTCGACGGTGCACTGCGCACGCAGTCATAGGTTTCCGCAATGCGCGGTCCGGTGTCGATGACGTCAAAGTCGGTTATGAAGACTTTTTGCGCGTTGGGGGTCAGATCAAAGACCCTGGAATTGATGCCCAGACTCGCCCAGGTATTGCTGGTGTATCGATCACTCTCGGCAGTCAACGCAATACTGCCGCCGTCGGCCAAAACCATGCCAAAACGCTGCAAGGTGCGCAAAATGACTTGTGCGGCAGCGTTGTAGTTGCTCATCGGAAAGTCCGCGCGCAGGCGCAAACGCGCGCCATACGGCACGCTAGCCACCGGTCCAGACGGACCACCTGCATGGGTGGCCGGGCGCACATAGAGGCGGCCAAGCACACCGCCCAACGAGACATCGCTGGCCATGCGGTTATTTGGCAGGATGAAACGTATCGCGTGACCAAGGTCGGTTTGCGCGGCCACTGCGGTGGCTACTTCGTCGGCGTTGAACAATAATGGCGCGATCGGAAAACCGGCAGCGTCGGCACTGGTGCAGTGCTCACCACGGCCGGTTGCCGGGTATAAAGCATCCGTTCGCCAACGGGCCAAGCACTGACTTTGCAGTCCCTGAGCGCTTAAATTGGCGCGATATACTTCAAATATTTCATTGTTCTGCACCACTAATAAATGGCAATCGTCCGCCAAGTTGTCGCAGCTATAACCCACCTGGCCCTCAATGGCGCCTCCAACTGGCAGCGGAATCGGCGTCGCCAGAGCTTCGCAGTCCGGCAGGTAATAGGCGTCGTCTGGATTCACACTGGGAATCGAAATCAAAGGTTGAGTGGGCGTCCCGGGCTGCGCGTACAGCACGTGAATGCCAAAATCGATCTGCATACGGGTATTCCCAAAACCACCCAGAGCGCTCAACGTGGCGATCATGCCTGCCGGGCCGCTTGAGCTTGGATGCACCGCTGATGCATCCACGCGCTGGTACCAGGGCGAGCCTGGATGCATGCGCGGCAATGGGGCGGCAGAAGCGCTCAAAAGCGGCAATGTGCTCAGCAAGAATCCAAACGCGGTTAGCAAACGCAGACTCATGCTAGTTCCTTGGCCCGGATGTTTCATAAATTGCACGCGCCCTCGCTAGTCTCTTAGTCGCACGAGGAATTTTCCTCAGTCGACCGTATGGCCCGATATGGCGCTCCTTCGGAAAATCCCTCGTGCGACCAACATCCTGCGCGATCATCGCGTGAATTCATGAAACCTCCGGGTTAGAAATGCGCTGATGCGGGCTGCATTCGAGGCAACGCAAAAATCCGTGAACAGGGGCCAAGCTGGGTGTTCACGTCGCCATTCGGGTCAGTGCGAAAGACTTCAGCGCGTGCCTCGGTCTATGCAACACGTTCAGTCGTTGAGGAAATAAACGTCAATGAAACCCTGGTTTCGATCCCTTTCTCTCCCTTTACTCGCGATGGTGACCATGAGTACGAGCAGTTACGCCGCTGAAGCCCCGGCTTCAATGTCAATTACGCCGACCAATCTTGAGTCGATTGTGTTGGGTGGTGGTTGTTTCTGGTGTTTAGAAGCAGTCTATGAAGAGGTCCGCGGTGTGGATTCCGCGGTTTCTGGTTATGCCGGTGGCACCATTGATTTTCCCACCTATAAACAGGTGACGGGCGGCCGCAGCGGGCATGCAGAAGTGGTCAAAATCCACTTTGATCCGGCGGTGGTGCCGCTAGCTACCTTACTTGACGTGTATTTCACCATTCACGACCCCACCACTCTCAACCGTCAGGGCAACGATGTCGGCCCGCAGTATCGATCGGTGGCGTTTTATGGCACTGATGCAGAAAAGCAGGCGATTGAAGCGGCCATTGCGCGCAGCGCGGCAAGCGGCGATTGGCCTGGCAGCATCGTCACGCAAGTATTGCCGCTGCCCGTTTTTTATCCGGCTGAGGATTATCACCAGGAGTACTTCGAGCTGAACGGCGAGCAACCGTATTGCAGTTTGGTCATCGCGCCCAAAGTGGCCAAGTTCAAGAAGCGCTTTGC
>CAZLSB010000358.1:0-3856 GCA_964561825.1 uncultured Xanthomonas sp.
GCGCTGCCACATGCACAAAATTGGTGGGATTATTGATCTCATGCGCCACCCCGGCAGTCAGCGTGCCTAAACTCGCCATCTTTTCCTGCAGCAGTAATTTCTGCTGGGTTTGCTGCATATGCACGTGCGCGAGAGCAAGCTCTTTATGCGCCGTGGCAAGTTCGCCATGCGCGCGAGAATTAGAAATCGCAATCGCGGTGTAGCTGGCCAGCACCCGCAGAAACTCCAATTGATCTCGACTGTAAGCATGCTTGTGCAAGCTTTGCACGCTAAGGCAGCCGATCACCTGCTGTTCGACGATCAAAGGCAGGTAAACGATCGATTCGGTGTCCTCACCAAATTTAGCCGGCAAATTCGTTGTGACAAAATTGAGTAATCCATCCGAGTTCGCAGTAATCAGCTCTCGGCGCTCACGCACGCACCAGACGGCGGGCCGGTCCTGTTCGTCCATGGAAAAACAGCTGCTAGCCTGACGTTGCCCGCCTTCGACAAAATATTCGGCACGAATCAAGGCATTAGCTTGGTCATAGATGCCGATGCTGAAGACATAGGTGTCGAGCCTTGAACTCGCTTGCCTGTGGACACGTTCAAAAGCCTGCTCGGTGTCCAGGGTCGCAGTTAATTCCTTGCCAATTTCGCCGAGATTTAGAATGTCCGCAGTGCGCGCGTCGACTTGCACAAGTGTCTCGCTGAGTTCCACATTCGCCTCGCGCAAGGAATCTTGCGCGTGCTTGCGCTCCAGCGCCCCAGCGACGTGCAACGAAACAAAGGTCAGCAATTCCTGGTCGCTGTGGGTATAGCCAATACCTTCCGTATAACTCTGTACCACCAGCGCTCCCAGGCTGCGAGCGCCACGAACTAGGGGCACGCCGAGCCAACAGCACGATGGGGTGCCGATGCTCTCTACTTCGCCCGTGGCTACCAGCGATCCGGTTTGCGCAGGGTTGCAGAGCAACGGCTTCTGTTGTCGCAGCACGTATTCAGTTAAGCCATTGCGCAACGGCCGGGTAGGGTACTTATCGTCCTGTTCGTCTACGCAGTAGGGGAAGCGCAGCGCGGTCCCGGCCTCATCCAGGAGCGCGATAAAGAAGTTTTTTGCGTATAGCAGTTCGCCAACGATGCCGTGAATTGCCGCATAAAACTCGGCCAAACTTAACGGCGCACCGCTCAGCTCGGCGATTCGAAACAACGCCCGTTGCAGCGTCTCGCTGCGCGCCCGGTCGCGTACTTCAGAGGCCAGCTGCTCGGTACGTTGCGCGACCCGGCGCTCCAAGGCTCGGTGTCTAAGACGCGGGCTGCTCAATAAGCGCGGCGTACAGGCACGCAGTTCGCGAACGAAGTGCCGCCAAGCTGGGGTTTCCTCTCGCTCTGGGCCGTGTTCGATAAGAAAAACTGCCCAGCCTTTGGCGCTCGGCGTACAAAGCGAGACGGCCGAGCGCGTTCCGCTCGGCACCGACTGCCATTGGCTGATCGCATGCGCGCTGCCAAGCAAGCTGTCTTGCTCAGCCGAGCCGGCAAGATCGTCGGACAAACCCCAGCAGAGCTTGCTGGCGCGTATTCCAAACGCGCTTGCCGCATAGCTTTGCGTCAGTGCGGCAAGCTGCGCCATAGAGCGCACGCGCAACAGCGCAAGCTGGTAACGCGATCTGGACTTGCTGCGCGCGGCGGTTGGCATTTAAGCGGCCTTACGGGCTGGGTCAAGCACGAACCATTGGGAGCGGACCGGGCTATGACGCAACATCCGAAAAGCGCGATTTCTCGGGTCGTGTCGTTGCAACCCACCACCTCCAGTGCCTACCCAAAGCAAGCCGCTGCGATCACGAAATAAGCTGTGAACCTGATCGATCGCCAGGCTACTCGGAATGGAAGGGTCATGGCGCAGGCGCTGCAAGAGCCGGCCGTCGTCCGCGGCGACGATATCGATTCCCGCCCCATAGCTAGCCAGCCAGATCTGCTCAGGCTGCGGCTGCGCGATCGCGCTGATCCGGGGTTGGGCGAGCGCAGGTGCCAGCTCACCCGCTAGCCAGTGCAGTTGCCGTGTACGAGGGTCGAGCCAGGCTGCTCCGTGATTGCGGGTACCCAGCCAGAGCTTGCCATCGACCGCTTCGAACAGGAAACTGATTTCCTGCCCAGCCAGGGATGCAGGGTCGTCAGGATGGGAAACAACGCGCTCGAAGCCCGTTTGGGAGTCGTGCATGCGTTGCAGTCCGTCGGTGCTGCCTACCCACAACCCGCCCTGCCGATCCAGCAGCAGGCTGCGCACGCCACCATCGGCAAGGCTGTGCGGAGCCGCTGGCGCGTGCCGGTAGTGCTTGAAAGTCTTACTCCCAGGCGGCAGATAGTCCAGCCCCTGGTGGGTACCAATCCACAGCCCGCCTTGGCTATCGCCGGTTAGCGCGGTAACGATGCCGCTCAGCCCCTTTAAGTTCTTGGAGTCAGGTCGGAAGTTTTGAAAAAGTTCCGTGTGTGAATCCAGAACCGAGAGCCCCTCTTCCGAGCCGAGCCAAAGCTTAGCGTCCGGGCCGATCCACAGGTGCTGGACAAGGTCCCCGCCGAGTGATTGGGCGTCACGCGGGTTGAGAGAAAATTTGCGGAAGCGGTAACCGTCAAAACGAATCAGCCCCAACCAGGTTCCAAACCAAAGCAAGCCCTTGCTGTCTTGTGCCTGAGCCGCGACATGGCCCGACGGTATGGATTCGCTATCACCCACTGACTCCAAGTAGGGCTCGGCATAGGCGAAATCGCTTGCGGGGGCATTCAAAGCTGCATTCGCCGATGCGCTGGCTGAAGCGAGCAACAGCATGGCCAAGCCACAGCTCAGCGCGCGCAGCCCAGCAGATGCTAGCCATCGCATGGCGCGCGCTTAGACCCAACGCAAATGGTCGGGCGGTTGCGGCGCTTCTACCCGCAGCAGCCCGCGCGCCAGCTGCGCGGGGATCTCGCGCTGGTGCTGCACCGGTTCCTTGCCGTCGGCTAGCGCGCCCGCGCTTAAGCCCACCCAGGTATTACGACCGCTTTGTTTTGCGCAGTACAGCGCGCAATCGGCAAGTTTGAGCACCTGCTGCCAGTCGCCAGCCTCGGGGTGGTTGGCGACGAAAGGGTGCGCGGCAAAACCGATCGAACTGGTGCGCTTGAGGCGGCTGCCATCGGCGAGCAGCAGCTCCATGACGGCGAGCGCGGCGCGCGTGCGTTCGGCGAGCAAGGCAGCTTCGCTGCGCGCGACAAACCGTACCACCACTAGAAATTCCTCACCGCCCCAACGCACCACATGGTCAGAAGGGCGAAAGACCTGGCGCAAGACTTGGCTGATAGCGCGTAGCACGGCGTCGCCTACGTCGTGCCCGTATTGATCGTTGACGTGCTTGAAGTGATCGCAGTCGATCAAGAAAAACAGCAAATCCTGATCGCTGGCGGTTTGGCCCTCCGGCAGTGGGGATTGATGAGCACGCTGCACGATTGCCAGATCTTTTTCGAGCGCGCTCAGCAGGTAGCGGCGATTGTGCAATCCGGTCAGCGTATCGGTGCTGCTCAGCTGTTCCAACTGGGCATGCGCAGTCTGTAGCTGGGCATTGCGCAGCTGCAATTCCTCGGTGCGTTGCTCGACCTTGCTTTCCAGATTCACCACGTAGTCGTCGAGCTTGCGTTTCATCTCAAAAGCTTCGACCGAGCGTTGCACGGTCAGCTCAAAATCGTGACGATCAAAGGGCTTGATCACGAACCGGTAAATGCGCGCGCGATTGATCGAATCGACAATCGCGTCGATGTCGATGTAGCCGGTAACAATGATCCGCACGGTATTGGGCGACAGCGTACAAAGCTGCTCGCAGAGCTGCACCCCGGTCAGCCGTGGCATGCG
>CAZLSB010000359.1:0-3852 GCA_964561825.1 uncultured Xanthomonas sp.
CCGCCAGACAGCCCAGTCCGTGGGGTGCGAGCCAAACTGATGTGGTCGCGCTTGATGTAGGTCCAGAGCAAGGATGCAGGAAAAGCGTCAGCGCACAGCGCCGGCCCACCACAATCAGCTTTCTCTCCCGCACCCGTTTGATTCCGGCTGTGCGAAATGACAGCCACCATAGATCACCACATTAGATTGAATCGCACCCCATTCCGTATAACCCCACCCGCATACAAATCAATTCTGGCATTGTCTGGGCACCTTTTTTGCCCCAGATCCGCTGTCTTGCCCCTCTACCAGGCCGATCTCTCTGCTGGTTCCTTGATGCTGCCTGAGAGCCGCGTACTGGCGCGTTTGCTGGCGCACGGGGTCAGCGGGGCGGCGTTTGATCACGCGGTGCGTATCGACAACGTGTTGCAGAAGAAGGCGCCGGCGACGGCGATTCGGCAGGCGCGTCTGATCCGCTTGCGTCTGCATTCGATCGCGGCCGAGGCTTGGCCGTTGATTGCCGATGGCGATAAAGAGCTGAGCTCGCAGCTGTTATTTGCGGCGGCGTTGAAGCACAGCGCGCTGCTGACCGATTTCGTGCGCAATGTGGTGGCTGGGGATGTGCGGCGGCTGGAGAGCAAGCTGTCGCTGCGCGGCTGGGCGCCGTTTCTGGCGGACTGCGCAACGCGCGAACCGGCGGTGGCGACCTGGGTTGCGGCGACGCGTGTCAAACTGCTGCAGGTGATCCTTCGTATGCTCGTCGAGGCGCGTTATCTGGACGGCAGCAGTTCCCTGAATTTGCTGCCGCCGCACATCAGCCCGGTCGTGCGCCGGCTGCTCATCCAGACGGGCGAACTCAATCTGCTGCGCACCATGGAATTGCAAGCATGAGCGATGACTTTCACGAACGCTTGAACCGCATCCTGCCGCGGCTGATGTCGGATGATTTGCTCAGCAACAAGGGTTTGGGTAATGAGATCGGCTACTGGATCTTCGACTACCCGCCAGAGCGCGAAGACCACATGCGCGGTTTTCTGGATGAGGTCATCCTGCCCGCTTTGCGCAAGCGCCAGCCGCCGATTCGTTTTGCCGTGGTGAACCTCTTTGATCTGGTGATCGGTCTGCTGGAAGACCGCAAGCTCTACGATCGCGTGCTCGATAGCCAGGCGAAGAAGGGCAATGACGATGCGCTCGCCAGGCTGCGGCCGGTGCTGCACGAGGACAAACTCGCGCAGCGCATCGCCACGCAGGTCGATCTGGCCAATCTCGATCTGCTGATGATCACTGGCGTAGGCGCCGCTTATCCGATGGTGCGCTCGCATACGCTGTTGACCGCGTTGCAGGCCACGATGAAAAACACGCCGCCCGGATGGTCGATCCCCATTGCCATCTCTGGTTCTACTTCGCTGGCGGCGGGGCCGACCATCACCGTTAGAGCGGCAAGCGCCGCGGACAAAGCCCAAAGGAACGGTCGACTAAAGCGCGTCAAAGGATAGGAAATCCGAAGTCACTTTGAGCGCAGTGTACGCCGTGTGAAAATGCCGTCAAGGCTCCCGGCGCCCAGCAGACAGGCCGGTCGACCCGGGCACGGCAAACAGCGAGGCTCATTCGCTCTGGGGCGAGTCTATTCAGCCTTGTAGAGGTCGTGACAGGCCTTGCAGGTGCCACCCGTTTTGCCGAACTGTGCCTTGATGGCGGCTTTGTCTCCACCCTTGGCGGTGCTGGCCAAAAGGGCGGATTCGCGCTCAAAGTCCTTCATTTTGGAGGTGAAATCGGCAAAACCGACCCATATTTCCGCTTTCGCATCGGTCTTCGCGCCGCTATCCGAGCCCTTTGGAAAACCCTCTAACAATTGCGGGGCGATGTGCGCCACACGTTCGGCTCGGCGCGCAAACTCAGCGGCGTCGAAGGGAATGCGTTCGCGAACCATCGCATTCATCGGCATCCAGTTCCATAACAACACGGTATAAGCAGACTGGCGGTAGCGGATGGCATCTTCTGGTTTGGTTTGCGCAGACAGCGTCGACGCCGTGAGCAACAGCAGGGGCAAGATGGCTAGACGCATGGTGAGCTCCATCGTATACGGGGCATTAATTCTAACCTGCAACTCACAGGGTTTCGCGCAGCTGGCGATTCTCCGGCACACAGTCGATGCGCATTGCACACGTCGCTGAGCGTAGGCTAGCTCATCCGATGACCCGGTCTGCCGAATCCAGCCATGCTCCGAGCGCTTGCCAGCCTGTTCTTTTACGCGCGATTCTTCAGGCGCTTTAGCCGTGTCGGTTTGCAACGCCGCCAACGCGCTTGGCAATCGTACCCGGAGCGCCTCGATGGCCAGACGTGGTTGGTCACTGGCGCTAGCGGCGGGATTGGCGCGGCGATCGCGAAGCTGGCGCATGCGCGCGGCGCGCGGGTGCTGGTGGCAGCGCGCAGCCCAGACAAGCTGGCGGAGTTGGTGCGCGCCTGTGGAGATGCGGGCCGAATGGTGCCGTTGAGGGTGGACTTTGCCAGCGTCGCCGACACCCAGCGCTTGGTTGAGGATTTGACGGCGCGCGGTGAGCGCATCGACGTGCTGGTCAACAACGTCGGTCTGTTGCTGGATCGTTTCGAGCTCAGCGCAGAAGGCCTGGAGACCTCGTTTGTCACCAACCTGCTGAGTCATTACGTGCTCACCGAAGGCCTGCGCGCCGCCGGGCGCTTCGTCGATGGTGCGGCGGTGATCAATATGAGTTCCGGCGGCATGTATGGCTCGCCGCTGCGTCTGACCGAGATGGCCGCGAAAACGGCCGCAGAGTATGACGGCATGGCCGCCTATGCCATGCACAAACGTGCCCAGGTTGAGCTGACAAGAGCCTGGAACCGGCGCTGGCAAGGGCAGCCGCGCGTCTACGTGATGCACCCGGGCTGGGTCGACACGGCCGGCGTGCAGACCGCGCTGCCGGTCTTTCGGGCCAGCCTGCGGCGCCACCTGCGGACGGCGGAGGAGGGCGCCGACACCGCGCTGTGGCTAGCCAGCACGCGTCCGCAAGCCAGCGCAGACGGCGGCATTTGGCTGGATCGCGTGCTCGATGCGGAGCATGAATTTGCAATGACGCGCAAAACGTCGGCAAACGCCGAACAATTGTGCGAATTCCTCGCCGCGCAAGTCGCGTCGCTTACTCATCAAAAAGGAACTCCAAGCTCATGATCCGCTTACTTGTTATGTTGACTGTTGTGCTGCTCGCCGGCTGCGCTGGCGTGCGCGAGCGCCCAATCGAAGCGGCGCCAAACTTTGATCTGCAGCGATTTATGGGCACCTGGTACGTGATTGCCCACGTGCCGTACTTCTTTGAGAAGGGCAAAGTGGCCACCCGCGACGAGTACCGGCTGCGCCCCGACGGCCGTATCGACAACGATTTTGTATTTAAGAAGCGTTTCGGTGAGGAAGACCGGCGTTGGAGCGGCGTATCAACTGTGGTACCGAATAGCGGTGGGGCGCGCTGGAAAGTGCAGTTCGTGTGGCCGTTCTCCACTGAACTGGTCGTGGTGCACGTCGACGACGACTACCAGGGTGCGGCACTGGCCACGCCGGACCGCAAACTCGCATGGGTATTTTCCCGCGAAGCGACCATGGACGCTGCGCGCTTTAATGCGCTGCTGGCCAAACTGACCGAGCGCGGTGTGGACGCGTCCGCGTTGCAAGCGGTGCCACAGGTGGCGCCGGGCGATTGACGAATCAGCCGAATCTGAAGGAAAGCTGGCAGTTACCAGAAAATTTAATTGACCAAGCGACCGCAAGGTGTAGCCTGCACCTGGGCTAGCGGATAGACCGCCGGCTTCTTAGGGCTCGTTCGTCAATAACTTGGACTTTTTGCTCGCCGGCTTGGGCGCGCT
>CAZLSB010000360.1:0-3849 GCA_964561825.1 uncultured Xanthomonas sp.
ACCTCGATCTGGTCGACCACACCGGGCGGCGGATCCATCCCGGCAAGCGCGGCGCTATCACTGGGCAAAATGACAATGGACACCCACTTTGTAGGAGTTTTCCTCACAAAACTGACGCCGTTTTCCGACTGACATGAGCTTTGGCCCGGTCGATGATGGGTGCCATGACCGATCAGCCATGTTTCGGTCCGTCAAGCCATTTTCGAGGCTCCGTTCCCGACACCGCAGTTCGCCGTGGTGCGCCAGTCCTCGCTGCGACTCTTGGGTGTCCAAGGATGCGTCTAGGAAGTAGATCGGATGCGCATAGACGCGCTGCCAATCGGCCGACAGCATTCGAGCCATGCGCCCCAGCAGGTGCGAGGCCAAGTGCGGCACCTGCACCCAAGGTAGAATCAAAAATCGCGTGTTGTACGCGAGCAGCCGGACGTTGCGCAGTCGTGCCTTGGGCTCCCAGCCGATGAACCGGTCGCGGCTGCCCAGATGCCGCGGCGCCGAACACCACGCCACCCAGGCGAGCGGCCGCCCGCCGGCGTAGACTAGGTACTTCAGGTGTTCACCCCACCGGCCGCACGTACCCCAGATAGTGGTGTTGCTGCAGCAGACTGTTGAACAAGGCCTCCGCGGGCGTGCGCCGCACCTGGCGTACTTCCAGCGGCCCGAGTTCGGCCAGGCTCACCTGCAGCGGCGCCGCATCCACGTTCACCCGCTTAGGCTCGCTGCGCTCGTGCAGCGGATTGCGCGGCACCCGGCGCACCGGCGAACAACTCGATCAGGCCCTCGCGGTGCAACAGCAACATCAGCCCGCGGCACACCATATCGCGCAACGCGCCGTTGGCCTGCACCCAGTTCCATGCCGCGCAGAGCTTCCTGGACAGGCCCCAACGGCTCAAATCCAGATGCAAAGCGATCAGCCGACGAATGCAGACGACGTCGTCGTCGGTGATCACGCGGTGTCGGTAGCTCAGCGTCTTGCCCATGTGCCGCACGCAAGCAGCATCAATCTCGGAATGTGAGGGGAAACTGCGAACGACCTCGGCTACCCCGCCCCCGCTTGGTCACGAACCTCAACGCAATTCATGCATGCTTGCCGGAGGTGCAGTGCGAAAAGCGGGCTGGCGCGGGGGACTAAACGATTGCGCCGGAACTGCTCGCTGACGCTGTCAGCTGCCCGACATGGACCGGGAAGCGACTTCGCAACGCAAACTTGCCTTACTGAAGGATGGCGGTAATCAGGAGTCTTTTTAACATGTTGTTTGTCTTCTATTTTCGCCCTAAATATCTGATAGTGCCTTTTCAATCTTTCAACATATTTCTTATCTTTGAGGACAACTTCAGTTATAAATTTTAACCAGTTACCAGCAAAGGCTGATTGATGACTTGCCATATTCAATGCAGGCCCCTTTAATGGTTTCACAAGTGCAGGGGTATCTTCGCCCATCCATTCTTTATAAAACTCTTCACTTTCCCAGCCATAGGCAATCACTGCAACAATCTCTTCAGTTTCAGCAGAATGGACATTCAAAAAAACCCGGCGGCAATCACAATAAGCCTCGTCACAATAAAATTCAATTAAGCCGTAGTGCCCTTTCGGTATTAAGTTATTCGCAGGAATAGTAACAGCGCGTGTTTCACGTTCCGCAAGATCTGGAAATTTTTCACCGAAATATGAATATGGCATTATCGTTGCCCTTTTTATATTTAAAATTTACTGCGTAGAAATGGATTGTTGTTGGTTTTTCAATGCCGCATCCAGCGTATGCCAAGCCAATGTCGCGCATTTGACCCGCGCCGGATATTCGCGCACACCGGCCAATACCGCCAGCTTGCCGACCGCCTGCGCCTTGCCCTTATCCGGCCCGCAAGCACAACTTGCGTGCGTTCGAACCGGCGCGCCGCAGGCGGCGCAAGCCGTGGATTCTCGTAGATATCAAAGCTCAACTGGTTGGCAGGGAGCACAAGGCCGGATTCATCCGACACCCACGCGATGACCTCGTCCATCACTCGGCGCAGGCAGCCCTTCTCCAGACGGCCTTCGTCGCGCAGCGTGGAATCCAGATCTTCGGAAAACCGATAGGTCTCGAGATAGCACTTCTTGAGGCAGGTTCCGCCCTTGCAGACCCATGCTTCTGCAAGCTCAGGGTGCGCGTGTCGCTGACCGCCCTAATCGAGCCACTTCTGGTTTTGCAGGAGCGCTCGAATGTTGGCTGACTTTAGTCTGTTTCCGGGGTGTTTTTCTGCCCTGTTTTCGGTGATTTCGGGGTGATTTCTTGGGCCATATGTCGGGGTCAAGTAACTTGTCGCATATTTAGAAATCTTGAATTGACCCCTTTTGGGTCTTTTCCGGGTTCAAGTGAACGCGTTCTCGGCGGCGCCAGTTTCGGGTTTCCCGTGACCAACGCGTGGGATGTTTGGCACGCGCGGCGCGGTAGATCTCGTGGCGTTGGTCGAGGAGCTGTTGGTCGGCGCTGGTGTGGCGTTGGGCCGGGGTGACGAAGCTGATCGCGCTGTGGCGGTGCTCGTGGTTGTACCAACGTACCAGCGGATCGGCAAAGGCGCGCGCCGCCACGAGGTTGTGGAATGGCTCGACGGGGTTCTCGGGACGGTACCCGAGGGTTCGAAAGAGCGCTTCCGAGTAGGGGTTGTCGTTGCTGACCGAGGGTCGACTCAACGAGCGCGCCGCGCCCAATTGCTCGAAGGTGGCGATCAACGTGGCGCCCTTCATTGGCGCGCCGTTGTCGGAATGCACAGTGAGTTCTCCAGGCGCGATTTGGGCACGCCAGACATAGCCTTTAAAGAGCGCGCTGGCGTGCTCCTGACTTTCTTGCTCGAACACCTGCCAGGCGACGATCTTGCGGCTGAACACGTCCAGGAATACATACAGATACACGTAGATGCCGGGAATCAGGGTCGGCAGATAGGTGATATCCCAGCTGACCAATTGGTTGGGTGCGGTGGCGCTGAGCGTACGCGGGGTGCTGCGCGGATGGGCGCGTCGCTCAGGGGTTTGCCGCATCGTGTTGCGGGGGATCAATAACGTACAAAATGAGTGCACTGGGCGCGCAGCGTAGCGCAGAAAAATGGCGTGCGGCGCGCTTTGGCTTGTCCTGCGTTCTGCAAGTTTGGCGCAACCACGGCGAGCAACTGCAACAGCGTTTGGACAGATGCCCCGAGGCTTCGTTCGCTGGTGACGCAAGTGATGTAATAGTATAACATCTCCGTCGTCTGCCGGAATTCCTCTTCGGCCATCCTTGCAAACTCTGGAGCAATTCATGCCTGTGACATCTAACCGCCTTGTTCGGTTGCAGCTTAGCGCGCTCGCCATGGCGCTTAGTGTGGCTATGGCAGCGCCCGCCGCCACGCCCACGGGCAATGCCGATCGCCACCTGGAAAAGACCAGGCTGGACGCTATCGTGGTGACTTCAACCCCTTTGCGCGGCACGGCGGAAGAAATGTCGGAGCCGGTCTCCGTGCTGGCTGGCGAAGCGTTGGATGATCACCGCAGTGCAACGCTGGGCGACACGGTCAGCAGTTTGCCGGGCGTGCAGAGCTCGAATTTCGGTGCAGGAGTGGGTCGGCCGATCATTCGTGGCTTGGACGGTGCGCGCGTAGCCGTGTTGTCCGGCGGTCTGTCGACGCAGGATGTTTCGACCGTGAGTCAGGACCACGCGCCGGCCATCGAAGCCTTTCTGGCCGATCAAATTGAGGTGCTGAAGGGACCAGCCACTTTGCTTTATGGGCAGGGCGCGATCGGCGGCGTGGTCAATGTGGTGGATGGCAAAATTGCCGAGACTGCGCCGGAAAGCGCGCTTTCCGGGCGCGCAGAACTACGCTTTGATAGCGTGAATGACG
>CAZLSB010000361.1:0-3825 GCA_964561825.1 uncultured Xanthomonas sp.
GATGATCGCGCAGGATATTGGTCGCACATGGGATTTTTCGAAGAAGCGCCATATTGGGGTATACGGCCGACTGAGGAAAATACTTTGTGCGGCCAATAGACTAGCGAGGGCGCGTGCAATTTATGAAACATGCGGGCAACGGAAGCATGCTCACTTGAACGGCGAGCGCGCATCCAATTCTTCCTTGTGGGCGGTCAGGGCTAGTTTTTCGTGCTCAATGGCGTGGGCGATTGCCTGGCGAAAGCCCGGATGCACGATGTAGTGCGCCGAACGCGTTTTGGTCGGCAAAAAGCCACGGGCAATCTTGTGGGTGCCTTGCGCGCCGGGTTCAAAACGCTGCAATCCACGCCGCAGCACGTACTCGATGCCTTGGTAATAACACAGCTCAAAATGCATACCGGGCAGTTCTTCACTGGCGCCCCAATAGCGACCGTAAAGGGTGGTTGTGGAGGAAAAGAAGATCGCTGCGGCGACGATTTGCGTGCCACGCCGTGCTACGGCCGCGTGCAGGCAATCGGGCAGTCGCTCGCGAATCATTGAAAAGAACGCGCGAGTCAGGGCGGCGGTATTGCCTTTGCGATCGAAAGTGTCGATGTACAGAGTGTGTAGATCGTCCAGCTGAGCTTCGCTGAGCGTCGCGCCGTCCAACCATTCGATCTCGACACCACAAGCCTGTGCTTGGCGGCGTTCCTGGCGGATGTTCTTGCGTTTTTTTTGGGAAAACTCGGACAACAGTGCATCAAAATCGACGTAACCGCGCTGCTCAAAGTGATATTGCCAGTCAAAACGCGCCAACCACGGTGGTTCGCTCAAGGTCGGCGCTTCATTGGCCGGCAAAAAATTCACGTGCGCACTAGATAGGCGTAATTGCGCGACTAAACTTTCGATCGCGAGCCGCAATTTATCGCGCCGCAGTTCGGCATCATTGCCATCACCCACCAACAAACGCGGGCCGGTGATCGGTGAATACGGCACGCCGATCAGCAGTTTAGGGAAGTAGTCCAATCCATTGCGCGCGTAGGCGTCAGCCCAAGACCAGTCGAACACAAATTCACCGTGCGAATTGGTCTTCAAATAAGCGGGCGCCGCGCCAATCAACTGCCCGTTTTCGCGCACTAACAGTGGCATCGGCGACCAGCCCAACTCACGCGCTAAGCTGCCACTTTGTTCTAGCGCCGACAAAAAAGCGTGGCGCACAAATGGCTGATCGTCGGGTCCGATCAACGCATCCCAATCAGCGGGCGCGATATCGCTGATCGCATGTGGGATGTGGATCTGCAAATCGCTGGCTGGGATGTTCATCCCTCAAATTTCGTGTGGGCGCGTTTCAAACCCGCCCACACGACACAGCGCAGCCAATCGGGGCGAACTAAAACCGCGCCGCTACGCATGCTGTTCCAAAAAGCGATCGGCATCCAACGCGGCCATGCAACCGGCGCCGGCCGAGGTTATCGCCTG
This sequence comes from uncultured Xanthomonas sp., assembly GCA_964561825.1. Lineage (GTDB taxonomy): Bacteria > Pseudomonadota > Gammaproteobacteria > Xanthomonadales > SZUA-5 > JADKFD01. The sequence goes on from CAZLSB010000361.1 coordinate 1,459, forward strand.
CCGGTAGGTTGGGTCGGCCACATCACCGGCAGCAAACACGCCGGGCACACTGGTCATCGTTGCCATGCCGGCGTAGCCACTTTTGACGGTGATGTAACCGCCTTCCATGGCCAATTGCCCTTCGAAAATACCGGTATTAGGCGTATGCCCAATTGCAATAAACACGCCTTGCACGGCCAAGCTGCGCGCTGCGCCGCCTTCGCGCGGTTTGATGCTCACCCCGGTCACGCCGGATACGTCGCCCAGCACCGAATCCACGACGTGGTCCCAAATGACTTCAATATTCGCTTTAGCAAACAGTTTATCTTGCAGAATTTTCTCGGAACGAAACTTAGTGCGGCGATGCACCACCGTCACTTTACGCGCGATATTCGACAAGTACAGCGCTTCTTCGACCGCGGTATTACCACCGCCGATCACCGCGACATCCTGCTGTTTATAAAAAAAGCCATCACACGTGGCGCAGGCCGACACACCACGCCCGCGAAACTCGGTTTCGCTGTCGATCCCCAGATATTTGGCTGATGCGCCGGTTGCGATAATCAGTGCATCGCAGGTGTAAGTGCCGGAATCACCGATTAACTTGAACGGACGTTGGCCAAGTTCAGTGGTGTGGATATGGTCGAACACAATTTCGGTGTCAAAGCGCTCGGCGTGCGCTTTCATACGCTCCATCAGCGCCGGGCCAGTTAGGCCATGCACATCGCCGGGCCAATTGTCGACATCGGTGGTGGTCATCAATTGACCGCCGGAATCAATTCCAGTGATCAATACGGGCTTCAGGTTGGCGCGTGCGGCGTAAACGGCCGCCGCATAACCTGCCGGCCCTGAACCTAAAATCAGCACGCGGCAATGTTTGTTAGCAGACATCAATTACTCCTAGCAGCCTGTCGGACTTTCCACGCGAGTGCGCCGGAAGTCCTTTTGGCGATCATTTCTACTCATTCTCGGATTGATTTTAAAGCCTTGGGCGCTATGTTCGAGCCTGCGCTATGCCAAAAGGCCGTCCGGCGGGCTGTGCGTCTGGACGGCGTCTGCGCTGCGACGCTTAGGCATGGAAGAGCCATTGCCTGCGCGCCGCGCCTTGCAGCCGTCCAGCCACACAACGCAACTCACGCTGAAAGTCTGACAGGCTGCTAGTCATTGTGCTTTTTAGCCACGTGCGCGGCGCGAAAAGCTGACCATGCGTTGTAGTTCCTCATCCCATAACTTTAGGGGTGCGCTCTTGAAGCTGGTCCACAAAGTCAGGCGCGGCGCCTTCTGCAACATCGGGTGAGATTTGAAGGCTTCGCGCAACCGATAGTTGGGAATACGACTAGCTAGGTGGTGAATGTGATGGTAACCAATATTGCCGGTAAACCAGTGCAACCAAAGTGGTAGATCGTAAAAGGAGCTGCCTGCAACCGCCGCTTCCTCTGAGTTCCAATCTTCGTGGCGCACCCAATAGGCGCTTTCAAAGGTATGTTGTACGTAGAACAGCCATACGCCGAAGGCGCCAGCAATTAAGACAATCGGCAGGTGCACTAAAAACAAGGTAGTCCAGCCGATGAAGTATCCGAGCAGCAGAATAACCAATGCCAATACCAGGTTATTCAACCAGACGCTGGCCCATTCTTTCTTCCAAGAAAATGGCATATCAAACGGGAAGCGGTGTTTGATGACAAATTGATAAAGCGGTCCGATCAGCAATAAAACCGGTGTGCTGCGATAAAATCGGTAACAAAAACGCGCAAAGGGGGTGCGTTGTTGGTACTCGCGTACTGTCAGCGTGTCGACATCACCAAATTCCCGGCGGTCCAAATTGCCGGACGATCCATGATGAATCGCGTGCGTTTTGCGCCAGTAGCCATACGGAAACATGGTGATGACACCAAGCGCTGCGCCGAGCGAGTTATTGGCGCGTGCGCTGGCAAAAAACGAGGCATGGCCGCAGTCGTGCTGGATGATGAACAAGCGCACGAACAGGCCGGCGGTGGGAACGGCTAGCAGCACGATCCACACATAGTTCCACTCGGCGCGCACGCCATAGGCCATCACCGCCCACAGCGCGGCAAACGGAATCAAAGTGTTGGTGACTTGCCAGAGTGCGCGGCCGAGGTGTGGCTGGGCGTAGGGCGCACAGAGCTGGCGCAAGCTGATGGACTGGTTCGTATCGTTGCTCACGATGAGATTCGGCGTCCTTGAGGGTGTGCGCATTCTCCAATGACTAATCAATTGGGGCAATGACCCAAACGTCAACGGGTGTGTATCAAAAAGTCCAAGCTGGCACCGCCCGGTGACCGACGCAACCCGTTTTTTGCACGATATCGCAGGTATTCCGGCATCATGGGGCATGAGCGAATTTACCGATTTAGGATTGAACCCGGC
>CAZLSB010000362.1:0-3825 GCA_964561825.1 uncultured Xanthomonas sp.
CACGGGATGAGCTTGACCTTGCAGCTTCGATGATCACTAGCTGCAACGGCCCGCCGAAGGGGGCGTAGCTGGTGCGTTCGCTGATGGTGCCGGCCTGATCGGCGGTGGCGATGTTGCTGCCCAGGTGATCGCTCAGGTACCAGGTGGTGACGACCGACTGCGCGGCCTTGTTGAGGAAGGACTTGATCGCGTTCAAGGCGGCGCTGCCCAGCAGCGCCTCAAAGCCGCTGGTGAAGATCAGATCGATGCGCTGGGCGATTCCCGTGCGCGCGATTAATTGGCTGCCGAGGTAGTAGTAGCTTTGCGTCTGCGTGCCGTATTCGGCGCGCAGCAGGCCGTCGCGGGTGTAGACCGGATAACGGGTCTGACCTTCGGCGATGATCTGGATGCGGTGACCGTTGGCGTCGTAAAGATAGTCCTCAACGCCGGAGGGGCCGTTGATGCGGGTGATGGTATCGGCCAGATCGAAGGTGAACGCGGTGGCGCCGTCACTGGTGACATTGCCACGGCCGTTGCTTTGGCCGTTGTCGTAGCCGAAGCTGCGATACGTACCCACACCGGCCCGCGTGATCGAGTTCAGCCGCCCGGTCTGGTTGTCGCCGTAGTGATGTAGTGATAACTGAGGTCACGCGTGCCCAAGACATGGCGACGCAGATTGTCGAAGGCGTCGTATTAGAAGCTGGCGTTGCCGTAGGTGCCGGCGGCGATGGCGCTGGTCAGGCGGTCCAGGCCGTCATAGCCAAAGCTCTGCGAGTCGCTGCCGCCGCTGCGCATATCGTCATGCTGCTGACGTTGCCGCTGGCGTCAAAACCGAGCAGCAAATCGACCTGCGCCTGAGTGCCCAGGGTGTAGTTCAGCCGTCGCGGCAACTGACGGACGTTCAGCGATCGGTTGTGGATCAGACCATTACCAAAGCTGGCCTGCTTCAGGCTACCGTTCGCGTGATAACTGATAGCGCTGGCGGAGGCGCCGACCTGGGTGGGCTGGCCCAGCCCGAGTAGGATGTGGTGAGCCTGCGAACCGCATCGATAGCGAAACCGGCTGCAGGCACATCGTCATCTATGGTCCGTTACTTCAATCGATGCGGTTCGTACCTCACCACATCCTACGCGGGCTGAGCGAGGCAGCCGCAAAATGGTTTTAAGAGGTGCCCTTGGGTTTAGGCAAGAAAGGCAACACATCATAATTGGCTATCGTTGCCGCTAGGCTTCTTGGCGACACGCCGTAGTTGTTCTTGACATATTGATCCGCGCCAGCATCCAAAAGGGCCTTGATGACCTCACCTCGACCCTCACTCTCGAATACAGCACGATGCAGTGCTGTATTTCCGAACGAATCCTTCGCGTCTACCTCAGCTCCGGCCTCCAGTAAATATTTAACTATCACAACTAAATACCGCAGCGCCGCGAAATGGAGCGGCGCGAATCCTTGCTCATCGCGCGTATTTACGTCGCACCCAGCTCGAAGCAGCATTTCGACAATTGCCGGGGATTCGTTAATAACTGCGTTCGAGAGCGACGTGCGCCCTTCTCGGTCACGCAGGTCGAGAGCGCAACCATCGCTGAGTAACTTTTGAAGCGCCGAGGTGTCCTTACTCATTACTGCGTCGAGTACCGGGTCAGCCCTTTTTTTCATATTTTCTACTCCTGTTGCTAGATGGATCATCAAGTTGGTACTTCTTAGGGTCGTACATCCGATCATTAAACTCTTTCCGAGGCAAACCTTCAGCTTCCGCCGCCCCTTTTTCCCGCAGATGCTCATTACCCGGTTTATGGCCTAAGTCAGGTTTTCCTTCAATTGCTCGAAGCGTGTTTGGATCGATTGGTCTTCCAGCTGGATCCCGCTTTGCTGCGGCCTCAACTTGCCGACGTGTCTCGTTTCGAATGTACGGACGACGCAACTCCTTGGTGGCTTTTACTGTCGAAGTTACCAAGACTTTGGCAGCTTCTTTTGCCACGACTTTACCCGCGTTTTTCAAAGTCAACAGCCGCCGCGACGCCGATCATTAGCCCGCCAATCAGCACGCGTAGAAAGTTTGGATTATTAATAAGCGTGTCTAGCATCAGAGTAGGTCCAGCATCAGAGTAGGTCCAGGGGGATTTTCAAGTAGCGTACGCCGTTTGCTTCCGGCTCCGGCAAACGCCCTGCACATATATTCACTTGGATTGCAGGCAGGATTAGCTTAGGCATCGTTAACGTAGCATCGCGCGCATCACGCATCGCGACGAAGTCGTCTTCTGCGATTCCTTCATGGGCGTGGACGTTGCCTATGCGCTGCGCACCGACTGTCGTCTCCCATGCAAAGCTGTCGCGGCCGGCGGCCTTGTAATCATGGCAAAGAAACATCCGGGTCATCTCGGGCAGCGTCATTAACCTGCGGATTGATCGAAACAACTGACCTGAGTTTCCCCCTGGAAAGTCGGCTCGTGCGGTGCCCGAGTCCGGCATAAAAAGCGTATCGCCCACGAATACGGCGTCGCCAATCACATAAGCCAAATCGGCAGGCGTATGGCCGGGCACGTGCAGCGCGATCGCCTCGATGCTGCCAATTTTGAAGCGATCGCCATCTTCAAACAAATGTTCAAAGTCTGAGCCATTGGGGGCCACAGTCGAGAGGGTATTGAAGAGTTTGCCGAAAACCTGTTGGACTTCAATGATCTGGCTGCTGATCGCAAGCGTTCCGCCAAGCTTGGTTTTCAAATATGGCGCAGCTGAAAGGTGATCCGCGTGCGCATGGGTTTCAAGCAACCAAGTCACCGACAACCCAATCGATTTGACATACGCAATGATTGCGTTCGCTGAATTCAACGTGGTTCGCCCGGACGCAGCGTCGTAGTCGAGCACGCTGTCGATGATGGCAGCCTCAAGCGTCACCGGGTCATGCACGACGTGGCTTGCAGTGTTGGTGGCTTCGTCGAAAAAGCTCTTCACTACTGGCACGAACCCGTTTAGCTGGGCGGCGCTGATAAGGCGATCAGCTTGATTACAGTAGTCATCTGGCATTGAATTCCCCGGCTTGAATATGGCTACATAATACAAGGCGTGGCCGCGTGTTGATATTGTTACGACCTATTTCGTCTCAATACTCCTCAACTCGTCATTCCCGCGTGATTTTAGCGGGAATCCAGTTGGTTTAGGGTGCGAAAATGCTGGATCCCCGACAAAAACACTCGGGGATGACAAACGAGCGGCAATCGTGGCGATGATCTGGCGCAGCGACAAGCTTAGCGATGGCAGACTCTTTGTGACTTCCAGTCTTGCCAAGCTACACTTCGCGCCTGTCACTTGCCCGAATCTTGCCAATGTCCTTACCTAATTAATTATTTGTCCACGAGCCGTGGCGTGAACCGTGCGGAAGCGGTGGATGCGAATTTTCTTGCGTTTTGTCGTCAGTTTGAGGGCGGTAAAACGCGGCCTGCGGGGCATCAGCTTGTATCCGGAACCACGCTACAAGTCGCGGATTTATTAGAACTTTTGGAATCACAGCTAATTTCCAGGCATCTGGATTTAATGGCGCGTGTGCTGCGCGTACAAAACAAAGTTTTCTACACCATTGGCAGCTCAGGCCACGAAGGCAACGCTATGGTTGCGCGCGCGGCGCGCCACACTGCCCCGGCGTTTTTGCACTACCGCTCAGGTGGCTTTATGGCCGAGCGCTTTCGTAAGTTGCCGGGCATGGATCCAATCATGGATTCCGCGTACAGCTTTGCCGCATCCAGTTTGGATCCCGCCAGCGGTGGTCGGCACAAAGTTTGGGGCTCGAAACCGCTTTGGGTCTTGCCACAAACCTCGACCATCGCCAGTCATTTGCCGAAAGCTTATATA
>CAZLSB010000363.1:0-3806 GCA_964561825.1 uncultured Xanthomonas sp.
CTGTCTTGTCTCCCACCCATCGCGATGGGCGCCGATGCCTGAAGCGCTGCGCGGGCGTAGACTGTCGGTGGCCAAGGAGGATCGCCACATGCGAGGAATATTCCGGGCTTGGTTGCGGCTCAGCTCAGGCGCGTTTGCGGGGCTGTTGGGACAGGACTACCTCATAACGATGCGCAAATTCCTGCTCCTGCTGGTGATGCAAATGCTCAGCGTGCCCCTGCACGCAGCAGTCGAAAGTGGCGTTTGGTACGACCGCACGCACGATGGCCATGGACTGGATCTGCATCGCGCCGGGCCTTTGTTGTTTGGCACTTTTTACACCTACGACGCGCGCAACGCGGTCGATTGGTTATGGCTGCAGAGCACGGATTTCGACTCGCCAAGCAGCACCTTGGCGCGCTTTCGCCGCACCCCGAACGGCATGGTCGGCACGCCGGTCGGACAGATTGCGTTGACGCCGGTGACTAGCTGTCCAGATGGATTTGCGCGGCCAGACGCACGCGCGTTGTTGCGCATGGATTTCACCCTGGATGGCCGCGCAGCAACTTGGTGCATCGAGCCGCTGCTGCCGCCGACATCGGCGCCGATGGCGGTGCTGTCGGGCTCTTGGTACGCGCCGGATGATTCGGGTTGGGGCCTCATGAATCATCAGTTTGTCGGTGCCGATGGCAGCGCGCAGTCCTTTCGCATCATTTATTTCTACGATGCGGCGGGCGATCCGCGCTGGGCATTTGCGAGCGGCAGCGGCGATGCCTTGAGCCAGACACAAACCTATTACACGCCGTATGTGGAGTGCACCGATTGCCCGAGTGGGCCGTTTTTGACCACGCCGATCGGCACCGCAACGCTCAACCTCAGCGCGCCATTGCCGAATGCAGTCTCCGCCGGCAACCATGTGCGCATCGATTTGAATTTCGAGGGCAGTCGTTTTGCGCGCGATGCCACGTTAGCGCTGTTATCGACGCCGCTGCGGGTCAGCGGCGCGGCCGCCACGCGCGAAGGCCCGATCGTAGGCAAGGTTCTCGATGCGGACGTGGAGGCTTTCCACAACCTGCCTTTCGCGCAGCCGCCGGTGGCGCAGTTGCGCTGGCGCGCGCCGCAGCCGCCGCTGCTGCGCACGCATTTGCGTGATGCGCGCACGCTGGGGCCCGCCTGTCCGCAAGGGGTAGGCGCGCAATTGATGGCAGAGGATTGTCTGCAACTGAACGTTTGGCGTCCGCGCACGCCGGGCCCTCATCCGGTCATGGTGTGGGTCCACGGCGGGGGATTTATCAACGGCTCAGCGGTGCAAACCGACGGTCGTCTGGTCTACGACGGCGCGGCTTTCGCGCGGCAGGGCGTGGTGTTCGTCAGCCTTAACTACCGGCTCGGCACCTTGGGCTTTCTTGCGCAACGCGATTTGATCAACGAGGCCGCCGATCATCCGCAAACCGGCAACTATGGTCTGTTGGATCAAATTGCGGCACTTGCATGGGTGCAAAACAACATCGCCAGTTTTGGCGGCGATCCAGCGCGCGTAACGCTGTTCGGCGAATCCGCGGGTGGGCAGAGCGGCTGCGCATTGCTCAGTGCACCGGCCGCGCGTGGCTTGTTTGAACGGGTGATCGTGCAAAGCGGCAACTGCGAGTGGGATCCACCCACATTGAGCGAGGGCTTGGCGCAGGGCGATCGCATTAGCAGCGCCTTAGGTTGCAGTTCGGCGACTGATCGACGCGCCTGCTTGCGCGCGCTGAGCGCCGAGCAGGTGTTGGCCCTGGTGCCGGGGGTGGTCGATCCGGGCCAATTCCTCGATGGAGAGCGTTTCGGACCGCTGGTCGACGGTTTTGTGCTGCCGCAAGCGCCGGGACGCGCGATTGCCGCTGGCAACGCCGCCCCGGTGCCGCTGGTCATCGGCGTCACTGACGATGAAACGACCTCGCTAGTGGCCGCCAGTTGGCTGCCAGCGACCGTGGCCGCCTATGAAGCCGCGATTAGAGCTCGTTTTCCGAGCATCGCCAATGAACTGCTGCAAGTCTATCTGGCAGCGCATTACCCAACGCCGCAACGCGCCTACCAAGATCTGTTGGACGATCTGCTATTCAGTTGCGCGGCACGCCGCACGGCGGCTGATCACGCTGCACAAGGCAATCCGGTTTTTCATTACGTGCTAACGGAAATCTTGAGCGATCTTGGTTTTGCACCACTGGAATCCTTCCATGGTTTGGATGTGTATTTGCTGTTCTATGATTTATCGCAAGCGCCGCTGGCCACGCGCACCTTGGGTGAGCGCATGCAGCGCATTTGGGTGGACTTTGCGTATGGGCGCGAGCCGGGCAGCAGCGACGCTTTTGTCTGGCCGCGCTACCAAGCGCCAATGCGCCAGTCCTTGGAGATCAATAACAATCTAATGTCACTGTTTAACGACTATCGCGGTGGTCAATGCGAGTTCTGGAACCGCTTTGTGATGCTATGAGTGGGCGAACGCCGTTCTACGCACTCAGGCCGCGCGCTTGAGCACTAAGTCAAGGCTGCCCAGATTGGCATCGCAGCTGGGGCAATGAATCTGCACCTTGCCACCCAGCCGCACATGATCAAAATCCCCAAGATCAGCGCTCCAATCACAAGCGGGACACTGAATGGTGATTTCCTGCTGCAATTCCGGCTGAGACATGACTGCGCTCTGCGTTACTCGGTTCTGCCCTGACTTGTAACCGCTAGCGTGGTTTTCAGAAATCGACATCCGCCGAGCGGCAGTGATGGCGGGGTGAACGGTCAATCGGTTTCATCCAGCGTTGCAATGGCAGGGCGATTGGTCATTGCGAGCGTCCTTTTTCAGCCCGAAAATGTACGCGGATGAAGGCACCAGACTCGTCTTTGCGGATTAAGAGCCCATCGTGGGCAGTTTCGACGGGAACTGGGTTCGGCCTGCGCTTCATCGGTCGAAGGCTTCTTGCCGCTGCAGCGCGGAAGCGTCCGCGCACAGCGCAATCTAGCGCCGTCAATGCGCCAAATCTCGTAGAGTCATGCTGTGCAAGGACGGAGCTTCATCCAATGACCGATTCAATCGAATACACGCCGCCGAAAGTCTGGACTTGGGGCCAAGAGAGCGGCGGACGATTTGCCAATATCAACCGGCCCAACGCCGGGGCTACGCATGAAAAGGACCTGCCGGTTGGCCGTCATCCCTTGCAGCTGTATTCGCTAGCCACGCCCAATGGCGTCAAGGTGACGGTGATGTTGGAGGAATTGTTGGCCAGCGGTTTTACCGGCGCCGAATACGACGCTTGGCTGATCCGCATCACTAACGGCGAACAGTTTGGTAGTGGATTCGTGGCGGTCAATCCAAACTCGAAGATTCCCGCGCTGCTGGATCGCAGCGCACCTGAACCGATACGCGTTTTCGAATCGGGCGCGATATTGCTGTATCTGGCGGAGAAGTTTGGCGCCTTTTTGCCCACCAGCGCCGCGCAGCGTGCCGAGTGTCTATGTTGGCTGTTTTGGCAAATGGGCAGCGCGCCGTATTTGGGCGGCGGTTTTGGCCATTTTTATGCTTACGCACCGAGCAAAATGGAATATCCGATTGATCGATTTGCGATGGAGGTCAAACGGCAATTGGATGTGTTGGATCGGCGCTTGGCGCACAACCAGTATTTGGCGGGCGACGATTACAGTATTGCCGATATGGCGGTTTGGCCCTGGTATGGCGCGCTAGCCCAAGGACTATTGTACGAAGCCGGCGAATTCTTGCAGGTGCAGGATTACCCACACCTGCAAAGATGGACTGCACAGATCGCACAGCGGCCAGCACTGCAACGCGGCCGCATGGT
>CAZLSB010000364.1:0-3803 GCA_964561825.1 uncultured Xanthomonas sp.
AGCTTGGAAAATACCACCATCTATTTGTTGGACACTACACTAGCAGCCTGTCGGAATTTGGGCGTGAGATGGTTGGGTGGCTTGAGCGGATGCAAGGCGCGGCGCGCAGCCAATGGCTCCTCCGTTGGGGTCGCAACGCTGCAAACGCCGTTGCGACGCGCAACCCGGAGGGCTGGACGGACAGGCTGCTAGCAGGCTGCTAGGTTGATGGATGCGGGCTAACGCCGCGACGCGCCGCGCCACCCCGGCAGTAGGCTGACAGAAAAGCATGTGCGTGCAGCATCAACATTCCCAAACTTTATAGAGCGTTGAGCAAGACGTCCTGCCTACTCAATCCTTCGCTGGCCGCTTGGGTGATTGCGCCAACAATTCGGCGGGATCGTAGCCTAGGCGGCGCATGTGGGCTTCCCATTCTTCACGCTCGGCATTTTTGCTGGTCGTACTTTGCGCGGGCGGCGTGCTTGGCACTATCGCGGGCGCAGACTTCGGTTTCGACGGGGCAGTACGACCAATGACAAACTCGAAATGGCTGACATTGCGCCCCACTTTAACTTTGTCGTAGCTCACACGTAGCTCGCTACGTTCGTTTAACTGGATCACCGCGGGCGCGATGACCCAACGCTCAAACTCTGAAAAACGCGGATAGCTTTCAACGCAATCCAACCAGCGGCGCAGTTGCTCCACGCTGATCTGGCGCCGCCCCAACCCTGCGTATTGGGCCAGTACTTCGAATAATCGGATGGCAAAGGTACTGGTCAAACGGGCAACCGATTGCAGCGGATAGCTGGTGAATCGGTCTTTCAGAGCCGAAATGAAGGGCAGCATTTCCGGAGAAAAATTCAATACCACACGACCACGGCGGTTCTGATAGCGGATCATCGATACCCAGCGCAAAAGCGTTTCCTGCCCGGTCTGCGCATCGCTCATCGTGACTTTGCGTTCAAATAACCGCACAGCAGCGTCTTTGAGCTCCTCGTAAACTTTCTCCGAGGACAACCCAAAGGTCTCGCGAAACGGCGTGGCCTCGACGGTAAAGGTGCGTTGCTCTTCCAATGGAATGCGCGAATCCACTTGTGCTACGCAAAACAGCACCAAACGCTGTTCTTGCAAAGTCAGCCGATAGGAGGCCTCGACAATCGCATTTGCCTTGGTAACCAACATGCTATTGCCGCGTTTCATCTCGCCTCCTTTTTCTCGCCATACCCAGTTTAGTCTTTTTTATTCAATGGTTTGCCAGACTCTTTGGCAGCCAAAGTGTGGGTGTTCGCCCACTCGCTCAAGAACACATTGAGCGCCGAAACCAATTCCTGTCTCTCATCCCCGCTCAGCCCTTTGGACCATCGAACCACAAAATTGGACCGGTCTGGGCTACCCACCGTACCCAGCAGCCGACCGTCTTGCGCTATCACCGCTTGTTCGACTTTTTGCTTACTGGATCCGCGGGCCGGGAAAATTTCCGCCTCCAATTCGGCATAGGCGACCAGCGCGCGCGCTGCGGTCCAATCGCCTTGTTGAGCGGAATCGCCAATCTGCGTCAGGCGTTCGCGCATCTCGTCGATGCGCTCTAGCGCCCGTGCACGGCCCACAAATCGCGCTAATCGCCGGCCGAGCTCACGCGACAATCGATCATGCCCACCGAGCGCGAGCACAAAAGCATATGGCAGCTCTGCCAGTGACAACTTAAAGGACAAATCACCAGCCGAGACTTGCAGCCATTGCGCCAGCGCATCTTGGGTTTCAAATAGTTTGCGAAGCAACCACACTTGCCATTTGAGGCCGGTCTCGTAAGCGGAGTGTTTACGGCTGGCATCGGCTGTTTCAGTCAGCAATGCCGCATCGCGATCGCCCAGTGCTGCAACATAGGCTTTCATCGGCACGCCCAAATGCGCGCAAGCAAAGCGTCGCCGCGAGCCATCAATCACTTCAAAATCGACGTCTGGATCGTCACTGACAGGCCGCACGATCGCTGGGGTGGTCTGACCATGCAGACCGATGGAATCGATCAAATCGGCCACGCTGCGACTATCCAGCGCGAGCTGCAATCGCCCTTGTAAGTCCCAAACCCGCACTCTGGCTGGATCAACATCACGCACCACCAGCGGCGTACCCGTCAGGTGCTCCAGTCGGCCTAAGATCCCACGGCCCGATTTACCCAGCGCTACGCCAGTGGCGGCAACGCCAATACCATCTAACAAGCGCCGTGCCCGATCTTGTGCGCTACGTCCGGTGCTCATAGTTTCTCTCCTTGGCTCGCGTAGACCATCAGCAACATTTCTTCGAATACCTCGTCTAGTGCCTCGCGCACGCGGCGGTTTGCTTCCGCCTGACTGCGATCGACCTGGTTGCTGCCTTCATAGCAGCTGGGCGCGCCGGCGGAGCCGCGTCGCACCGCTTCTGACATCGGAAAATGGTTAGTGAAAATCAGACTGCCAAAAAAGCGACTGGCCAACAGCGCGTGTGTTTGATCGCTCAGCGAGCCTTTCTGCAATTGCGTCAGCAACAAACGCAACCAGCGGCGACGCTCATTGAAGCCGGGCAGGCGCTCTGTCCACGCGTGCACCACCTTGGCAAATTTCACCGCCGCTTCCAAATCCAAATTGCGCGGCGGCACCGGAATAATCAAACCATCGGCAGCGACGACCGCGTTTATCGCGGCCAAGTTCAATGCCGGCGCACTGTCCAACAAAATGAAATCGTAGTCCTGCAGACTGCGCAGCCCGTTGTCCAGGCGCCGCCAAAACGGACTGTCCTGCACGCCGGTGCGCGCCGTTTCCACCGCCAACAACATCTCGGCGTCATAGACATCGACCGAGGCCGGAATCAGATCAATGGTGGGCCAGTGGGTTTGATGGACCAAGCTTGCCGGATCAGAAATCTCCCCAGTCAACAAAGGGCCGATGGTTTGTTCCCAATCAACGCCGCGCACCGCTTGCCCATCCCGACTGATTTCAAACGACGCGGTTAACGAGCCTTGTGGGTCTAGGTCCACCAGCAAAACCCGGTAACCCCGCGAAGCCAGGAAATGACTGGCCAGATACGTGCAGGTCGTTTTCGAACTGCCGCCTTTAAAGTTCACAAACCCCAATACATACGGACGGCGCGGCAAGGCTTTAGGAACGGTTCCTGCGTAAACGCGAATCGCGTTGATTTCCTCCAAGGTGTACATCCGTCGCCCGCCCACGCTACGATCCGCAGGCGCTGGGAAATTGCCTTCGCTTTCTTGTACGCGCAGCCACGAAACCGAGCGGCCGATCTCGTGCGCGGCTTCTTGGATTCGATAGCGGCGCAGCGACTTTAGCCCAATCGGTGGCGCGTGCAATTCGCGCAGCGTGCTGATAAAGCTATCGCCCAAGGTTGCGACAATGTCGAGCGCTTGTTGGGCATCCAATTTACTCACCACGTCCGGCGTCAGCATCGCCGTGGCAGCAGCTTGTGACTTATTCATCCGTTTAATAACTCACAAACGCCATAGGTGAATAAATCTACCATGCGGTTTGGATTCTGGTTAAGTGTTTCGCTGTTTATTGTTTTCTATTTAAAGCTTTATAAGCTTGTTTATCAGGCTAGAAAGTGTAACTCCATCAAGCACTTAGCGGCGCAAAAGCGAGAAAAAGGCGGGGCCGAGCGTGAGAAAGGGGGATCAAAAGCGAGAAAAAGGCGGCTACTGAGCGAGAAAAAAGCGGTTACAAGCCGAGAAATTGGGTGAGCATCGGCCGCCTGCGCCGCATGCGGCGCGCCGATGCGAACGCCCGCAAGCTTGCTTGCGGGCCGGAGCGGTGTTCGTTCTGCCGCGCACTAACCCA
>CAZLSB010000365.1:0-3773 GCA_964561825.1 uncultured Xanthomonas sp.
GTTTGATAGCGTGCCAATGCGTGAGGCGCCGTTGTTCGACAGCGTGCCGATGCGCGAAGCGGCACCGTTCGACAGCGTGCCTACCCGCGCAAGCAAACCGCCAGTCATTGATGAATTTAACTTCACCATACCCACGGCGCCGGAGCCACCCAAAACCCGGCGCATTGCGCTGGGCAGCAAAGGTGATTACGCGCTCAGCAAAATCGTGCGCGAACACGCCGATGGCAAACAGGAGCTCATCTGTTTTGAACTGAGCAAAGCCGGCACACCCATCAAACGCGGCAGCCAAGAAGAAGTCAAAGAAGCGTTGCGGCAGGCTTTGGTGGGCTGAAAGGTAGGGGGGCCCCGGAAAGACGCGCCTTGACGCGCAACGCAATGCGTTTGCAAGCCTGTCTCAGCATCGTTACCCGGACCGGTGACCAAGGACTCTGTCTGTGTCACCTGCCCCACCTCCGGCCGTCGGGCTATGCTGCACGCATAAACTGATCGCGCAGTGGCGCGCATGGATGCGGCACGCTGGGCGCAGCTTCGAGTGCTTTTCGACGAGTGCTGATGGCCGATGAGCAAACGCGCGTGCAGCAGTTGCGCCTGCAGCTTGGCCTGCCATGAATAGGCTAGGTCAAGTGCAAGCGCTGTTGTAAGCTGGACTTCTGCCACATGTGTCGGCGCGTGCAATCTTGCAGGCTACGCGGCCTCGCCCGCTGCCAAGGATTCCGCTGTGCGCACCCTACGCCTTTCATTGATGAGCTTAGCCATCGTCGCAACGCTTGCCGCGTGTTCCCCGCCGCCGCCGGCCGCCAGTGCGCCGCCCGCGGCCCCAGTGGTGGTCGCCAAAGAGATCAAGCAATACGATATCGATACCTTGTTATCCAGCCTGCGGTTGAGCGGCGCTGCATTGTCGCCCGATGCCAGCAAGGTGCTGTTTTCGTCCAACGCCAGCGGCATCATCAATCTCTATGAGGTGCCGGTAGCCGGCGGCGAGCCCCTTGCGCTGACCCAATCAACCAGCGACTCGCAGTATTCGATCGGCTATTTTCCGAACGACGAACGCATTCTCTACACCGCCGACCAAGGCGGTAATGAGCTCAATCATGTCTACGTGCGCGAAGTGGATGGCAGCATTCGCGATTTGACGCCGGGTGAGAAGTTCAAAGCACAGTTCGGTGGTTTTGCCGATGATGACTTGAGTTTTTTTGTCGCCACCAATGAGCGCGATGAGCGCTATTTCGACATTTACGAATATGCGGTCGACGGTTATGAGCGCACGTTATTGTTCAAAAATGACAGCGGCTTTTCCCCCGGCAGTGTCAGTCGCGATAAACGTTTTGTAGCGCTCAGTAAATCCAATACCACCAGCGACTCGGATATTTATCTGCACGATCTAAGCACCGGTAAAGCGCGTAACCTGACCGCACACCAAGGCGTAGAACAGAACGACGAAGTGCAATTCACGCCCGATGGCGCCCTATTGATCACCAGCAATCGGGATGGCGAGTTCGCGCGCTTGTTGCGTTTGGACCTGGAAACCGGGGAACGCACGGTGATTTTTGAAACCAGCTGGGATGTGGTTGGCGCCAATTATTCGCCAGATGATCGTTACCTGTTGGTCTACGTCAACGCCGACGCGCGCACCCAACTACACTTATTGGATGCCAAGACCTATGCGCCGCAAACGCTGCCCGAGGTTCCAGCCGGTGATATCGCCGGCGTCGCGTTTTCCAAAGACGCCAGTACACTGGCTTTTTACGTGGCCTCCAGTCGCTTTCCATCCTCATTGTGGACGGCCGATATCGGCGGCCAATCGCGACAATTGGTTTCGGCACTCAACGCGGCGGTGAATGCCGATGATTTAGTCGAAGGTGAAGTGGTGCGGTTTGCCAGCTACGACGGCCTGGAAATTCCCGGCATTCTGTACACGCCGCACGGCGCCAGTGCCAGCAATAAGCTGCCAGGTTTGGTGTGGGTGCATGGTGGTCCAGGTGGTCAGTCGCGATTAAATTACTCAGCGCTGTTGCAGTATCTGGTCAATCACGGTTATGCGGTGTATGCGATTAATAATCGTGGCAGTTCCGGTTACGGAAAAACTTTCTACGCAGCCGATGACCGTCGCCACGGTGAAGCCGATCTGGATGACGTGGTGGAAAGCAAAAAGATGCTGGTGGCAACAGGCAAGATAGACCCGCAGCGCATCGGCATTATCGGCGGCAGCTACGGCGGTTATATGACGCTGGCTGCGCTGAGCTTCCGACCGGACGCCTTTGATGTGGGCGTCAACATCTTTGGGGTGTCCAACTGGCTGCGCACGCTGGAAAGCATTCCGGCATGGTGGGAAGCGCAGCGCGTCGCGTTGTACGCGGAATTAGGCGATCCAGTTGCCGACAAAGAGCGTCTGACCCGGATCAGTCCGCTGTTCCATGCCGGCAACATCAAGAAGCCGCTGATGGTATTGCAGGGCGCCAACGACCCACGCGTACTGCAAATCGAATCGGACGAGATCGTTGCCGCCGTCAAAGCCAACCAAGTGCCGGTCGAGTATTTGGTGTTCCCGGACGAGGGCCATGGCTTTGTGAAACGTGAAAATGAGCGCACTGGTTATGAGGCCATCCTGAAGTTTCTGGATACGCACCTCAAGGCAAAAGCGGTTAAACCCCGGGATGCCTGAACTGCTTTGGCGCGATTTCCCAACGGGTCGCGCAGGCTGCTAGCCTGCGCGGCCTACTTCCGATCAAAGATCGCCCGTGCATCTAGACCGCTTGCGCATTCGCCGCGCTTTTTCCAAAGCGGCCTCCGCTTATGAGCAGACCGCGCTATTGCAGGCACAGGTCGGCGATCTGCTGTTGGAACGGCTGCAAGTCCTCAAACCAGAGCCTTTGCGGATACTCGATGTCGGCGCCGGCACCGGCCGCTTGACTGGATTGTTGCGCAAGCGTTATCCCAAAGCCCAGGTGATTGCGCTCGATCTGGCGCTTGGCATGTTGCGTCAGGCCAAAACCAATGCCGGCTGGTGGCGACCTTTTGTGCGGGTCGCTGGCGACGCTCAAGCACTGCCGCTGGCCGATGGCTGCATTGATGTGCTGGTTTGCAATCTATGCCTGCAATGGTGCGGCGATCTAAAAGCGGCGCTGTATGAGTTCCGCCGGGTGCTCAAACCCGGTGGCTGGTTGTTGTTCAGCAGTTTTGGTCCAGACACGCTGAAGGAACTGCGCGCTGCTTGGCGCGCCGCGGACCAACACGCCCACGTGCACGTGTTTTTGGACATGCACGATGTCGGCGATGCGGTATTGGCACAGGGTTTTGTCGACCCGATGTTTGATGTCGAGCGCTACGTTTTAACCTATGCGGATGCGCGTTCGGTGATGACCGAGCTGAAGGCCATCGGCGCCGGCAACGCGCTGGCCGAACGCGCACGCGGACTGACCGGCAAGAGCGCTTATCAACGCATGTTGGCCGCCTATGAATCGGAACGCACCAACGGCCGCTTGCCCGCCAGCTACGAGGTGATTTTTGGCCAGGCGCAGGCGCCTCAAGCGGGTCGACCGCTGCGCGGACCGCAGGGCGATCTAGCCAGTTTCAGCGTCGCGGCGATGCGCGCGCAGCTGCGCAAAGGCTGAGAGCCGACGGCTAGCGCGGCATGCCGCACGCAATGCGATTAAGCAGTCGGGCTAGCAGCCTGTCGGACTTTGCGCGTGAGATGCGTTGGGTGGCTTAAGCGGATGGCTGCAAGGCGCGGCGCGCAGCCAATGGCTCTTCCGTTGGCGTCGCAACGCCGCAGA
>CAZLSB010000366.1:0-3751 GCA_964561825.1 uncultured Xanthomonas sp.
TGGCGACTCAATCGGGTCGGATCAAGCCCGCGCGCCTCGGCCAACTCGCCCGCTTCGTCATCCACTTCCTTGGCCGCGTTGCTCGGACGCTGCGGTTCCTGGGTCAGGATGGCGCGCTCATAAGCGGCCGGCGTGGAGCCGGTGGATCCGTATGGCCGGCGTCCGGTAAGCAGGTCGAACAGCAGCAGCCCCAGCGCGTAGATATCGACGCCGGTGGTGACCGCCTCGCCGCGCAGCTGCTCTGGCGCCGCGTACTCGGGCGTGAACATGCGCTGTTCACGGGCAGTGGCTTCGGCGTCGGCGTGCAGCAGTTTGGCGATGCCAAAATCGAGCAACTTCACCTGTCCGGTGGCGTCCACCAGAATATTCGACGGCTTCAAATCACGGTGCACCACCAGCCGATGATGGGCATGGGCGACCGCTTGCCCGATGGTGATAAACAATCCCAGCCGCGCGCGCACATCGAGTCGGCGCTCATCGCAATAGTCGACGATGCTTTCGCCGTCTACATATTCCAGCACCAGATAGGGTTTGCCGTCTGGGCTCAAGCCGCCATCCAGCAGCCGCGCGATATGCGGGTGATTCAAGCCGGCAAGAATCTGCCGTTCGGCGCGAAAACGCTGCTGCAGTAACTCGACATCCCAGTCGGCCCTGACCAGCTTGATCGCCACCTGCTGGTGATAGGCGCCATCATCGCGACTGGCCAGATACACCGAACCCATGCCGCCGCGACCCAAATGCCGATCCAGCCGCCATGGCCCCAGGCGCATCCCTATGCGTGGGTCGGTGTCTTTGGCCTCGGCATCGGCGTTCAGTGCGTGCAGCAATTCTGGTGCTGCGGTCAGCAAGCCCATCGGCGCTTGCGCGGCGCTCGCGTCGGCATGCAGCAGCGATTCGACCTCCTGCCGCAGCGCCTCGTCGGCGCCGCATTGGGCGTCCAAAAAAGCTGGACGCTCAGCGGCTTCAAGCGCCAGTGCTTGTTCGAACAGCGCGCGAATTTGTCGCCATCGATCAGCGTTCATGCTCGGCCGCTTGCTCCAACGCCGCGATGCGCGCCTCAAGGGCGGCATCGCGCTCAAGCAGTTGCGCTTCCAGCACGGCGTTGCGCACGCTCAACTCGCGTAACGCCTCGACCATCAAAGCAGTGGTGCCGCGTTCGCCGATGGTGAGGGTACCGTCGTCACTGGTATTCACCCAATCCGGGAAAACTCGCTGAACTTCCTGGGCGATGAAACCGGTCTGTTCACCTTTGGGCAGGTCCATGCCATAGGGTTTGGCGTCATCGTGGTACGCGAAGCGAATGCCGCGCAGCTGCAGCAGACGGTCGAGCGCGTGCTCGACCGGACCCAGCTCGGTTTTCAGGCGCGCGTCAGAGACCACGTCCCAACTGGCTGTACCTGAGGACTTGAACACCGTGCCGTTGCTGTTGAACTTGACGCGTACCGTGTTGGTTGCTGCCACCTCATTAGTGCCGAAGGTGAAGCGCAAACCGTTGCCGCCACTGCTGGTTTCGCGTGCGATTCCCCAGGTATTGACCAGGGCGTTGTTGCTCATCTCACCCAGCGCTAAAACCGAGCCGAAACCGCCGACGTTGTCACTCATCAGATAGGCTTGCGCATCGGCCGCTTCCAGCACCAGCTCGATCGGATCGGAATTGCCGAGCGCCGCTGCATTCACCCCGAGCGAATCCTCGCCCTGCACGTGCACACCGCCGGCGGCACGCAAGCGCATCTGAAACGGGCGGGTAGAAGAGAACGCGCTGCCGCTGCTGCCATCATTCCACACGAATGAGCCAAAATGCATTGCCTGGGCGCGCTGCCCAGCGGCGAAACTGCCGATACCGGTGGCACGGTTTGAGTTACCGCCGGGCACCGTCGCGTAAGTGGCATCGGCAACGTTTAAGTCACCGCCGCCGATCGTCGCGCCGCCGCCGATGGCTGCATTGGATGTGCCACCGCCAATGGTTACGCCATTGCCAGCCAGGTTGCCCTCACCACCACCAATCGTGCCGTTGCTGCCGGTCACTTCATTATTGGTGCCGCCACCAATGGCGCCGTTGTTACCGGTCACTTGGTTGAATTGACCGCCACTGACGGTGCTGGATCTGGCATTGGCCCGATTGGCATTGCCGCCGCCAACAACGGAGGTCGTAGCAGTCGCCCGGTTGCTCAGACCGCCGCTGACCGTTGCGCCCCCCGAACTGACATTGTTCTCGCCAGTATGGTTGTTATTGCCGCCGCTGATGGTGCCGTAGTTGCCAAAGCCGATGTTCGATAATCCGTCCGCGCCGCCGCCGGCAATCACCGAGCCTCTGGCAAACGTGAGGTTACCCTCGTCACCCATTATGATGGACGGACTTTCGGTCTGGCCAAAGAAGTAGCTGTACCACGCTACTCGGCGGTTCAGCACCTTTAAGACCAGACCAGGGCTATCGATCGTACCGAGGAAGGAGCCGGCGCCAAGGTTTGCGTTGCCGTCGGTATTCCAGCAGGTGGCCGCACCGGCCTTGACGGCGGCGCGATCTGGCAGCGTCACGAAGCCGCTGTCGCCCTGTCCTTTGATCGCCAGTTCCAGCCACAGCTCAGGCTGCGCCTGCAGCCAGGGCGCAAGTTCCAGCGGCAGTTCGAAACTTCCATTGCTCACGCGCACGCCCGGAAACTGGATGGCGCCAGTCAGCGCCTTGCTGCCGTCGCGCTGTCCATGCAGGTGTACCTCGATGTCATAGAGACCATTGGCGGCGGCGGCGCCGTCCTGCAGCGTGCCACGCCAGGTCGTAGGTGATGGGCTGTCGGCGGCGCTCAGCGGCGGCGCGGCAAGGCTGATGGCGATGGCAATGGCAAGTACGCACAGCGGCAGTGTTTTCATCTCAAGTCCTTATTTGATTAGTTTTCAAAGCCGTTGGCGAACAAGCTATCGCCAGAATCGCAGACCCCGGCGGTCTTTGCGGTACCTGCCTCGAGCAGACGAAAACGTGCGGCCGCAGCGCCAGCGCCCGTCTCGCTGCTGAGCTGATAGCGACTACTTGGCGCAGCAGGCGCCGCTTCCAGGCGCAGCAGGGTGTAACGCGCGGCAGGGGGCGACTGATTGGTGGTGGCGACGGCCGCCATCGGCATTAGCAGGATCGTGATCGACACAGCGAGCAAGCGCTTCATGCAGCGGTTCCGGAAGGGTGCGTGCTTATGCATACGTGAGCTGGAGCGTGCACAGATCATGCTGCCGCTGATTTGCGTGAGATTTTTCGAAAGGCTTTGCGGCAATGGCTCGGGCTTGCGCCCTGGCAGGCCAAAGGCTCGCCCTGGCATGGTCCGGGCCGCCCTGCTCTGGTAGGCTGGTCCTCGCGTCGGCCAAGCTCGGCCTTGCTCTTCATGGTGTAAACTTGATTTGGTACTGGATCGAATAGTGGACTTGTCTCCGGCCGCAATTTGGGCGGCATGGACGCAGCCAAAGCCGCTAAAACAATGGTTTACACCGGCGCCGTAGAGCACCATCGATTGTGAGATTGGTCTGCGGCCAAGTGGCAACTTTTACACCGTGATGCGCTCGCCCGAGGGGCAGGAGTTTCCGGGCACCGGTTGTTACCTGGAAATTGCGAGAATCAGAAACTGGTGTGGACCAATGCCCTGGCGCCTGGTTTTAGACCTGTGCAAACGCCGGTACTAGCCGAAGATTGTGCGTCTTTCCTGTTTACTGCGGTGCCTGCATTAGAGGCGCATGGCAACGGGACTCGCGACAGGCTGCTAGCAGCCTGTCG
>CAZLSB010000367.1:0-3738 GCA_964561825.1 uncultured Xanthomonas sp.
AATTACGTTTGAAACGGTATTTGTGGAGATCGAGGAAGAGAATCCGCTCGAACCATTTGATTTTGAGATCGCGACGGTTACTTTGCAAACATCGGGCAAAAAAACTACAGCCAAGATTAGCAAGCAAGAAGGACGAGCGTGGGGTTATGTAGATCGGCTGAGTGAAGAGATCGATCTGGAAATGGTGGCGATTCCAGAGGGGAAATTTATCATGGGGTCGCATCAGCATGAAAAGGATAGAAATTCATCTGAAAGCCCGCAACATGAAGTCAGCGTGCCAACATTCTTTATGGGTAAGTATGCCGTAACGCAGGCGCAATATGAGGCAGTGATGGGCGAGAATCCATCACATTTTAAAGGTGAACCCGACAGCCCAAACCGACCAGTAGAGAATATTTCTTGGCATGGTGCCGTGGAGTTTTGTCGCCGTCTCTCAGATCTGACTGGCAAGGAGTTTCGATTACCGAGCGAAGCGGAGTGGGAATATGCTTGTCGGGCAATGACCTCACCTCCAACCCCTCTGTTAAATGACGAGGTTAGTAAGAAGATATATCCACCGTTTCATTTCGGTGAGACAATTACGTCAGAGTTGGCAAATTATGATTGGGCATTTGCCTATGGTAATGCGCCAAAGCTAAAGGTTGGCTCGAAGGGCACGACCCCTGTGGGAAATTTTAAGTATGCCAATGCTTTTGGCTTATACGATCTGCACGGTAATGTATGGGAATGGTGCGAGGATGATTGGCATAGCGATTATACAGGTGCGCCGACTGATGGCTCTGCCTGGATCGATGAACCAAGATCGAAAGATGGAAGACGAGTAAGGCGGGGCGGTTCCTGGTTCGCTTATCCGAGGAATTGCCGTTCTGCTTGCCGTAGCAACTACTTTGCGGACGATCGCATCGACTTCGGTTTTCGGGTTTGTTGTTCGGCTCCGAGGACTCCGTAGCCCTTTACTCTTTTGCTCTTTAGCCCTTTGCACTTCTTCTCTTTGCACTTCTCATTCGCCGTAGGCGATCGAGTTTTAAAATCATAAAATCAGCCCTATGCCAGAACTACCGATCGTGCAAAAAACCTACGATTTAATCAAGTGGTACGTCCCTATTCTCAATCGCTTACCTCGCAACCATAAATTTTTGTTGGGCGATCGCATAGTCACGCGACTTTACAATTTGCTGGATGGCTTAATTCAGGCGCGATATAGTCGAGACAAACTCTCTAACCTCGAAACGCTTAACATTAGTCTCGATATTCTCCGCCATCAAACCCGTCTGTTAGCAGATTTTCAACTCATCCAGACTAAACGCTACGAATATATCGGCACGCAGTTGAATGACATCGGTGCCGATCTAGGCGGTTGGATCGAACAGCAAAAACAGCGATCGATATGAAGCGCTTTGGCAATCTCTGGCACCAAATTACTGACTTTGAGAATCTGTTTAAGGCAGCTCGTCAAGCTCAACGAGACAAGCGATTTCGGGCTAATGTTTTGGAGTTCAATTACAATCTTGAGCAGGAATTATTTTGCCTCCAGCGAGAGCTACAAAGCCACACCTACCAACCTGGAGCTTACCGTAGTTTCAGAATCTACGAACCCAAGCCACGCTTGATTTCTGCCGCACCTTACCGCGATCGCGTCGTCCATCACGCGCTTTGTAATATCATCGTCCCCATCTTCGAGCCAACTTTCATCCATGACAGCTACGCCAATCGGGTGGGTTTTGGTACACATCGCGCCTTAAAGCGGTTTACGCAATTTACCCGCAATAGTCGTTATATATTGCAATGCGATATCCGTAAATACTTTCCCAGTATCGATTGTGAAATTCTCAAGTCACAGCTTCGCCGCAAAATCAAGTGCCCTGAGACGCTATCGCTAATCGCGCAGATCGTCGATCTCGATTGCGATCGAGAACCAATCGCCGAATATTTTCCAGGGGATGACCTGCTAACACCTTGCCAACGGCGACGGGGACTGCCAATCGGCAACCTCACGAGTCAATTTTTTGCCAACGTCTATTTGAACAGCTTTGACCATTTCGTCAAAGATCAGCTCAAAGCAAAGCGATATCTCCGCTACGTTGATGATTTTTGTCTTTTCTCCGACGATCGCGAATTTCTAGTAGAAGCGAGAGTAGCGATCGAGGAATTTTTAGCGACACTGAGGTTACGAATCCATCCGATTAAAAGCCAATTGTTTGAGACCCAAATTGGGGCTAATTTTGTCGGATTTCGAGTCCTGCGCGATCGAATTAGGGTGCGAAACGATAACCTACGCCGAGGTAGATTGCGCCTAAAACGGATGCAAAAGGATTATCTTAAAGGTCAAATCTCTCTAGAGCATTTAGAGCGATCGTTACAGAGTTGGACTGCCCATCTAGGACACGGCGATACATGGCGATTGCAGCAAGATATATTGCAGGCAGAATCATTACCAGCGATCCAAAAATCAAAAACTCCGCTAAGCTGAAACTGGGGCAGGCATATAAAGCGGGGCGGTTCCTGGATCGATAATCCGAGGAATTGCCGTTCTGCTTACCGTAACAACAACAATGCGGACGATCGCAACAACAACGGTTTTCGGGTTTGTTGTTCGGCTCCGAGCACTCTTCACAGTCAGAGCTTATGGATGGGAATTCATAGGGCGTACCAGAGGAGTCCAGACCTGCTCCAGCGATGCTTCGGCATCCGAAAATCAAAACGGGTAGGGTAGGCTGGTAGCTTCGGCGAACGTTTGCCCTATCTCCAAATATGGGCGATCCATGAAAATCACACTTCGTCGAGAATCTTGCACAGCACAGTATTTTCAGGAAAATTTAGACAGTAATACCCCTCTGGACATGATTTTAATTCCAGGTGGCGATTATATGATGGGAGCACCAGATGGCGAACCCGAAAGCTACGAAGATGAAATTCCGCAGCATTTTGTCAAGGTGCCAGCATTTTTTTTAGGCAAATGCCCCGTAACCCAAGCACAGTATGAGGCAGTGATGGGCGAGAATCCATCACATTTTAAAGGCGAAACCGACAGTCCAAACCAACCAGTAGAGAATGTTTATTGGCATGATGCCGTGGAGTTTTGTCGCCGACTTGCGGCGCGATCGGGCAGACCGTACCGTTTGCCCAGCGAAGCGGAGTGGGAGTATGCTTGTCGGGCTAGAACTAAGACACCATTTCATTTTGGTGCGGTTATCACACCAGACTTAGCAAATTTTAACTGGACGGAAAGCTATCAGAACTCACCCACAAAATCAAAATCGTCAGACAAAACTACACCCGTCGGTAAATATTACCCAAATGCTTTTGGCTTATACGATCTGCACGGTAATGTATGGGAATGGTGCGAGGATGATTGGCATAGCGATTATACAGGTGCGCCGACTGATGGCTCTGCCTGGATCGATGAACCAAGATCGAAAGATGGAAGACGAGTAAGGCGGGGCGGTTCCTGGTTCGCTTATCCGAGGAATTGCCGTTCTGCTTGCCGTAGCAACTACTTTGCGGACGATCGCATCGACTTCGGTTTTCGGGTTTGTTGTTCGGCTCCGAGGACTCCGTAGCCCTTTACTCTTTTGCTCTTTAGCCCTTTGCACTTCTTCTCTTTGCACTTCTCATTCGCCGTAGGCGATCGAGTTTTTACTGCAAATTCACTTTATTAACTACTGGCGATGCTGAGTTTGTATGAGCAACAAAAAAGCTTCGAGCATCAGATTGAATTGCTCGAAGCTACGAATGATT
>CAZLSB010000368.1:0-3735 GCA_964561825.1 uncultured Xanthomonas sp.
CTAGGGCTCTTGAGGACAATAACTTGGACTTTTGGCCGTCGGATTGGGATGCGATACGAGGCGCGATGAGCGCGGTGTGGCGTGCCACACAAGCGAGTCGCAACGACGCAGCGCGCCCAAGCCGGCGAGCAAAAAAGTCCAAGTTATTGACGAACGAGCCCTTAGAGTCCCAGATCATGCCGAGTACAACTCGGCGTTCCAGGGACTATCCGAATCGCCGACTTGTAGTTAGCGCTGCGGCTTTGCGCTCTTCCGGTGTAACAGCGCGCCGAGTACAACCCGGCAATGGGCGGTATCGAACAGACATTTTGGGTCGGTCCTGTGCAGAGTCGCGAAGCATTGCGACGCACCCTATACCCTGGAGAGACAAAACATGTCGGTCAACAACAAAATCGCGTTTCAGCAGTCGATCCGCTTGCCACTCAGCATCTGCGTTATGACGATTGCCTTTCTGTTAGCGCCGGTCATCGCCGTTGCTTATGAGTCTCCCAACAGCGAGCCAGCAACGACCATGTCGATGCAGCCTGTAGTAGCGAGCAACATGTCGACAAACCAAGGCATATCCATGACCGGCGACGTGGACTACGATTTTGCCGTGAACATGCGCACGCATCACCAGATGGCGCTGACCATGTCTCAGGCGCAGCTGAAAAATGGCAAGGATGCATCGATACGTGACCTCGCCAACAAGATTATTGCGGCGCAGAGAAAAGAGATCCGCGTGCTTGACCATTGGATTGCCGCGCATGACAAGGCCAGGACTCAGTAGCGCGCCGCCACCATCAACGGCGCGTGGTGACTGGCATGTGCCGGCTCATCGGCAGCGCTGTGCTGCTGGCAATGATTGGCTGCGCTGGCGCTGGGAGAGAGGCGATGACGAGACAAGACGAAGGCACTCCACCGCCGTCCTATTCCCACCTCGACCCTGGCTTGGGAGAGCGGCTGTACCCGCAAGAGTGGCTGCTGGCAGAGGAAATCAGTCGAGTCATTGAACTGTCGCTGCGGGAGAAGTACGCGCCCGGCGGAATTTTGCGCGATGCCCATCCTAAGGCCCACGGTTGCCTGCGTGCCGAGTTTCAGGTGTCTGACACGCTTCCCGCCAGCCTATCACACGGCGTCTTCATCCCGCGCGCGCGCTACTCGGCTTGGATACGCTTCTCCAATGGATCACAGGACGCCACCAGAGCTGACAACCGGGGGGATGTGCGAGGAATGGCCATAAAGCTGCTTGGGCTGCCCGGCACAAGTCTGCTGGGCGAGACGGACTGGGCAGAGCAGGGGGCAACCCAGGATTTCGTCCTCATCAGCCATCCGGTTTTCTTTGCCAATGATCCGCGCCGTTACCTCGCCGTCGTCAAGCGCGCCAGCAGCGACAGCGCAGTGAGCAAGCTACTTATTCCGATCGACCTCGGACTGCGGGGCGCTTGGATCGCGCTCGCGACCGCGCGCAAGAAGATTTCTAACCCCATGCAGACGCGCTACTGGTCGACCGTCCCCTATCAGCTAGGCCTCGGGCCAGACCGCCAAGCGGTCAAATACTCGGTTCGGGGCTGCACCGACGCTGCGGATCCAATGCCTGCCAACCCCGGCCCGAACTTCCTGCGCGAGGCGCTCCGGGCAACACTGCAGCAGCGCGATGTCTGCCTGCAGTTCCTGGTGCAGCCGAGAACGTCCTCTGCGATGAGTGTGGAAGACTCAATGACGGAGTGGACAGAGCAGGAAGCGCCATTCTACCAGGTAGCGACGATCCACGTTCCGAAGCAGGCGTTCGATACGCCAGAGCAGGATGCGTTCTGCGAGCAGCTCTCTTTCAACCCATGGCATGCCCTAGCGGAGCACCGACCGCTCGGCATTACCAATCGCCTACGCAAGGTCGTATACGAAAATATCAGCCGAGTGAGGCACGAAGCCGGCTGGTCTGATCCTTGATACGAACAACGATGCACCCCTACTTGGCAAGGCCGAGGGTAAAGCCATACAGACACGCGCAGCACAGACGCGCTAATGCGCTGTGATGCGCGTCTGTGTTGAGGAGTAGTTCGCGTGACTCAAAGGTGTTCCTTTACTGGTAGCCGACGCCCATCACGTAGTTGCGCAGCAATTCTTCCTCATGGTTGCCTGCCGCCAGCAGTGCGCGTAGCCCGTCGAGCGCATTGAGCACGCCGAGTGGTTTGTTGGCCGGATCGACGACTAGCACATGGATAAGACCCTGTTTATGCATCATCGCAAGCACATCGGACAAGGCCTCGTCGGGCGCGCAGGTCGTGATCTCGCGCGTCATCACGTCGTCTGCTTGGGTGCTGAAGAAATCGGCGTGTCCCAAACTCAGGTGCCTGACCAGAACCGTCTCGGTGATGGTGCCAACGGTTGTGCCCGCGGCATCACACACCACAACGACGTTGATCTGCGCGTTCGACAACAGCGCCGCCACTTCGACCAGCAGGGCATCCCTTGCCACGGTCAGTAGCCGCGAACGGGCCACGGCCTCAATGGCGCTGACCGGCGCTGGCGCGACCGCGCGCGCTTCTGCAGCGGCGACCGATGGGCTCTCGACGAGATCTGTGCTCAGCGTGTGCGCGTTCATCGGGTTAAGGCCTGTTCGAGTTGCGCCTTATTCATCAATGACCGCCCCCGCAAGCCACGCTGACGCGCTTCATTGCGAAGCTGCAGTAGGGTTCGACCGCCCGCGCCCTGATGCGAGCGCAAGCCGCCGCGCCGACTGGCGGACATGTCGTTGATTGAGGACGGGCTCGCTTCTAGCGACTCGCCATGCTGCGCCCGCTCCTTGTTGACCACCCGTGCCGCGATCTCTGCGGCCAGCGGCAGTGGCTTGCCACGCTCAATCAAACTGTCCTTGACGTGTACGTATTGACGCTCGCGCTTGGCGCTCCAGGCTTTCTGCGGCATGACGGTTCCTTTCAGTGGGTAAGACATCGTTTCGGACTACGCTCAGCCCGCGTCACATTGGTCGCGGAGAATGCAGCTGCTTGTCGGGCTGGCTCAAGCGCCCGGCGCGCAGTTCCTTGACTGCGGCCAGCACCGAGCGGGCTACGTTACGCACCTCTTCCTGCACGTCGCTATCCTTATCCAGCGCTTCATGGCTGCTGAAGTAGGGTTCAAAGTAGCCGATGTAGCGGTCGAGCTTGGCGGTCGCGCCGGCGTCGATCAGGCTCATCGACTCCAACCAGTCGCAGAGGTTGCGGCGTTGGCTTTCGACTCCGGCCACATCGCCGTGAACGACCACACCGAAGGCGCGGCCGGCCAAATGCTTTGGATAACCCCAGCCCTGCGCTTCGAGCTGCTTGGCCTCGGCGACACGCTTGCCGTGCGTGGTGGTGGGGTCCGGGTTGCCGCCATCGGCACACACCAAGCGGTCGATCATTAGTTTCAACACGCTGGGCGACTGGTACCAGTAGGTCGGCGCCAGCAGGATCACTGCATGCGCCGCCACCCAACGTGCATAGATCTCGGCCATCCAGTCATGGGTCTGCGCGAGTGCATGGTTCGGGTAACAACTGCAGGGCCAGTGGCACAGCGGCATGGCGCTCGACACGCAGCCCTTGCAGGGATGGATGTTGCGTCCGTATTCAGAGGTGACGAGACTGAGGTCCAGCACGTCGGCCGCGACGCCGGCGCCCTGCACGACCTCCCGTGCGATCTCGGTAAGGCGCCAGGTCTTCGAGACTTCGCCGGGGCAGGTGCCGTCGTTGCGGGCGCTGCCGCACACCAGCAGCA
>CAZLSB010000369.1:0-3690 GCA_964561825.1 uncultured Xanthomonas sp.
CGCCGGATACGACGCTGAAGGCAAAATTAGGAAGACAATACGGAGCGGCCAAGATGCCGCGAGGCGACAAAGACGCAATCGCTGGTTGGAAGTTGTCATGTGCTGGTTATGAGTTAAGAAGGCATTTTCCTGAGAAAGTTCGACCTTACTACTCGTTTATCGAAAGCCTAAATGCCGAGGCTCAGCATCTGTCAAAGCTCCGCGACTCCCTACTCCCCAAACCCCTATCCGGCGAGCTACCAGTCGCCGATATTGCGTCAACCCTTGACGAGCTGCCCGCATGAGCCAAATCCAGAAATTGACGGTTAAGGGCTATAAGTCGATCAAATCGCTTGAAGACTTCGAGCTTCGCGCTTTGAACGTGCTTATCGGCGCCAATGGCGCGGGCAAAAGCAATTTCATTGGCATGTTTAAGTTTTTGCATGAAATGTACGAACAGCAGTTACAAATTTATGTGCAAAAACAGGGCGGCATTGACGCAATGCTGCATTTCGGTCGGCTGGAAACACCGCGACTGGAAATGGCCTTTTCGTTTTCCGTAGCTTCACATCGCGCTTTGCAGCAAGGTTATCGCTTCCGTCTTTTGCCGTCGGCGGATAATCGGTTTTTGTTTGAAAGCGAAGACTGTCAGTTTTTCGGCAGCGATGAATTGCGCGTTATGAATCCCAATCGCCGGTTGGGTACGGGGCACGCGGAAGCGCGCTTGAAGGATGACCGAGGGCAGCGTGCAAAATATGTGCGGCCTGCGGTTAGCAATTGGCGGGTTTATCACTTCCATGACACCAGCGACACCGCAACCGTCAAGCGCATACATCCTGCTAACGACAATTTGCGACTGAAGCCGGATGCGGCCAACTTGGCACCGTACTTGCGCATGCTGCACCAGCGTTACCCGGAGGAATATCGGCGGATTATTGAAACCGTGCGGCTGGTGCTGCCGTTCTTCGACGATTTTGTGCATCGCGGCGATGCGGAAGAGTTCGTGCAGTTGGAATGGACGCAACTTGGCCACCCCGACACACCTTTCAAGGCGCATATGCTTTCCGATGGCAGTTTGCGCTTCATTTGCTTGGTCGCCCTGTTGCTTCAGCCCGTACCCCTGCTGCCCGACACCATTCTGATTGATGAGCCGGAACTGGGGCTGCACCCTTACGCCATCAACGTCTTGGCTGACATCTTTAAGCAGGTGGCGGAGAACAAACAATTGATTGTGTCCACGCAGTCGGTGGAGCTAATTAACGAATTGGCGCCAGAGGATGTAGTGGTCGTCGAACTAGAGCAAGGTGCTTCCAGCTTCAAGCGCTTAACGCACGCGGAGCTATCCGACTGGTTGCAAGACTACACCTTGGGCGAGCTGTGGAAGCGCAACATCCTGGGCGGGCGGCCAACGCGATGAAGCGTGTTTGCGTCGTCTGTGAAGGGCAGACCGAGGAAACGTTTGTGCGGGATGTGCTGGCACCGGCCTTTTATAGTTTGGGTTTGAACCTGATTCCGGAAATGGTCGGGACGTCGCGCGGTCACAAAGGCGGTGCTTTGAAATACGAACGGGTCAAGCCCCATTTGAGCAAAAGGCTGCGGCAAAACACTTCCCCTGTGGTCACGACCCTTTTTGATCTGTATCGTCTTGATAGCGCGTTTCCGGCTTTTGCCGAGTCGAAGGCACAAGCGTTATTGGCAACGCGTTTGGCGGTGTTGAAGGCGGCTTTGCATGCAGACGTGGTCGCTGAGGCTGGCTGCCGACCAAGTCGCTTTATTCCCTATATCCAGCCCTATGAATTCGAAGCCTTGCTGTTCAGTGATGTGCCGACATTGACGTGCATTGAGCCCGGCTGGCAAACAGCATCCATTGCCCTGGCGGCGGTACGCGCGGCAGCAGAATCGCCCGAACACATCAACGACCGCCCTGAAAGCAAGCCTGCGGCGCACTTGGAGCGTCAATTGCGCAACCCCAGATATCACAAGCGCCGCCACGGCCCAATTGCGGCGCAAAAGATAGGCCTGGCCAAAATCGAAGCCGAGTGTGCGTTCTTTGCCGCGTGGCTGAAACAAATCAGGGAGTTGGCGCAGCCATGATGAACGAACAACAGCTCGAAGACCTGTGCATCACTTGGTTTCAGGAAACCGGCTGGCAGTTTGTGCGTGGGGCCGATATCGCGCCGGAATGCGTGGGCTATCGGAGGCGATATTTCGATGAAGCCCCTGAAGCCTTGGATGTCGTTTACTGATCAGCTGCAGCAACTTCGGACGCGTGGCTTGCAGGTGGATAACCCTACCGCTGCGCTCGATTACTTGAAGCGCTTGGGTTATTACCGCCTGAGCGGCTATTGGTACCCGCTGCGCGCCATTGATAAATCCGCCTCAACCACCCAGGGCCAAGCCGTGCGTCTGGATACCTTTGCGCCAGACAGCCGGTTCGAGGATGTGGTGCGGCTCTATGTGTTTGACAAGAAGTTGCGCCTGTTGGCGCTGGATGCACTGGAGCGCATCGAGATGGCGGTGCGGGTGGATGTGGCGCGCCTGCTTGGGCGGCGTGACCCGCGTGCGCATGAAAAGCCTGACTGTTTGCATGGCAATTTTGCCAAAAAGATTATTATGTAAATAAAAATAGAAAAAAAAATGAAGTTCAACTTAGGAGCTGACATCCATGTTCACAGTAATTGCAGAAGGATATACCTTGAGAAGTTTCGTGTTAGCTGCAGCAGTTTTTCTCAGCCCTTTGAGTGCAGGTGCGCAGACCGTGTGGCAGCGCTGCGATAATTGCAGCCAGAGTCAGGCTGCGGCGATGGCTGCGCCTGGTACGGCACCAGCGTACCGTGGAGTTTTCAACCTTGGCCAGGGTTGGTGGGAAAAATTTGAAGTTTATTCTGAGGGTGTGGGTCCGGGTTGTATCGAACGTCGCCCGGCTTCCGGGAAGGATGACAAGAGCGCCAATGGCGCAGATTCAATCGGACAATGCCATTACCAAAACGTTGCCTATTCCATCCCTTTTGATTCCCCAGAAGTGGAGTATTTTCAAGCACTTCGTGATCTCTATCTGGCTACTTCGGGCACGCTGAAAGAACAATTTGACGTGGATGCATCCGAGTTGGGGCTGCCCAGTTGCCCGGCTAGCGAGTGTGTGAGTGCAGTAACGACGGCTTATGACGTCGAGCGTAACTTCGGCGTTTCTCAGCGTGTGCGCCAATTTGCACGGGACGCACTTGCCAGCCGGAGCTTGGCGCTCCGCGTGGTGGATCGCGCTATAGCAATAGCAAACGCCCAGATCTGGGGTGTCGACGGATCAATAGTCGTAATAGTCGTGCGCTTCACGGGCGGAAGCTTTGTGGTGATTGCGTTTACGGAAGCAACGCCACAAGGAGTTGTAACAGGTGCATTCGACCCAAACGGAAACCCGGTTTGGGGAAATGCAGGTGACGCGCGCGAAGGTTCGGGGGAATTCACGTATCATTTCAATGTCGAGGATTTCCTTGAGCATGCACGTCGAATCGGCATCCCGATCGGTGGCCCTCTGGGGTCGAACACGACCACGCGATATACGTGCCGAAATGACGGCCGGAATGGTGTGGTTTGTCGTCGCGGCACCAGCGGTAGCTGAAAGCAGCTAAGCTCGCGTCAATGAATGGGGCGCCTATCGCTCTCGCCGCAGGGCAAGGTGCGTTACCAGCTCAAGACGCCGTGGAGAAACGGCAC
>CAZLSB010000370.1:0-3653 GCA_964561825.1 uncultured Xanthomonas sp.
CATCTAGCAAACATCCAGACAAAGCGGTCGCCGCGATGCGCAGCATTTGCGCCGCTGCCGAACGCCAATTTGGTGAGATGGAAGCGCCACCATCGGCACCGCTGGAGATTCACCGCACCGATCAGGCGATTGCGATGGCAGCCATGGACTTGGCCAATCGCATCGGCGTGCGCGCCATCATCGCGCTGACCGAATCCGGCGCGACCGCGCAATGGTTGTCGCGCGTGCGTTCGCGTATCCCGATTTACGCGATGAGTCGCCATCAGGGCTCACGGCAGCGCATGTGTTTGTATCGCGATGTGTACCCGGTAGCCTTCGACCCGCTCGGCGGCGGCGTCACCCATTCCACCCGTTTGGCGGTCGAGCTGCTGCATGCCCAGGGCCGTTTGGTGACTGGCGATCGCGTATTAATTACCACCGGCGATCACACCGGCTTGTTGGGCGGCACCAATACCTTGAAATTACTGCGCGTGGGAATCAGCGGCACACCCGAGGGCATGGGCGATTTTTGAAAGGGGCAAAAAAAAACGCCGAGCGTGCTGCCCGGCGTTAAAGTCCCTTTCGCGTCCCAAAACCATCCCAGGGATAGGGATGTTCATTGCTGCGCCCTGTTACGTTATCTCTGACTAGCGGTCCTTCGCGAAGTTCCGGTTCTACGCGCGGAAAAATCGGTAACCGGGCTAATGCTTGCGTCGCATTTATTTCAAGCGAACAACCGGAGGCCAGATTTTCAAGGTTGTGCAAACGCGGTTGGGGTGGCGGCCTGTGGGAGCGAGCTTGCTTGCGATCCGGGCTTCGGAATTCTCATCAGCGCCGCGCGTAAGCGTGCTTCCACCAGAGCCTCGCCGCCCCTACTCCGGCACGTCGTTGCCCGAATAACGCGTCGCTTGCACGCCTTCCACTGCGCCGATGCGGGCGCTTTCGTGCACGAATAGCTTGGTGCGGTCGTTTTCGATTAATAATCGGCCACGCACTTCACTGCCGGGACCAACCACCACCACCGGCGGTTTGGGCTCTCTGCCCCAATTCCAGTTGTTGCCTTTGGACTTGCGCACGATCAAATCGCCGGCGACGATGCTGCCATCGACCACTTCGATGCGACCGTTGACCATTTCAGCATTGCCACCGATCCTGCTGCCCCGAAATTGCAGCACGCCGTTGACGGTCTCGGCATCGCCGGTGACGGTGACCTGATCCAGCGTGACACCGCCATTGACGGTCGACACCGACCCTTGCACGGTGGATCCAATTCCGATCGTGATGCGGCCGTTGACCGTTTCTACATCACCACTGACTTGTAGTCCGCTGCCGGCGACAATCGAGCCATTCACGGTTTCCAGTGTGGCCACCCCGACGTTATCGCCCACTTGGATGCTACCGTTGACGGTTTCGACCTCTTCCGCGTTGGATTGACTCTCCAACTGAATGCTGCCGTTGACGGTCTCGACATTCTTTACTTGTGTGCCGGTGCCCACGGTAAGCGACTTATTGACTGAATCTTGACTGGTGCCCGGCGCGACGATGGTGGCGGCGATCGCTGCGCTGCCGTAGGCAGACACGGCGGCCAGCAACGCGGCGGCAAATAAACTCTGTTTCATGACATAAACCTCAACGAGAGATGGGGGAGATGCTTGGTGCCGGAATTGGGTTCAGCGCTGCCGGAACCGGCGCTTTGACTGGCGGTTGTGCGCCGTATTCGCCTGGGGCGGCGAGTGCATGCAGCAGGCGATCGACGAAACGCTGTTCCATTGAGTTGTTCATGGGGTGCTCCTAAGCTTCTCCGTTATGCCGACATGGGTGCCGACGGTGTTGCAAAGCCTATGCCAACCGACAAACTGGGTGCCAGGGTAGTTGGTCAGGGGAGATCGGGCCAGCTTATGGCATAGATGAATGCGCAACGCGCTACCATCCGCACTGCTGCTGCAATGGGACAAATGGATGCGACCGAAACCCGTACTTTTGCTGATTCTCGATGGCTGGGGACAC
This sequence comes from uncultured Xanthomonas sp., assembly GCA_964561825.1. GTDB lineage: Bacteria > Pseudomonadota > Gammaproteobacteria > Xanthomonadales > SZUA-5 > JADKFD01. The sequence goes on from CAZLSB010000370.1 coordinate 1,987, forward strand.
GCGGAACCCGCGCCAGATAACGCGATTTCGCAGGCGCTATGCCCCAATTGGCGGCGTATCAGCGCACGTTGGCCGCACACCTTGATCCGCACCGATGGCTTGGCGGTGGGGTTGCCAGCGGGGCAAATGGGCAACTCAGAAGTCGGTCATATGAACCTGGGTGCCGGGCGTATCGTCTATCAAGATTTGACGCGCGTGGACGCGGCCATTGCCGATGGCAGCTTCTATGAGAATGCCGCCTTGTCCGCTGCCGCACGCGCAGTGTCCGCCAGCGGACGGACGCTGCATCTATTGGGACTGCTATCACCCGGTGGTGTACATAGCCACGAGTTGCAGATTTTGGCCATGCTTAAACTGGCGGCAGGCGCGGGCGCCAAAGTCGCGGTGCATGCGTTTTTGGATGGCCGGGACACGCCGCCGCGCAGTGCCAAAGCCTCGCTAGAAGCGTTGATTGCGGCCTGTGCAGCCCAACCGCAGGCGCGTATTGCCACTGTCGGTGGCCGTTATTTTGCGATGGATCGCGATAAACGCTGGGATCGTGTGGCGCGTGCCTGGACTTCGATGGTGGACGCCAAAGCCGACTTTGATGCGCCCGATGCGGTAAGCGCGCTGAGCGCCGCGTATGCGCGTGGCGAAAATGACGAATTTGTACAACCGACCACCATTGCTGGGGGTTGTGCGATGGTGGATGGTGACGCGGTGGTGTTCATGAACTTCCGCGCAGATCGGGCGCGCCAGCTCACGTCTGCTTTTGTGCGCAGCGATTTCGCCGGTTTTGCCAGACCACGCGTGCCAAAACTGGTCGACTTCGTCAGTTTGACCGAATACGCGGCGGATTTGCCCACCACCGCGGCATTCCGACCACAGAGCATGGCCCATACGCTGCCGCAAATGCTGTCGGAAGCGGGTTTGACGCAATTACGCATCGCCGAGACTGAGAAATACGCGCATGTCAGCTTTTTCTTCAACGGCGGTCGCGAAGAGGCCTTCCCCGGCGAACAACGCATCATGGTGCCGTCGCCGAAAGTTGCCACCTACGATCTGCAGCCGGAAATGAGCTGTCCGGAACTTACCGACAAACTGGTCGATGCGATTGTCCAGCAGCGTTTTGACTTCATCGTCTGCAATATCGCCAACCCCGATATGGTCGGCCATAGCGGCATTTTGAACGCCGCGATCAAAGCGGTGGAAGCCGTCGATCTGGCGCTGGGCGCGTTGGAAACGGCGATTTTGAGCGTCGGCGGCGAAATGCTGATTTGTGCAGACCACGGCAACCTGGAAGACATGTGGGACGAGGCCAACGGCCAAGCCAACACCCAACACACCACCAATCCGGTGCCTTTGGTCTACGTGGGGCGGCCGGCCACCTTGCGAGAGGGCGGTTCCCTGCGTGATATCGCGCCTAGCGTGCTGGCGCTGATGGGCCTGCCGCAACCGGCCGAAATGACCGGGCAAAGCTTGATCGATCTGGCTCCGGCGGGAGGCTGAGCCGTGCGCGTGTTGATGCTGTTATGCCTAGTCGTTTGGATGGCCGATGTGCTGGCGCAGGATGTGACTCGTCCGCCATCAGCAGGCTCGGAATCACCCAGCTCGGAATTGCCTAGTGCCGCCGACGAGTCCAATTTGGTCGATCGTTTAGCGCAAGTGCGTGAGCAACTGGCGGCGGC
>CAZLSB010000371.1:0-3647 GCA_964561825.1 uncultured Xanthomonas sp.
TTTCGGCCGGCCTATTGCGCAATCACCGATTTATGCCCATCCGCCGCAGTTAGTTAACCCCGCGGCGGATGAGCAAACAGCGCAGTTTTAGGCCGCCCTAGTTTGACCGTACTCAGGGTATGACTTGCGCTCATGATGATGATGAGCACGCATCGGCGTCCCTAGCAATTGTTCCTGGGCCCGGCGCAGTACCGAATAACATTCGCAACTGCGAAGCTCCAGGCCCTTATGGTCCAGGATCGAAATGCGGCCGCGGACGTAGCGAATGAGTCCAGCGCTCTGTAGCTTGCCGGCGCCGACGGTCACGCCTTCGCGGCGTATGCCGAGCATGCGCGCGATGCTTTCCTGGGTGGCCTTTACTTCGCTGCCTTCCTGGCGATCGCCGTGCAGCAGCAGCCAGCGGCACAATTGCTGCTCAATGCCGTGATGACGATTACACGCCGAAGTCTGCGCGATCTGCGTAAACAGGGTCTGCAAGTAACGCAGCACGGGCTGCATCAACGCCGGCGATGTACGGGCGAATTCGCTCACGGCGCGGACACCGACACGCCAACCATGACCAGCGCTGAGCACCACGCCACTGCACAGCGCTTCGCGACTGCCCAAAAACGCACAGGCGCCGGCCACGCCTTCGTTGCCGACGACACCCACTTCGACAGTGGCGCCGTCGCGCATCAATGCAACCAGCGAGATCACCGCGCTGGTGGGGAAATAAACATGGCGCAATGGCGAACCAGCACTGTACAGGTCGGCTCCAGCTGGCAATGCAACCCACTCCATGTGTGGCTGCAACTGCTGACGGTCGGCCGGCGATAGCGCCGCTAGCAAATGGTTACTGTCACGGGAACTCAATGCAGTGGTCATGAGTGGCGCCTTGCAATGACTAGCACCTCAGCTGTCCAACCGGTGTTCGCCGGCCAGTACAGGGTCGTGACCGGTGCAGTGCACGACGGCCGCCAAGTTAAGCCGCACGCGTCAATGCAGCTGTGTACAAAGACATAGCCGGTCGCGTGGCGCAGACCGATCGTTCAGAAAACTCAACCTAGGTTCAACTACACCAAAGGTCGTTGTGCTGGCCGGCCGTCGCCGTAGAGATCAGCCAAACGCGCTAGCGCGCGCACGTCGCGCATCCACAGACGCCCGTTGCGAATCTGATGGAGGCCGCGGGTTTCCAGCTTGCGCAGGGTTTTGTTGGTGTGGACCAGTGATAGTCCCAGGCCATCGGCGATGTGCTGCTGGGTGAGCGGGAATGGCACGCCGCCGACGCCTTTATCGGTCTGCAGCGCCGCGGCGCGCTTGAACAGCAAGATCAGCAGCGTGGCGATACGTTCTTCGGCGCTGCGCCGCCCCACCGAGAGCAAGGTGTCATCGACCAGCGATTCCTCATGCGCGGTCAACCAAGTGACGTTGAAACCCATGCTGGGTGAGCGCCGATGTAGTTCCCACAGGGCGTCGCGCTGAAACACGCAGAACATCGCATCGGTGAGGGTTTCGACGCCATGCGCGGCAGCGTCGCCCATCTTCTGCTGCACACCAATGAAATCGCCAGCGAGCAAAAAGCTCAAAATCTGCCGACGGCCGTCGCGCAAGGTTTTGTAACGAAACGCCCAACCTTCGGTTAGCGTGAACAAGGGCGCGTCTGTCTGTCCCTCACGGATCAAGGTTTGGTTGGCATTGAGTCGCACGTTACCGCGCTTAAGTGACGGCAGCAGTTCCAGCTCTTCGCTGGTGTGATCAAGAAACAACGGCAGCGCGCGCAAGGGACAGTCGCGGCAAGCGGGGCCGGCAACGGTGATGGGGCGATCAGCAACTACCCGCGTACTTTCAACTAGCGTCGTCATTGGGATTTAATTCTGCGGCGGATGCGCGACAGTGCCACTGGCGTGATTCCCAGCCAAGAGGCAATGTGGTGTTGCGCAAGCATGTCCAGCAGCTCGGGTTGCTCAGTTTGCAACGCGCGGACAGTTGCACCAGCTGCTGCGCCAGCCAAGTAGCGCTACCCAGCAGCGCATGCGCTCACGCAAATCCTCGGACTGCCGTTTTGCTCGCCTTAAAGAAGTGTGCTGCATTGCACGTTCCTGCAAGCCATCGTGCAGAATGCTAGCCCGGTTGTAGATCGGAGTTTCTTGCGTCGGCGTGGATCTAAGCGGAGAACGATGTGTTTCGAGTGTCTTGTGGGGTGATCCTTTGCTGTGCGAGCGCAGCTGCCTGCGCAGTTGGCCCTTACAGTTTGCATGCGCCAGTGGCTGCCAATTTTCCGCAAGGGGGTGCGCTGCTGGGTTTTTCGGTTGGCGCCGCGCGCGCACCGGCTTCGCGAGTGGTAGCCGCGGGCGCGCTCGGCCGGCACGTGGGCGTTTATCGGTTTGCGCTAAACGGCCCATTGCAATGGCAGCAGACCCTGTTATCCGATAGCACCGATGACAACTTTGCGATCAGCGTGGCGGTGAGTGCCGCTCCACGCGAATGGCTGGCAATCGGCGCAAGTGGCGACGATCGCGCCGTGTTCAACGCCGGGCGGGTGGATATTTATGGCCTGGATATCAACAATAATTACGCGCTGACGCTGCGCTTGTTGTCACCGAATCCGGTGTCTACCGGCAACTATGGTTCAACGGTCGCGCTCGATGGCGATCTGCTCGCGGTCGGCGAGCCTAAAGCCGCCAGTTTAAACGACGGTGCGGAAGTGGGTGCGGTGCACTTGTATGCCGCGGTTGGCAATAACTGGCTATTCCAGACCAGCTTGTATGGTGGGCAAGCCGGCGGTCGATTTGGACAGTCGGTCGCACTGAATGCGGGAACCCTGGTGGTGGGTTCCCCGTTGTTTGACGACATTGGTGGTGGCTTGACCGATGTCGGCGCAGTGCACTTTTTTGTCGGCAGCGGTGTTTCTTGGCAAGCACAAGGCACCTTGATGGGCGTTGGCCGAGCAGATAGCGATCGTCTGGGCATTTCGGTTGCGGTGGACGCCAATACCGCCATCGGTGGAGCGGCCAATGACGATAAAGTGGCGGGCGCCGATGCCGGTTCAGCTTTCGTGTTTACGCGCCAAGGGTCAACTTGGACAGAACAAGCGCGCCTGCGCTCCAGTCAACCGCAAAATCAAGAGCGCTTTGCGCAATCGGTATCCATCGCTGGCGACGAAGCGCTGCTCGGCGCCTATTGTTTGAGCCCCAATTGCATTGGGCCCGGTGCTTTGTACGTTTTTCGACGCACGGCAGGCGTTTGGACCGTGCTGCAACGTCTGGCGCCAGCCAGTGTGGGCGCCGACAGCTTTGGGCATGCCAGTAGCCACGCGGGCGGCGGGCGGGCGGTGGTCGGCGCGTTTGGCGCTGACTTAAGTGGGCCTGCGGATCAGGGCGCGGTTTATGGACTCACGCCGGTATCGCTGTTTCAAAACGGCTTCGAGTAGCGCGCGTCCATTTGCTGCCTGCAGGCCCCCATCAAGATAGGCGGCCCTTGGCTAGCGCACACACCTCACCATATGGATCGAGCTTTGGTGGGTTCGACCTGCGCTTCATCGGTCGAACGTTTTTCGCCGCACTGGGAGCGAGCTTGCTCGCGATCCGGGCTCCTGTGTCTATCAGCGCCGCCCGCAAGCTCGCTCCCACAAGAGCCCGAAAATTCACAAGGGCCATAAACCGTAGGTG
>CAZLSB010000372.1:0-3618 GCA_964561825.1 uncultured Xanthomonas sp.
GCCTCGCGCCACTGCTGCTTTTCCGGCTTGCCCGGATTGATCGCCACGATCCGCGAACGCTCGGCACCATCATCCCCCTTTGTCAAACTACCTGTCGATGGCAAGACACGGAACGCTATCGCAAAGTGGGTGTCCAGAGTCCGGTGTCCAGAGTCCGGCCATCCAGAGTCCGGCCATCCAGAGTCCGGCCATCCAGAGTTCGGCCAGAGTCCGGCGGGTGTCCAGAGTCCGCTGCGCACGAGTCGGCCCGGTGGTTTTTTCGCCGTTTTGCCGGCGTAAGTTGGCATCTTGCTGTTGCGGGACGACACCGGGGCAGGGCCGCAGCCAAAGAGTTTTGCAGGAACGCTTGTCGGCAAGGGGCAAGAGATCCAAGAATGCGCACCACCAATCGCTGCCTCCTATTCCGCCATGCACCAGCCTGTGCCACCTGATTCGATGCGTGATCGCCTGCGCTACTTCATTACCCACCCGCGCGTGCAGGCGCTGATCATTGTCCTGATCTTGGTCAACGCGGTGCTGCTGGGGCTGGAAACCTCGCCGTCGGTGATGGCTGCGGCCGGGCGCTTCATCATCCTGCTCGACCGGGCCATCCTGGTGCTGTTTGTGGTGGAACTGGCGATACGCCTGTGGGTGTTTCGCGCAGCCTTCTGGCGCGATCCGTGGAGCGTTTTCGATTTCCTGGTGGTGGGTATTGCGCTGGTGCCGGCGTCAGGCCCGTTCTCGGTGTTGCGCGCCCTGCGCGTGTTGCCCGTGCTGCGGCTGCTGACCATCGTGCCGTCGATGAGGCGCGTGGTCGGGGCGCTGCTCGCGGCCATTCCCGGCCTCGGATCCATCGTGTTGATGCTGGCGGTGATCTACTACGTCTTCGCGGTGATCGCGACCAACCTGTTCGCCGCCGAGTTTCCCGACTGGTTCGGACACATCGGACGCTCGCTGTACACGCTGTTCCAGATCATGACCCTGGAAAGCTGGTCGATGGGCATCTCAAGGCCGGTCATGGAAAGCTTTCCCTATGCCTGGGCTTTCTTCGTGCCCTTCATTCTGGTGGCGACCTTCACCATGCTCAATCTGTTCATTGCCATCATCGTCAATGCCATGCAGAGCTACACCGAAACTGAGCATGTGGCGCTGGTGGAGGTGGTGGAGGAGGCACGCAACCACATCGAGGCGGATCTGCAGGACGAAGTGCGCGCGATGCGGGCCGAGATACGCGAGCTGAAGACGTTGCTCATCGCACGCGTCGGGTCGGCGTCTGGCTGAATCTGTCGCGCCTGCACGCCATGGCCGCCGCGCGCGAAAACGGCGAACACATGAGCGAGGACCTGCACGCCGAGCAGCGGCTGCTGCGGCAGACCGCCATTTCCGAGGAGATTGTGGGTCTCGCCAGTGGCTTGCGAGCACTCAAGCGCCGACAGAGCCAGGAATCCTGAACCAGTCCCGTGCACCATTTCGGCCAGAAGCGGCTGCGCTCGAAGCCAGGACTTGATCAGAATTTGCGGCCAGCGCTACTCCGCGTCGCTGCGCCTGCACATGCGTCGGGTGGCCCAGAAAACCACCAGGGCGATCACCGGAATCGACACTGCGGTGATCACATCGGTGGACAGGTGGTGCAGATCCTTGGTGCCCTTGGCCAGGTACTGCACCAGCTGCGAGCCGTAGTAGGTGAGCACCACAATCGACAGCCCCTCGACCTTTTCCTGCAGGCGCCGCCCAACCCACCACTCCGCGCCCGCTCGTCGCCATCGATCGCTCCAGATATCGTCTGGAATCCGATTCTCCGCATTAAATACGGCAGCGGAAGAACGCCGGTGAGTTACCGCTTACGAACAAGCTCTTGTCCACTTGTGTGCCAATAGCCTTATCAATCGGTTTAAAAAAGTTAGGCCAACCGGTGCCAGGATCGTATTTGGTTGCGCTTTCAAACAGCGAAAGCTCGCAGCCCGCGCAATGAAAAATGCCTTTGCGCTTTTCAGGGTCAAGTGCGCTGTTGCCGGCGTGTTCGGTGCCGTGGCTACGCAATACGCGAAACTGCTCTGGCGTTAACTTTTCGCGCCACTGCGCTTCGGTAAATTCCACTTCAAAGCGGCCAGATTGCGCTGACGCCTGACTTCGATTAAAAAAAACTCATTCCGATAGCTCCCAATACTGTGTATTTCAAAACATTACGGCGCTGCATAGAAACCCCTTAGGCAAGCTGATGTTTGCGTATTTACGCGAAAACGCCCTCAGAGAGCGAATCACCGCTGCTAATTACCCGCCTTCGCTACGCCCCAAATTTTCTTCAACTGCTTCTCGCGTCCGCAGCCGGAGCTGTAATATTTGTAGCGGATCGGGTTCCGCGCCGAGTAGTTCTGGTGATATTCCTCAGCTGCGTAAAAATCCCCCGCGACGTTGAGCTCCGTGTGAATGGTTTTACCGGCAAATCGCGGATCCATCTGCCACTTCGCTTTACTAGCGGCTGCAAGCGCTGCCTGCTCAGGATTATGGGTAAATACGGCGCTGCGGTACTGGCTACCCCGATCGCAAAACTGCTTGTTCAAATCCGTTGGATCAGTGTTGGCCCAAAATATTGCCAGCAGTTTGGCGTAGCTGACCAATTTCGGGTTAAACACGATTTCTACCGCCTCCGCATGCCCAGTATTGCCTTCTGATGTTTGCTCATAGGTTGGATCTTTCGACGCGCCTCCGGTGTAGCCGGATATCACGCTTGCTACGCCGGCCATGCCTTCAAACGCGGCTTCCACGCACCAAAAGCAGCCTGCTGCGAAAGTCGCCTTCTCAAAATCTTTTGGCGCTGTTGGCGTTGGCGCAGCGAGTGCCGCTTGCGCGCAAAGCAGAGCCGTGGCTATAAAACTAAGCAGCCCGGTCAATCTAGTAAAACGCAGCATGGTATTTCCTCTGGTAATGTCGATAACCGATAAGACCGACCGTTGCGATAAGTTCTTACAGCCCGCTAGCTTACCGTGGCGTCCGTAAAAGCAACATCATGACCGTGTCGAGTAGGTGTCTACAACTAGGCCAGAATATAGGCCAGAAGTTTAAACCAGAAATGTGCGCTAGCAGCCGAAACCAGGGATTAAATGTAGAAAATTCGAAAAATCTAACCCAGAAATCTAACCCTTAATCGGCTCTAAAATCGCGTCTAGATTTTGCGCATCACAAAATTCCAGGAAATCATCACGCAGGCCAGCACTATGCATGCTGGTTGGAATGCCAATGCTTAAAGTGGCCGAGAACATCTCAGCGCCAGTTTGCGCTGCTTTGTAGCGACTGGAACTCAGCGTTTCAATCAATACGCCGCGCCTCGAGAAAAAGTCCGCCAAAGAGTGCAAAACCCCCAGCGCGATCTGCGGCAATCACTTCAATCGCGTAAGGTAGCGCGGTACCCGCTAACGTGCGCGCTCCGGTGCGTTTGACTTGCAGCACAATTTGTTCTTCCCTAAGCTGAAGGATAGGAAATCCAAAGCCCCTTTTTGGCCAGTCTACGCTGCGGATTGGCGCGGTCAAGGGGCACGCGTGGCTGCCTGGACTGCTCCGAGACGGTCACTTGCTGCGGACCCAGTTTGCTGGTCGCCACTCAGGCACCGGCCGCTACGCTGTACAGCGGCGCAAAACTTC
>CAZLSB010000373.1:0-3614 GCA_964561825.1 uncultured Xanthomonas sp.
CACTTGGCCGATCCAGGGCCGCAGCAACCAGCAACTCGACCCGCGCAAGGCGCGCCTAGCAATGGCGATTGACGGCCAAAATCGGCACTACAAGCTGGTGGAAATCAAAAGGCGCCACTGGTTGACACTGGCCACCCGCTTGGGCCTGGAAGCCGATGCAGTAGCGTTACTCGACAATATAATCGAACAAACCCCGCTTGTTTTGGGACGATTGCGGGCGCGATTGCCGTCTGGATTTCCGTCGCGGCTGTTCGACCGTGTGGCGAACGGAACCGAGCGGGCTGCGCAAAGACTGGCAGAGGCGGTTTCGTAGTTCGTCCCGTGCCCCACCGTGCTTTACTCCGCCACAATTCTGCCGCGGCCTTCGCGTTTGGCGCGGTAGCAGGCTGCATCGACCGCCTGCATGGCTTGCGTTTCATCGAAGCTGGCGAGCAAAGGCACAATGCCGATGCTGGCGCCGACGGCGTGCCCAAATTGCGCTTCAAAACGTGCAAGCCCCGCCTGCACTAACTCGGCGTGATCGATGACTGCGTCGCGATCAGGTTCGCGCAGTAGCGCGCAGAACTCGTCGCCACCGACGCGCGCCAGAGAATCACTGGACAAGCCGGCGTCGCGGAGCAGTTGCGCCACCTGCAAGAGTATTTGATCGCCGACCGCGTGCCCAGCGCGATCATTGACCTCTTTAAAATGATCCAAATCTAATTGGAATAACCAAAATGCGGCACCGCGATCGCGCACGCCGGCCAGTGCGACGCCCAGCGCCTGGGCCAATGCGCGCCGATTCAGCAAGCCGGTCAGCGGATCGGTATTGGCGAGTATTTCTAGTTCGCGAGTCAGACGCCAAGCTTCGGTGATATTGGTCGCCGCGCCGCGGTAACCCAGAAAACGGCCTTCGGCAGTGTGCATGGGCCGGCCGATATTGCGAAACACGGCCAGCTTCCCGGCGGCGTCGCGCCACGCCATTTTTTCGTCCAAAAACGGCTCGCCGCGCGCCATTTTGCCGTCGACCTCACGCAATTCAGCGCTATCTGCGCGTCGCGCTCGCAAGATCGCCACCGGATGCTGGCCCAATACCTGATCCGCTCGCAGGCCGGTTTGCTCAGTGATGCCGGGCGAGACATAGCTCAGGCGCAAGTTGGCATCGGTTTCCCAAAACCAGTCGGCCGCAATATCTGCAAAGTCGGCAAACCGTTGCTGATCGAATCGCGCACGTTCTAAGGCCGCCTGTTCGCGTTGTCGCATCTGCGTCAAATCGGAAAAAATACGGCTCAGCAGCAGTTGTAGTAACAAGGCCATGCCCAACAGGCACACCGTCAGAATCACCGGCACCCGGCTGAGCGAGTCTTGCGCCCGTTGCGTGTCGATATTGATCGGCCACGGGCCGGGCAGTGCACGCAAATGATTGCCGACCAGCAAAAGCGTGATCACCAGGACACCCAAAAACAGAACCTGACGCACATTGGAAACCAGCGATCCGAGCAGCAGCAGCGCCGGCAGCGCCATCAACACCCCGAGTGAATGGCCGCCAGAGCCCAACAGCACTAGGCCTAGAACGCTGAACATATTGGCGATCAGCACTTGCGACCAGCGCGCCACATTGCCATCGCGACGCAAACGCAGCCCCGACCAAATCGGCAACAGCGCGCCCACCGCCATCACCGCGGCTGTGACGAAATGGCCGGCAATAGTCTCGGCGATGGCAAATAGCGTGCTGGCGGCCAGTTGCATCGCGGCCAACGCTAGGCAAAAACTGGCGCCAATGCGACGCCGATGATCGCTATCTGGAAACGCAGCGCGTGGCAGCACAAAGTCTACCCAGCCGGTCCACATTCCTTGGCGATATCGGAACATCCTTGCGGCCTGTCAATACAAATGCCAACGGGAGTGTACGAGCCAGCCAGAGTTGACGAGTGTCAACAATTTGCCGGACTATGCGGGTTCGCTCGCCCTAGTCCAGCTGCACCCACCTTTCGGCCCCCACATGACCCGTCATATTGCCCTGTTACGCGCCATCAACGTCAGCGGTCGCAACGTCAAAATGGAGGTGTTGCGCGCGGTTTTCGTGCAACTGGGTTTCCATGCCATTGACACGTACTTGGCCAGCGGCAATGTACTGTTTGATTCCAACGCGCATTCACCGCTGCTCAAAACACGCATCGAAACCGCGCTGCAACGCGAATTGGGCTTCGAAGTGCTCACCTTTCTGCGGCTGCAAACCGAACTGCAAGACGTTGCCGCGCGTATCACCGCGATCCAAGCGCGTCCGGGCATCGTCGCCGCCAACGTGGCATTTTTCGCCCAAGCACCCGGTGCGCAGGCCATTCGCGCGCTCAAAGCCTTTCAAACGCCGATCGACGATTTTGAAATACACGAACGCGAGCTGTACTGGGCGTGTGCCAAGAAACAAAGCGAATCGAACTTTGATCTAGGCAAATTGGAAGGTGCGCTCAAACTGCCAATGACCTTACGCGGCGCCAATACGGTAATCCAACTGGCGAGTAAGGCACATCCGATTTAGTCGGGAAAACACCAAGCGGCGGTCCGCTTTTGCTGGGTTTGGACTTGTCCAACCCCAGCAAAGCTGCGCTCACGCCTCAGCGTTGCCCGCGATAGCTATCCAATTGCCGTTGATGATCGCCGGCGCCGATGTAATCGGGCACGATGAGCTCCAGCGGTGTTGCTTGGATGCCAAGCTCAGTCAAACCATTGCGATCACTGACGCTGTCTAAGGCCAGTGATTTGAAGTTGTCGCTGGAAAATGGCTTCAATCCGGCCGGTAGTGGGTCGAAAATCAAGCCCTGCAAGCGGCCGAGCACGTTGGGCAATGGCAGCACCAGACGCTTCACGCCGAGCACCAAGGCGGTGTATCGCACCAATTCGGCCAAGGTGTAGGTTTTCGGCCCCACCAATGGATAGATTTTGCCGACGCTGTCGGCGCGCCCCAATGCGGCGATGAATGCCGCGGCTACATCTTTAACATACACCGGTTGGAATTTGGCGCTGGCGCGGGCGAGTGGCAACACCGGCGCGATTTTCAGCAGCGGCGCAAAGCGACAGAACAGACCATCGCCGGGCCCAAAAATCACCGAAGGCGCAAACAGCGTCCAATCCAAGCCGGAGGTGCGCACTTTTTCCTGCGCCTGACCGCGGGAGCGCAAGTAGTGGCTATCACCCTCACCGGCCCGCAACGAGCTCATTTGTAGCAAGCGCTTCACGCCAGCCTGGCGCATCGCGGCAATCACCGTCTCGGTCAGCGTTACATGCGCGCGTTCAAAATCGGCACCACCGAAACCATTGTTTTGCAGCACGCCGACCAAGTTGATCACCACATCGGCGCCCTTGAACCGCTCGGTCAGTGCGTTGACGTCGTAGACATCCGTGGAATAGATACGCACGTCGGGAAACACACCCAACTCGCGCTGCAACTCGCGATTGCGACTGAGCACATCCACCCGATGATCCGCAGCGCTCAACGCGTGGACGAGTGAGCGACCGACAAAACCGGTACCCCCGAGGACGATGACTTTCTTCGACTTGGCCATGGCGGCGCTCCTTGACTGAGCTGTGGAGTATGACCAGCTTAACCGCGCGAGGGCAGCCTGGTTTTTGTGCAG
>CAZLSB010000374.1:0-3591 GCA_964561825.1 uncultured Xanthomonas sp.
CAACCATTGCCGGCGGTGCTCGTACGAGCGACCGCTGCCCTGATCCTCGCCGCACAGCCAGGCGCGCCGCACACAGCGCGACACGCAGTGATAGGTGCCTGGGGAACCGGGCAGAACGAGGATGGAGCGGGCGTAGGTCATGGCGCCAGCATCCGCACTTGGGCGCATCGCCGCAGTCGGAAATCAGCACGGCAACGTGTAGGAAATTTCTGAAAGTCGAATGTCCGGTGTTGTTGCGGTTATGTATTTGCTGGGCTTTGTGTTGGCCGCCCGGGCTTTGCCGGAAAGTGGCTGTCCCCAGCTTGCTTGCTGTCCCCAGCTTGCCGGCTGCCGGCGGCGGCAGCGTGTGACTCATCGCCTTCACCACCTGGCGCGATCATCCGCAACCGGTTTGAGAAATGCGGGCGAGTCCTTGCGCCAACACGGTTTACCGGGCAGTCGGACTAACGGGTTCGATGTCGCTGCGCGCTTGCCATTGCGCGGCCGTGGCCGCGTGCCCGGCACCTGGTTCGGCGGCTTCGCGCTTCAGGAAAAGTCGGCTGAGGTACCCGGCTATCTTGCGCGCTTCAGCATAGGTTTCGCCGCGAATGCGTGCGAAGACGGCGTAGGACTCTTCATAGGCAGCTTGCGCATCGGCGCGGTTCTTTGCGCCATCCAGGTCTTCTAACGCCCGGCCTAGCGTGCTGAGCGCAGTGGCAAGTCGGACCTCGCGTACGCCGATTGAAACACGGCGGATTGCGCCCTCGTATTGGCGCAGCATGGCGACGGCTGATCCGGGCTGCCCGGATTGACGCACGAAATCGGCCAGGTCCCCGAGCACTGCCAGCGTATCGGGGTGATCGTCTCCACTCAGCGCTTGATATTGCTCGTAGGCGTGGCGCAACAGCGGCTCGGCTTCGCCGAGCTGCTCTCGCCGGGATAACAGGTTGCCGAGTGCCCACTCGTTGGTCAGGGTGTCGGGGTGATTCTCGGGCAGTGTGCGGCGACGTACGTCGAGTGTCATGCGCAGGATCGCCTCGGCTTCGTCGTTGCGCTTGAGCTCAGTCAAAATTGTAGACAGGCTGCCGTTGTATTGCAGAATCGACCGATGTTCCGCGCCGAGCATTTGGCTGCCAATGGAGATGGCCTCACGCAGATAAGTCTCTGCCTCGCCAATCTTGCCCTGCAGCCGCACCGCAGCGGAGAGGTTGTTCAGCGTAGCCGAGCTGGATAGCTCGTCTCCGCTAAGGCGTTGCGCTGCCAATATGCGGATTAGCTCACGTTCGGCCGTCGCATAGTCACCCGCTTGATACTTCATGAGGGCGTAGTTGTTGTGCGTCATGAGGACGTTATAGTCGTTAGCCGGGAGTTGCTGCTTTTCTTGCTCTGCCATCAAACGAAGGTAGAGCTGCTCCGCCTCGTCGGTCTTGCCTTCCTGTACCTGCAAATTTTGTGCCAAATTGAGCATCGAATTGAGCGTGACGTCGAGCTTCGCCTCGCCATCAACCGCGAGGTTCATTGCCAACGCTTCGCGATAATGCGCTTCAGCCTCTGCGCCCTTGCCTTCATACTGAGAAAGCACCGCGGCCTCGTTGAGTGAAAAGGCAATATCGAGGTGCGGGGCGGCGAACAGCTGGCGCCGGAGCGCCAGTGCTTCGTCCTGGGGCGCACGTGCCTGTTTGATCAGACCTAGATCGCGCATCGCCATCGAAGACGCCTGCAAGAGCTGGGCCCGAATCGCGGGCTGGTCGGCAAACTTCTCACGGATATTGACCAGGCCACGTGCGAAAATGCCTTCGTCAAGGCTGTCGAGGGCGATATCGGTGAAATTCACATCACCGAGGCTGGTCGCAAGCTCCGCTTCAATAGCGTCTATGGATGCTGTCGGCAAGCCGCGTGCTACCAGGGTCGCGCGATGCCGCACGCCAATCTGCTCGAGAATTCGCGCTCCGACCTTCTCGGCGCTGATTCCTTGCAACTGGTCGTTCTGAAAATCAGTGACTTCTTGCAAGTCGGCAAGCGCCTTGTTGGCACGTTCGGCCTCACCCGCGATGCGGCTGGCCTGCACGGTCATGACGATGGCAAAGACGCCCAAGGCCAGCGCCGCAACGATCGCCGCGGTGCTGAGCAGGGCGTTGCGGCGAAGCAGGCAGCGCAGGGTGTACCAACGGCTCGTACCCATGGCATGCACCGGCTGCCGCGCCAGCCAGCGCGCCAGATCGTCCCCCATGGCAGCAGCCGAGGCGTAGCGCAGTTCGCGATCCTCGGACATCGCCAGCACGGCGATCGCGCGCAGTTCGGCAGGCAGAGCGCTCAGCTGCTTCAAGCTTCTGGCAGGCAGCGGCCGCACCAGACTCTGAGTGAAGGCCTCACGCAGGCTGGCACTATTGGTAGCAACCGCGCTGTCGATGCCGGCGCTTAACCACAGGCACTCCGCCAACACTGCGCCTAGCGCATAGACATCGGTGCGCGCGTCGATGCCCGCGCTATCCGGCCGGCGTTGTTCCGGAGACATGTATGCGCGTGTGCCGATAACTGAGGTAGTAGCGCTGGCTGTCGTCGATGTGACGCTGGTGGCGATACCGAAATCGATGATTTTCGGCAGCGCAACACCCTCGATCCGCTGCACCAGCAGATTGGCCGGCTTCAGGTCGCGGTGGATCAGGCCGCGTTGATGAGCGTGCTGGACACCAAGACAGATCTCCACAAACAGACGCGCCAGCTCAGCCGGCGCCGGGTGTTCCTTGCGCACAAAGTCGTCGAGCGGTATGCCCGGCACATACTCCATGGCGAAGAACAGCGTACCGTCCGGCAGCCGACCCGCTTCATGGATTTCGCGATGGCTCTATGCGAGAGCCGCGCCAGCGCTTGCCGTTCGACCTCGAAATAGGCCTCGTCCAAGGCTCCGCGCCGCTCCTGGCGCATGACCTTGATGGCCACATCGCGCTGCAATGGCTGCAATTGTTCGGCCAGCCAGACCATCCCCATGCCGCCCTCACCGAGCGGGCGCTTGAGCCTGAACGGACCGATCTGAAGTCCCTCGTGCCAGTCGCTGATAGTCGCCGGCAACGGCGCCCAACCCTCGCCCAAAGTATCGAAACTGGTGAGCGTCCGCGTCGGCGAATCGGAATTTGGCATGGGCTCGGTAGCCTGTCACAATCGCCGAAAGAGTGCCGATCCTAGCAACCGGTCGTAAGCCAGGGACAGCCATTTTCTGCCAGTTGGGTCAGCCGTATAGACGTCTGGATGGCCGACGTTTGTGTCTTGCGGCGGATCAAGTTGACGCGTAGCCAACGCGCCGAGGCGCCGGCGGCGCCAAAAATCACCGGTGCGCTTGGGTCACCGCGCTTGGGTCAGCTTGCGGGCGTAGCCGATGCCCTTCATCCAGCGTTGGCGGGCGGCTTGGGCACGGGCGATCAGGGGCCATTGTTACAACTGCCGCGAGGGGTGTCTGTCAGGGCTTTACGCGTCTTCTGGTAGGAACTTTCTGACGGCTACGGCAGTTGGGCACGCTGCGCTTAGCCCAACGATCATTGATATGTCGCGTAGCTCGCGACCAGGCTCCCGCCGGTCTGCAGTTGCCAGACCAGCACCAGAAACACAATGGAGGCG
>CAZLSB010000375.1:0-3586 GCA_964561825.1 uncultured Xanthomonas sp.
GTTTGTTGCCCCGCACGCCGCTGCACGCACCGTGGGCGAGCTTGATTTTCAGAAATGCGAGTTGCCGGTGGTTGGCATGCGCCCCAGCAATCCGCTGAACGCCGAATGCGCCACGCTGGAAGTGCCGGAGAACTGGGAAACCGGCAGCGGTCGGCAGATCAAACTGGCCATAGCGCTGATTCCATCACGCTCTCCGAAACCGCAGCCTGATCCGGTGTTCATGCTCGCCGGCGGCCCTGGCCAATCGGCGCGCGAGTCCTGGCGCGGTGTGGCGGGCGCCTTCCGCGCGATCTTGACCAATCGCCACGTGATCTTGCTGGATCAGCGTGGCACCGGCGCGTCGAATCGTTTTGATTGCCCCACACCCGACAATATCGACCCGCTGGCGGTGGATGTCGATCCAGCGCAAGCGGCCATGCTGGCGCGCGCCTGCTTGGCAGCGGTCAAAGATACGCACGATGCGCGCTTTTACAGCACCGAAGATGCCGCGCGCGATTTGGAGCGGGTGCGCGCGGCGCTTGGCGCGCAAACGATCAATTTGATCGGCATTTCCTACGGCACGCGCATGGCTCAGATTTACGCCAAACGTCACCCTGATCGGGTGCGCAGTCTGTTGTTAGATAGCGTGGTGCCCAATGAGCTGATTCTTGGCACCGAACACGCCATCAATCTGGAAACTACGCTGCGGGAGCAGTTGGGCCGCTGCCGCGATGATGCGCAGTGTGGCAAGCAATTTGGCGATCCGTACGCCACCTTGCGCGAACTGGCGGCCGAACTGAAGGTCAAACCACGCATGTTGCATGTGCGCGATCCGCGCACTGGCGAATGGGTAGAACAAGCGCTGACGCCGGCGTCACTGAGCGTGGTGGCACGCATGTACATGTATTCCAGCGAAACCGCTGCATTGTTGCCGGTGACGCTGGCAGAGGCCAAAGCGGGTCGCTTTGAACCGCTGCTGGCGCAAGCGGCGATGATGACCGACGATTTGGGCAGCCAGATTGCCAGTGGCATGCATTGGTCGGTGATTTGCGCTGAAGATGCCGATTTTTTTGTCCCCCGACCGCAAGACGCCGACCTGCTGCTCGGCCAGGATTTTGAGTCGGTCGTGGTGAGTTGGTGCAAAGAGTGGCCCAAACGCGGTGTGCCAGCCGACTTCCATGCGCCGCTTAGTGGTGCCACGCCCGTCTTGGTGCTGTCCGGTCAGTATGACCCGGTCACGCCGCCGCGCTATGGCGATCAAGTCGTCAAAGGCCTGCCCAACGCACGTCATTTAGTCGTGCCGGGCAATGGCCACAACGTGTTGGCGCGCGGCTGCGCTCCCAAACTGATCACCGCGTTCATCGACACAGCGGACGCCAAGTCCCTGGAGGCCGAATGCCTCGACGAACAAACGCCAGCACCGTTTTTCCTCAATTTTTCCGGGAGTGCACCGTGAGCGTTCTCGCCTTCGCCCCACAGTTGGCAACACCCGTGCCTTGGTCAGGACTTTTCCCATGCTTGAATTAATCGATCTGCGCAAAACTTTTGGCGCGGTGAAAGCGGTCGACGGCGTTAGTTTTAGCGCTCGTGACGGCGAAATTACCGGCTTGTTGGGGCCCAACGGCGCTGGCAAAACCACCACGCTGCGCATGCTGTACACCTTGATGAAGCCGGAAACCGGGCACATCCGCGTGGACGGTGTCGACATCACCGAAAATCCCGATGCCGTGCGGCGCAAACTCGGTGTATTGCCGGATGCCCGCGGTTTGTACAAGCGGCTGACTGCGCGCGAAAACATCGAGTACTTCGGGCGCCTGCACGGTCTCGACGAGGCCACCTTAAAGCTGCGTACCGATGGGCTGATCAAAGCGCTGGGCATCGAAGATATCGCCAGCCGCCGCACCGAAGGATTCTCCAACGGGCAACGGGTGAAAACCGCGATTGCCCGCGCGCTGGTACACGATCCACGCAATGTTTTGCTCGACGAACCGACCAATGGTTTGGACGTCATGGCGACCCGCACCTTGCGCAAATTCATGTTGCAACTGCGCGCCGAAGGCCGCTGTGTGTTGTTCAGCAGTCACATCATGCAAGAGGTGGCCGCGTTGTGTGACCGCATTGTGGTGATCGCGCAAGGCCGGGTGGTGGCAGAAGGCACCGCGGATGAACTACGCGCACAAGCTGGCGAGGCCAATTTAGAAGACGCCTTCGTCAAGATCATTGGCACCGAAGAAGGATTGGCACTATGAGTCCGTGGCGAATCGTATTTCTGAAAGAAGTGCGCGAGAACCTGCGCGACAAGCGCGTGATGTTCAGCACCTTCGTGCTTGGCACGCTGATGGGTCCGGTGCTGTTTGCCGGTTTGATTGGTTTGATGATTTCGGTAACGCTGGAGCGCGGCGAAAAGCCGTTAGAGCTGCCCGTGGCCGGTGCGCAACACGCGCCCAATCTGATCGCGTTCTTGAAAAATCGGGGCGTCCAGATCGAAGACGCGCCAGCCGACGCGGAAGCTGCCATTCGCAAACGCGATAAAGACGTGATTCTGCGCATTCCGCCCGAATATGCGCAGCAATGGCGCGACGGCCGCGCGGCCACCTTGGAACTGGTGGTTGATCGCTCGCAACAAAAGGCTGAGCAAACGGTCAGCCGCGCCGAACGCCTGATCAACGAATACGCCGGGCAAACCGCGGCGCTGCGTTTGATCGTCCGCGGGGTCAGCCCGAGCGTAGTGCAGCCGGTATTGATCGCCGATGTCGATCAATCCACGCCGCAAAGTCGCGGTGGTTTGTTGTTAGCGATGCTGCCCTATTTGCTGATCCTCACAGTGTTCGCGGGTGGCAGTTATCTGGCCACTGACGCCACCGCTGGCGAACGCGAACGCCAGTCCTTAGAGCCACTGCTGATCAATCCGGTCAGCCGTGGGCAAATCATGGGCGGCAAACTGATCGCCACCTTCACCTTTGCGGTCGCTTCGCTGGCGATTTCACTGATCGCGTTTTCGCTGAGCATGCCGCTCTTACCAGTAGAAAAAATCGGCATGGTGGTCAAACTTGGGCCGCTCGAATGCGCGCTGTTGTTCTTGATCGTCGCGCCGCTGGGTCTAATCGGCGCCGGCCTGTTGACCAGCGTATCGGCCTTCGCCAAGGGTTTTCGCGAAGCGCAAACCTACAACACCTTGTTGATCATCCTGCCGGCCATTCCGTCCATGCTGATGGCGCTAAACCCGGTGAAACCGGCGGATTGGATGTACACGGTGCCGCTGCTCAGCCACCAATTGCTGATCGAACAAACGGTGCGCGGTGAGTCCCTGGTGGCCTGGCAAGTGGCCGCATCGATCGGCGCCACCCTGGCGATCGGCATCGTCATTGCGATGATCGCCGCGCGCCTCTACCACCGCGAGCATCTGGCGATTTCGGCTTAAGGCAAATTCCTTCGGGAGAACGGGGCTAGGCGGCACATGCCTCGCAAAGACGAATCAATGGGTTACTGCAGATATACGGTCGACTGAGGAAAATTCCTTGCGCGGCCAATAGACAAGCGAGGGCGGGTGCAATTGATGAAACATGCGGACTAGAACCCAAAGTGCAAAAAACCGCCGTCGACGGCG
>CAZLSB010000376.1:0-3580 GCA_964561825.1 uncultured Xanthomonas sp.
GAATTTAGCCTCGCAGCCTGTCGCTGAACGGATGGATGCAAGGCGCGGCGCGCAGCCAATGGCTCTTCCACTGGCAAGGGTCGCAACGCCGCAGACGCCGTCGCGATGCGCAAATGCCGCTACTCACCCCGTTTCGCGCATTAACCACCTGCGCATGTAGGGACTGAAGTAGGGACGCAAAATCCGTCTTGCACAAAAAAGCCCAAGCAATCAATCGCTTGGGCTTCATATGTGGCGGAGGGAGTGGGATTCGAACCCACGGTGGTATCGCTACCACGCCGGTTTTCAAGACCGGTGCATTCAACCGCTCTGCCATCCCTCCGAAGTACCGCTTTGCATGTGGGTGCGCCGGTTTTACTCGACTCAACCCTGAGTCTCGCCCCGCGGGTTGCGCTCGGTGCCGTCTTTCAGCCGATGATTATGGCGTATGCGCGGGCGGTTTTGGCGATAGCTCTGCAAGTTCCGTGGCGGAAAGCGCGCGTACTTGGCCTTTGGCCAGATCGCCGAGCTGCAGCGCACCGATTGCAATTCGGATCAAACGCAGTGTGCGGATCTGCTGTGCTTCCAGCAGGCGACGAATTTGGCGGTTGCGGCCTTCGTCCAGGGCGATGTCCAACCACGCATGACGGCCACCGGTGCGCAGCAGATCAATGCTGACCGTGCCTAACTTCTCGCCGCGATCCACTATGCCTTTGCGCAGCACGTCCAAAAGCTCGGTATCGGGTATGCAATCAATTTGCACGTGATAGCGCTTGATGATGGCATTCGCCGGCTCGGTCAAGTTTGCGGCCCATTGCGGGTCATTGCTGAGCAGCAACAGGCCTTCGCTGGCCTTGTCGAGGCGACCGACGGGCGCCAGCCACGGCAAACTCAGACCCTCCAGGCAGCTATAAATGGTGTCGCGGGCCTGTTCATCTTGCGTGGTGGTCAGCAGTCCGCGCGGTTTGTTCAGCATCAGGTAGCAGCGCCGCGGTGCACCAATGCCCTTGCCATCCAACTCCACACGCGCGGCCGGTGGCACCGGCTCATCGCCACTGCGTGGCAAACGGCCATTGATGCGGACCCGCCCACTTTGTACCCATTGCGCCGCTTGGCTACGCGAACAAACTCCTAGTTTCGATAAATATCGTGCAATGCCGGCCATGCTCAGAACGGCCAGATGCGCGGAATCATGAAAACCGACACCACGAAAAACAGCAGGTTTAACGGAATGCCAACTCGCAGAAAGTCGCTATATCGATAGCTGCCTGCCGTATACACCATCATATTAGTTTGATAACCCACCGGCGTTGAAAAACTGGTCGAGGCGGCAAACATAACTGCCATCAAAAATGGCAGCGGGTCTACTTCCATGGTGCGTGCCAATGAAATGGAAATCGGCCCAAGTAATACCGCGGTACCGTTATTACTCATGACTTCTGTCAGCAAGGCGGTGGCCAAATAAACCAGCGCCAGTGCGACCCATGGACTGCTACTGCCGGATGCCGACACCAAAAAACCGACCAAATAACTGGCTAGACCACTTTTCTCCATCGCCAAACCTAATGGGATCATCGCCGCCAACATCGCCACCACGCGCCAATTGATTGACGCGTAAGTTTCTTCCAACGTCAGCACGCGCGTGGTGACCATCAACAGGATGCCAGCCAGTGCGGCAATGGTGATTGGCATCCAGTCCAACGATGCGGCAAGCAGTACTCCAACGACAATCGCAAGAGCCGTGCGGCCTTGGCGCCCAGCGGCTGGACGTGCCGAACGCTCCACTAGGATGAGATCACCGTCGCGCCGCAGATCGGCCAGTTCATTGCGCCGCACCAACAATAACAGCGCATCGCCAACGGCCACCGAAATACTGGATAACTCGTCGCGAATGGGTGTGCCGCGCCGATGCAAGGCCAAAACCAGTGCATTTTGATGCAATTCCAGGCGTAATTTGGCAATTGTTTCGCCGGCGAACCGCGAATTGGGTGGAATGAGCGCCTCTACCACTTCGATCTCGCCGCTCTCCAGCATTTCCAGTTTTGGCTGGAAATTTGGCGTCATTGTCAAACCCAATTGCTCGCGAAATGCGAACAGATTTTTCGCCGCCCCTTGCACCAGGAGAATATCGCCTGGATGTAATAGGATGTCGCCAGGCGCTAATAATTTTTCAGTCCCACGGATCACTTCAACGATGCGCACGCCGTGTTTTGCTTCCGCGACTGTTGCGCGTAAATGCTGACCAGCAATGCGGCTTTCGAGGCTCACGCGTAATTCAGCGAGATAATCGACCAAGCCATACTGCGCCATCACTTCTGCGCCGCGTCGATCGGGCAGAAGCTTAGGCGCGACGACAATCAAATAAAGCAATCCAACCGCAAACAACACCAAACCGAGCGGTGTCGGCGTGAACATGTTCAGCGCTTGCATGCCTGAAGACACGGCAATGGATGACACCAGTAAATTAGTTGACGTACCAATCAAGGTACAGACGCCACCAAACTGGGTGGCGTAAGACAACGGGATCAGCAACTTCGATGGCGAAATTTTGTGCCGCTCGCATGCTTCTAACAACAAAGGCAGGAACACCGCAACTGCCGCCGTATTATTGATAAATGCCGATATCGGTCCGGCGGTCATCGACATCATCAGAGTGAGTCGTAGGCGCGTTGTGCCAAAGCGCACTAAGGCCCTACCCATCCAGCCAATCGCGCCGCTGCGCATCAAACCGGCGCTCATGACAAACATGCAAGCGACGGTGATCGTAGCCGGATTGGAGAAGCCGCCGAGCGTTTCGCTGACGCTCAAAATTCCCGTTGCGCTCAATACGATCAGGGCTGCAAACGCAATGCCCTCGGGTGGGTAATAGTCTTGAATGAAGCCGACCATTGCGGTGACTAATACCAACAAAACAATGAACGCATCTAGGCTCATGGACCGCGCAACGCGCTTTTCAGGGCTTTGCGGATGATGGTTTCCACGCTGTCACCGGGCTCGGCGACGGCTTGCACCATCTTGCCGACGTCCTGCGGCCGATAACCGAGCGCTTGCAGCGCCACGCTCGCCTCCGAGACCGGGTCGTTTGGCACTGCACTGCGCGCCCCCATCGTCAGGTTTGCTGTGCCGCTGACTGCGGCAACTTTGTCTTTGAGTTCCAAGATCAGTCGCTCTGCGGTTTTTTTTCCAATCCCCGGAATCCGCTGCAAAGCGCTGATATCGGCGTGCGCAATGAGTCGCGAAAAATCGTCCACCGACACGCCGGATAGAATCGAGAGCGCCGTTTTTGCGCCAATGCCAGACACTTTGATCAGTGTGCGAAACAGGCTGCGCTCGGCTTCCTTGGCGAAGCCGTACAAGGAATGGGCGTCCTCCTTTATCGACAGGTGGGTGTGCAGGGTGATTTCGCGGCCCAGTTCCGGCAATTCGTAGAAGGTGCTCATCGGCGCCTCTAACTCGTAACCCACGCCAGCAACGTCCAGCAGCAGACTGGGTGGCTGTTTAGCGACCAACAACCCGCGCAGACGACCAATCATCCTAGAAACCTCAGTTGGACGGGATAGAGTGTGCGGTTATGGGGTGAAAGCCGGCAAGCTTGCGCGGC
>CAZLSB010000377.1:0-3552 GCA_964561825.1 uncultured Xanthomonas sp.
GCAAGCTCGCTCCCACAAGAGCCCGAAAATTCACAAGGGCCATAAACCGTAGGTGGCCGTGAAAGTCGTTCAGGTTGGCGCTTTTACTCCCTCCCCGTTGCCCCTCTGTCAAACTACTAGGACGCGGTCAACTGAGGTTTCTAGGTTTAACCTTGCCGTGGATGCGTTCAATGCATGCATGAAGGAACTGCAGGAGCAGCCCGTCGGCTGATTCGCGAACCACGACAGGGGCAGTGCAATCACGGATAGGAAATCCAATAGCCCCTTCGTACGCTTCCTAGTCCTTGGGCGCCTGCGCTTTAGCCTGAAATTGCGCGCTGCGTGCGCTGTCGCCCAAGCCCGCCCAGGCTAGGGCAAGGCGCTCATAGGTTTCTCGGGTGCGTGCATGTTGCACGCCAAAACGCGCCTCCAGCGCGGGTAGCGCCTCTTCAAGTCGCGTGCGCGCTTGGGCGTAGCGCTGCTGCGCCAGATCAACCGCCGCCGCTTGGCTGCTGAAGTTGGCGTAATGGATGTGTGTTCGGCCCAGGACCGCTTCGACCATTGGCAGCAAGGCATCGTATTCCTGGCGTGCTGCATCGGGTCGACCCAGGCGCAGCAACAGGCCGGCGTGCAGACTGCGCGCCGCCAAGGTGTCTTGGTTCGGCGCGCCAATCTCCGTTTCAATCGCGATCGCACGTTCGGCTAGCGTCAAGGCTTCGTCCAGGCGATTTAGCTGGGTCAGTGCGCTGGTCAGTACATTTAGGTTGGCGATAAATTGCGGGTGACGTGTTTCGCCGCCACTTTCCATCGCGGCGATCACCTCACGCAAAATTGGCTCTGCTTCGGCGGCTCGTTGCAAGGCCACCAAACCTGAAGCCAATTGGGTCGCTGCGTTCAGGGTGCTGCGGTGCGTTTCGCCATACACACGCTTGCGCTTCTCGTAAACCAGCCGATACAGAGGCTCGGCCTCGGCAAGTCGGCCTTGGCGATGCAGTGCTTGGCCCAGCGCTTTGACGGTATACAAAGTCTGCGGGTGCTCAGCCCCCAGGCGCTCGGTTTCGCTGGCCATCACCTCACGTAGCAAGGCTTCGGCGGCCGGAAAATCACCCAGAAACAGCTGCGCAAAGGCTAAGTTGTAGCGTGCGCCGTCGTATTCATCGGGCCGCTGCGCAGCGAGTTCTGCGCCACTGCGGTCTAGCACTTCGGTTATCAAGGTGACGGCAGCTTGCGCTTCGCCTTTGGCTTGCATTACCTGCGCTTGCGACAGCCGCACGCGTTCAGCATCCAGCCCAGGGTCCAGGCCAGCGACACGCATCTCTCTTAACAGATCGGCAAACGCGGCGAGCGCGGCGTCCACCTCACCGCGTTTGCCCAGTTCCTCTGCGCGCAGCAGTTGCAGCTTAAAAAGCTCCGGACTGCGCGGTCCAAAGCCCTGTTCCACCCACGTTTCCGCGCGTTTTAGCAAATCATCGACACGATCGCTTTGACCCAAACCACTCCAGGTGCGCGCCAATAACAGCGCGACCTGGCCGGCGGCGCGCGGTTCGCGCAAGGTCTTAAGCGCCAGTTCGGCGCCATCCAGTACCTCACGCAACGGCCGATCTTGACTGCCGCCGGCTTCTGGGTCGGCGCTGACCAACATTTCTTCGACAAAACCATTCACCGCGGCAAGTTCAGCACTGCGTGCGGTCGCTTCCGCCAAGGCACTGGTCGCTCGATCAGCCGCGCGCAGGCTGACCACCGTGGCGGCGATCAACATCAGCAGCACCGCTGATCCAGCGGCCACCGCGACCCGATTGCGTCGCACAAATTTGCTCAGCAAATACCAGGTGCTCGGCGCACGCGCCAAAATCGGACGATGTTCGCGAAAGCGGATCAAGTCCTCAGCGAAGGCCTGCGCGCTCTGATAGCGCACATGCACATCGCTGGCCAGCGCCTTCATGACGATGATGTCCAACTCGCCGCGATAGTCTGGTTTGAGCGCGGACAACGGTCGCGGTGGCGTCGATTCGCGGCGCCGGATCACCTCGATCAACGAACTATCTTGCACGCCAAACGGCAGATCGCCGGTCAGCAGTTCATAGGCGATCACGCCCAGTGCGTAGACGTCACTGCGCGCGTCCACGCGCGTGGGATCGCCACTCAATTGTTCAGGGCTCATGTAGTGCAGCGTGCCGACCACTTCGCCCACGAAAGTCAGTCGTGCAGCGCCGAGGGTGTCGGCGTCGATGGCGCGCGCCACGCCAAAGTCGAGAATTTTCGGCTGACCCTGCGCATCGACCAGGATATTGGCCGGCTTCAAATCGCGATGCACGATGCCGCGCACATGGGCGTGCTGCACCGCTTGCGCGATGGCAATCAGCACACGCAAGCGCTGGTCCAAAGGCCAGTTGGCCGACTGCGCGGCCTCCAGCAGAGGCTGACCATCGACGTATTCCATCGCCAAATAGGGCAAATCGCCCTGCGGCGTGCTTGCCGTACCGCTTTCGTACACGCGGGCGATACCTGGGTGCTCCAGCGCTGCAAGGAAACGCGCCTCGTGTTGGAAGCGTTCCAGCAAGCGTGGGCTGGACAGCTCCTGACGAATGGTTTTGAGCGCGACGCGGCGCTCCGGATTGGGCTGAATGGCCAGATACACGTTGCCCATGCCACCACTGCCGATGCGCTCCAGAACGCGATACGGCCCGATGCGCTGCAGCTCGTCTGCGCTGGGCGCGGCGTCAAACGCATCCGGTGCGGCGGTTTCCGTGGAGGCGGGCGCCAGCAGGGCCTCAACGGCACTCGCCAAGGGCCCGTTAATGCTGCGCAACGCGGCCAACTCGCGCTCGCGCGTGGGCGCGTCCAACCGCGACCATTGGCTGGCCAGTTCACGTGCGCTCATGATGATCCGGTCCGCTTGAGTCAAGCGCTGATGCTGCCATGCGCGACCGGCAAATCGGCGCCGCACAAATCAAACATGATGTAATCGATGTGGTTCACACGGTGCGAGTTAAGCCGATGGGTCACCATTGATATAGAAAAGCGTCAGCGCACCGCGCCGGCCCAGACCTGAGCCTTTGGTGGGTTCGATCTGTGATCGAACGCTTCTCCCCCAGCTACGACGGAGTTAACCATGCCGTACAATTTTTATTTGCACCCGCGTTGGGCAACGCTAGCGCTGTCGCTGGTCGCGCTGATTCATCTCTTGCCTTTGTCTGGGCTATTGGGCGTCGCCCAGTTACAGCAGATTTACGGTCTGACGGCGATTGATTCGACCACTGAATTACTATTGCGCCATCGCGCCTGGCAGTTTGGTGCACTAGGCGCTTTGCTGATCTACACGATTTGGCAGCGCGCTTGGCGGATGCCCATGTTGATCTTTACGCTGCTCAGCGATCTGGGATTTTTGCTGCTGGCGCTACAAGCTTGGCCGCCGGGCAATGCACTGCAGCGGGTCGTATATTTCGATTTGCTGTCGATAGCGCTATTGATTTTTCTGCTGCTGGGCAGCGGCAGGCGCATGCCTCTTGCCTCTCCATGAACCGATATCGTAAGTCATTGATTCGTCGTTGCGAGGTCTTCGACGCGACAGCG
>CAZLSB010000378.1:0-3512 GCA_964561825.1 uncultured Xanthomonas sp.
CTGATCTCCACCTGCTTGGCTTGTACGGCAGGACAAGCTTGCAGCGCTGGCGGAGCGCTGCCGTGACCCGCTTGCTCACCTGGCTGGCATTGCTGAGCTTTAGCGCCGCGGTGGCGGCGCAATCGGAGTTTAACCATCGGCATACGGCGTGGAACGCACTGCTAGAAAAGCACGTGCATTGGACTACCGACGGCCATGCCAGCACGGTTGACTATGCCGGCATGCGTGCTGAGCATGCCGCGCTGACCGCCTATCTGGCGGAGCTCAGTGCGGTGCCGCGGCGCGAGTTTGATGCCTGGATGAAACCGCTGCGTCGGGCCTTCCTGATCAATGCCTACAACGCCTTTACCGTTGAGCTGATTCTCTCGGTCACACCGGAACCCAAATCAATCAAGGATCTGGGCTCGCTGTTCACCTCGCCGTGGAAGAAGGGTTTTTTCACGCTGCTCGGCGAAGAACAGTCCCTTGATGGCATCGAGCACGGTCTGATTCGTGGCGCCCCGGATTATGACGATCCGCGCATCCATTTCGCGGTGAATTGCGCCTCGGTGGGCTGTCCCGCGCTGCGGCCCGAGGCCTTTGTTGCCAGCAAACTTGAAGCGCAACTGGAAGAGCAGACCGAACGCTTCTTAGGCGACCACAGCCGCAACCGCTTCGATGCGATGGATGAAACCCTGTATCTGTCGAAAATTTTCGACTGGTACGGCGAGGATTTCGAACGCGGCTTTCGCGGCGCCGATTCAGTGGCTTCCTTCGCGGCGCACTATCGAAAAGAGCTAGGCCTAGACGACGCCACCGCACGCAAGCTGTCCATGGGCGAAATCGACGTTGAGTTTCTGGACTATGATTGGTCGCTGAACCGGAGTCGGCCTTGAACCTGGTAACGCTCGGATTTGTGCTCGCGATGACCGCCGCGACGCCCACGCCGCTGCAGCAACGCGTTGAAGCGCTGGCCTCAGCCATCGAGCCGCAAGTCGCCGATGTGCCGGTGACCCGCGCCAAGCAGTTGTTGCGCGCCGACCCGATGCCACTGCTGTTGGACGTACGCAGCCCTGCCGAGCGCGCGGTTTCGATCATTCCCGGCGCGCTGACCGAGCTTGGCACGCAGCCGCCGGGCACGCGGGTCGTGGTGTATTGCACCGTCGGCCTGCGCAGCGGCATCCGCGCTCGCCAGTTACGCGCGCAGGGCTTCGACGCTGTGAATCTGCGCGGCGGAATTCTCTCCTGGCTTGCGCAAGGCGGCACCCTGGTCGATCCACACGGCAGGCCCACGCGAGCCGTGCATGTCTACGGTCGACGCTGGGATGCAGTGCCCGACGATGTCAATGCAGTCTGGTAAAGCAAAAGGAGCCTACAGCCGCAGCCGCAGCCGCAGCCGCAGCAGCCTCGCACAAATGGCTTGCGCGACTGCGCGCGGTCACTTCCAATAGTTTGTCCCGTAGGGACTTAATGTCGGTAGAAATGAAGCCCAAAGACAAGCCCCGTCCCGTAGGGACCTAAGGTCGGTAGCAGTTTGACTGACGCCCGAGACGTGCCCGTGGCCAGCCAAGCAACCGATTCAATGGCAGACTGCTGACGCCCAATCCCAGCCACCGAGGCCGTCCTCTATGTCCCTACATCGCCATTGGTCGGCTTTCTGTCTACTCACCGCGTTGGCAATGCTCGGCATCGCCGGCTGCAGCAAAAAAACCTCAATCGAGCCGTCATCGGCGGCATCGGGTGTGCAAGGCGTCAGTGCGTCAGCGGCTTTTCTCGCCTACGAGCATCAGGTGTGGGTAAAGGTCCCAACCGCCCGTCTGGACGCGCAAATGACCGCGGTGCGCGAAGCCTGCGTGAGCGGCGCGCATGGGCGCTGCAGCCTGCTGGAGGTCTCGCAGTCAGCCGGCGAGCACGCAGACGGCAAGATCAGCCTGCGAGTAGTGGCTGGCGGGGTCGAGCCACTGGTTGGGATTGCCGCTGCCGGCGGCGAGCAGACGCGACGCAGCACGCAGGCCGAAGACCTAGGCCAAGCGGTGGCCGACACGACTCGGCAAGTTGAGCAACTGCAGCTACAGCGCGCGCTGCTGCGGGAATTTCAGCAGCGCAAGGAGCTGAGCGTCAGTGACATGCTGAGCATCGCGCGCGAGTTGGCGGATCTTGAAAGCAGCCTCGCCGCCGCGGAACGTGAAGCCGCCCGGCAGACGCTGCGGCTGGAGACCAATCTGCTGACCATTGAGTTCGATACGCCCAGGGAACCCGAGTCGCGCATGGCGCGCCTGCGCGAGGCGTTCGGCGGCTCAGTTGATTCGAGCATCGACGGACTGGTACAGGCCATTGAGATAGTGACCTACGTGTTGCCACTGCTGATCTTTGGATTCCCGCTGGCCCTGCTGTGGCGTTGGCTGTGGCGCCGAGCAACGCGGACCCGCGCGCCGTGACGGCAATCGAATTCCTCAGGTAAGCAATTTGATGAAGGCAGGTAGTTCAGTCGGTCGCACCCGGCGCGCCCGCAGTCGCGCCGGAGGTTTACGACTCACTTCGCCTGGAACAAGCCTATGCGCTCGTTCACTCGATAGGCTGTTGCTCTACTCAGAGAAGGCACGAAGAAAAAGCATCATCCAATTCCTCCAGTGCACCATCACAGCCGGGGCCGCCACCAGCCTGACACTGTCTCTGGACATTTAGCACAGCCTTAACGAGATCGCCGAGCTGGCTATTGCATGCCGATGCCTTTTGGTTGTGACCAACTGTCCCATTGGCCCATTTCTGGTATTCGTAGGTCAACAGCCAACTTCCTCCGAGCTTCTGAATGTCTTGAACGTGGTCTTTAACACTGGACGAATCGAGCGGACCCGCTTGTCCATCGACAACATCGACAGAGCCGATCCAAAGAATGCGTTTATTGTCTAGTCGAGTCGCCTTCCCGGCCTGACGGGCAAGTTTTGCCTTCAACGAGGTGTTTGCCCCATTGCTAACGTTGATTACCCCAGTGGTCAAATCAACATCCAAGACATGTTCTCCGTTCAACGCATAGAACGCGCCATGTTCAATGAACATGTGTAGCTTGCTTGAGTCGCTCGAAGCAGCGCAGACAATCATTGGCGTTACCGCAAGCACCACCATCAGCAGAAACTTAAGTTGACGCATTTGAGATCTCCATTTGAAATTATGGGGACGTCGCGGCTATCGCTAGTCACACTAACCTACAGACGCAACGAATGGAGTCTGACACAGAGATCGGGGGGACGATTCCGAAATCGTTACACGTAACGATTGCGACGCAACGAATGGAGTCTGACAGAGAGATCGGGGTGGCAAGCACATATGTTAACAAAGAAGAGAAAATCCAAAGCCATTTTCGTGCGCAGGCTGGGGAGCGAACTCCGCTGCGGGCTCACTCCGCCAAACGACCCGCTTTTGCGGTTGCTCGCCGGGGTTCCGCCACGCTTGCAGAACGCGGAAAAGCTAAAGCAGAAGCGTTTAGACAAGTCCAAACCCACGAAAAGCGGCGCCGCTCAGTGCTTTCATGCTAG
>CAZLSB010000379.1:0-3502 GCA_964561825.1 uncultured Xanthomonas sp.
GCGCTGCAGCGCGATAGGGTGGCGCTGAGCCTACATGTTTCATAAATTGCACGCGCCCTCGCTAGTCTGTCGGCCGCACAAGGAGCTTCTTCCTAAAATCCCTTGTGCGACCCATATCCTGCGCGATCATCGCGCGAATTCATGAAACATGCGGGCTAGCCCGCAGACTTGCGGCGCGCGGTTGGCGTTTTCTGCGTGGGGGCCGCGACGCTGGGCCGCGCTAAGCGCTCGGTTTCAAGCAAACTGGCCAGCAGTTTTGCAGTCCGCGGCGCCTGGTAAAAATGCTGCAGCCGCGCCCGGATGCGTTCTTCCAAAAAGCTATTAGCGAGCAGCGTTGCGAACACCGGCGGCAGCAGATGTTGCAGTTCGGCGGAAATACGTTTTTCGGTGAGGCCAAAGTCAGAGGCGATATTGCTCAGTTCGCGGTCGCCGTGTTTATCAAAGAACTGCATGACGATATCGGTGTAAATATTCCTGAAATAGGCAGTTGATCGAAAATGTAGCCAGAAATCCATGCCGATGGCGATAAATTCACCCAGGTCGTCAGTATCGAGAAGTTCGAAATACTCCGACACCTTATCCTTGGCAATCGTTGCCCAAATTTGTGCACTGAGTTCGATGATTTCGGGGGATTCGAAATGATCATTGATCGAGGTTTCGCTGCGTTTCAGCGTATTGCCCAGATTTGCTTCAATATAGGCTTTAACCGTCTTTTCTACCGCCAACTCAAGCGGATGCAGGGTTTTATTAACCGCAAACTTGCCGAATTTGATCAGCGATGCTAAGCCGGGCACTTTCTGCGCAAGGATATTCTCAGTCAGCAGATATTCTTTAATGCCGGAAAATAGGGCTTCAGAAATCTGCTGGGAATACACCGAGCTGGAGACCAAGCGGTGGACAAGTTCCTGCCTGGCGCGCTTGAGTGTGCTTATTTTTTTGATGGTAGCGTCGGAAATTCCCCGCGGGATAATATCCCGCAGTGCAGTGCTTTGGTTCTGATCGTGTTTCAATACGCGTTCGCCGATATCCGCCGCCAGCGCGGTTATGGCCTGAGTAATGGGAAAGGCAACCACATTGCGCGCGATGATCTCAATAATCTGCTCGGGCTTCAGAATGTCGTTTAGCTTGCTGGTGCGGAGCGCCTGAAAAACTGCGGCGGTTTCTTCGCGAATCATCATGCGGCTATTTTTGCTGCTAAAGCGGCTCAGTTCATGTTGAACATGGGCTTCCAACAATGCCAGGGTAAGGTGATCCATATTGCTCTTCGCAGGTTCCAAGTCGGCGTGCGCCTGGAAAAACCCAGGCTTGCCGAGCATCGGCTAGGACGTGATAGCTGGGCCTGAACGGGCATCAATTGAGCAGCAGCAGGGACATCGCGAAGGCAGCGCGGCGAGCCCTACCAATCGGTTGGCCGATAGTCTTTCAGGAAGCGTCCCCAGTAGTGCTCGCCGGTTAGGATGCCGCTGATGATCGGGTCGACGATGCGGGCGGCGCCGTCGACGATGTCCAAGGGTGGGTGGAAGCGTTCTTCGCGCACTTTGCGGGCGGCGATTTCAGCCGGGTCTTCGTCGGTGACCCAGCCGGTATCCACGCTGTTCATGTGAATGCCATCGTTGTGGTAATCCGCCGCCGCGGTGCGGGTCATCATATTTAGCGCCGCTTTCGCCATATTGGTGTGCGGATGACGGGTGGTTTTCAAATTGCGATAAAACTGACCCTCGACTGCAGACACGTTGACGATGTGTTTATCGTGATCGGCGGTGCGTAACATCAGCGGTTTGAGTCGCGCGTTGATAATAAACGGTGCGATCGCGTTGATTAATTGCACTTCCAAAAGTTCAACCGATGCCACTTCATCCATTTGTAAGCGCCAGGAATTACGACCGCGTAAATCGACTTGCTGTAAGTCTTGGTCGAGTTTGCCTTGCGGGAATAAATGCGATTGCGCGATATGTTCTTCGGGCAATAAGCGTAGCTGCGAAAGCTGCGCTGAGGATAGATCACCACGCAAACTGATCGAGCCGGCTTGATCAGCGGGCGGCGCTAGGTTTTGCGCCGCGCCGTCGCCGCGCGTTCCGCGCCATGCACCCAAGAGCGCTTGTTCGTGCGCGGGAACCGCATCTGCGGGCGCGGTTTCGCTTTCCATCATGTGCGCATAAAAATCGGGCGGGCGGCGCACCGTTTGACAGGCGTTGTTGATGATGAAATCTAAGCGTTCATGGGTGTTGAGCAAGTGCTGGCAAAATGACTCCACACTGGGGGTATGGCGCAAATCCAGCCCATAAATTTCCAAACGATCGTGCCATTCGGAAAAATCAGCTTCGGCGGCATAGCGGGTGGCTGAATCACGCGGGAAACGCGTCGTAACGATGAGCCGCGCGCCGGCGCGCAGTAACTTGAGGCCCGCTTGATAGCCAATTTTTACTCGGCCGCCGGTCAATAAGGCGACGCGCCCGCGCAAATCGACTAATTCCGTGCGTTTATAATAATTGAACTGCGCGCAGCTCGGGCATAACTGGTCGTAAAAGAAGTGCAGCTGCGCATAATATTGTTTGCAAACATAACAATGCTGCGGTTCGATGGTCTCGCGCATGTCAGGCGTGAGGCTATCTTCATCCTGCGCGATGAATCCGGCTGGCGCAAACACGTTGGGCGTGGTGAATACCGGTTTGCGGCGCAGCACGCGTATGCCGGTTTGTTGCAGCACGTTTTCCTCATCGCGAATTTTCGCCTGCATGCGTTCGCGGGCCACCACCTTGCGTTGCTGGCGGCGATGCGCCGGATTGGGCATGTAAATGCGACCAATGCACTCGTGCAGTTGGCTGCGTTCGTCCAGTGGCAGTTGTTCGAGTAAGGAGGTGTTGGCAGCGATGCTCCGCAATACCGGCATTGCCGCGCGCACCTGCTGCAGCAGCTCGGTAGACGCGCTGTCGGGGGCGATTTGTTCGTCGTGGGTCATGGTCACATCGTGCGCTCAGCGTTCGCCGAGCGTGCGCGCTGGCGAGGGGCGCGAAGCATACGTGTCTGACGGGCGGGTGGCGCACTAGAGCGCATGTTTCATGAGCTCGCGCGATGATCGCGCAGGATATGGGTTGCACCAGGGATTTTCCGAAGAAGCCCCATATCTGTCCGGCCGACTGAGGTAAATTCCTTGTGCGCAGTAGAGACGCTGCCGGTTGGCAGCCTTGTACCGTGGTCCGAACGGTCACGCATCGCCCCTGTTTGGACCTGTTTGCAGTCGCTTGCAACCCTCGGCACGGTAACGGTGCACAGCGGCAATGGGAACGGTGCACAGCGGCAATGGGAACGGTGCGCGAATGCAGCACAGCAGGCGCCGCAGTTGCTGTCCGTTGTCGTTGTTTGGTAGTCCTGCCAATCTTTGCCGGTGGTCCGGTGCCCACCGGCATATGGAGGAGCCGGCAGGCAGCTGACCGGCGCTCGTATTAGCCGATGCTGGCGCCATGACCTACGCGCGCTCCATCCTCGCTCCGCCCGGTTCTCC
>CAZLSB010000380.1:0-3493 GCA_964561825.1 uncultured Xanthomonas sp.
TCCGCTAGTTTGGCGAGCGTTTTGTCAATCAGCGGTTGATACAGGCTGAGTGCCTCAGGCAATTTCGGCACTGGCTCGGACAAATGTTTGGCGATCACCGCAAAAGGATCTTCGGCATCGAAAGGCGGTCGACCGGTCAGCATTTCAAACAACACGGTGCCTAAACTATACAAATCGGCGCGGCCGTCGCCGACTTCGCCCTCGATTTGTTCAGGGCTCATGTAGTGCGGACTGCCAATTTGCATGGTGTTGCCACCAGACTGGGCCCGTTGAATGCCAAGATCCCCGAGCACCGCCGCACCATCACCGCGAAACATCACATTTGAGGGCTTGATATCGCGATGAATCACGCCTTGTGAATGCGCGTAGTCGAGTGCACTAGCCAAATCGCGAGCGATGCGCAGTGCTTCAACTGGCGCCATTGGCTGCGCCATGCGCTCACGCAAGGTTCCGCCAGGTACGAACTCGGTCGCGATGTAGGGGAAACCGCCAGCCGAGCCAATATCAAACACCGCTAGCACATGCGGATGATTCAGGCGCGCAGCGCTTTTTCCCTCATCGACAAAGCGCTGGCGGAGCGCCGGATCGTCAAAGAACTCCTCACTGAGCACCTTCAATGCCACTTGACGAGCCAGCGATTCCTGCTCGGCTAGAAATGTGCGCGAACGCTTGCTCTGCTTGAGTACCTTGAGCAGTCGGTAGCCTGGAACTTGCGGCAGCTGGGCCATGACTATCTAAGCAAGAAGGGTAAGCCTGATTAGACTCGCGTGCAGTGGTCGCCGCAAGGACGACATCACAAACGATGCACAATTCTCATGCGCAAACGCACACGAAGATGCGAGAAAAGCGCTTGACCACAAGTTAGGAGGCGGACTGTGAACTATTCACAGTCCGCTTTTTGGCTTTCAAACATTCGTTAGAGCGCGCTTGCTCGCAGCGCTTTTAGCGCGTCCACGAAAGCCGACATTCGATAGGCGTCTTCTTTCTCGACTGCAGCATAAACACGATCTACACCGGCCCGCAGGCCCGCTGCATCCGCATCGCCTAACTGCTTGGCCGTTTCAAAAGCCACCACGACAGATTGTGCGGCTAAAGCGGCCTGTTCAGCTGCGGCGAAATCCCGGAATTCACCGCGCTCGGCATCACGCAGCAGACTGCCAATAACCAAACCGAGTGTTTCCGGGCCGAATGCATAACCAGCGACCTTATCCAATTGCGCCTCTACTTTGGATCTAAGCGCATTGGCAGCGGCAAATGTGCGCTCACGACTGACCAAAGTCGCTTGGTGCAAAGCCCTGGTGGATGCCAACAAATCTTCGCCCGCCCGCGCGTCGATGATCCCAAGCACATGTCTAAACATCATCAGGTTGGCGTCGTTGAGGCGCACGACACCCGGACCAAGCCCCGTTCCCGGCCGCGGACCCCATTGCAGCCCGCTCATCGGCCGGTGACAGGCGTGACAGTCGAACAAAACCAATTCCGGGAATATCCCTGTCCAGCCCTTGCGCTCGTCGGTCAGAATTTCAAGCAGATTCATTGCAGCGACGCCCTGCCCGATCGCCCAATCTCGAGCACCATTGAACTCGCCTTTGCGATCAACGTAATCCTGATCAATCTCGTAATGCGGGTTGAGCCAGGTAAAAGTGTCCAGTTCAAACGATAAGCGCGGATGGCCTGCGCCCATGATCCGGTGGGTGATCATGCGATCACGCGTACCCATGTGGCAGCTTAAGCACAACTTGGCGCGCGCCACCGGCTGCTCGGTCGGATATAAGCCTTCGGCGAGTGTTTCGGATCGCGCGCGCTCGCCATCGGTGTGACTGGCAATCCAAAGCTCAGAACCACCGTGACAAGATTCACACCCGATCCCGTCAGTGAGACTGAATTTCTCACCCCGTTTGGACTCCGGCGCGTTGTCAACGTGACAATCCATACAAATTGCCGCAGATTGGGCGTTGCCCAGACCCAGCTTGTCCGCAATGCGTTGCGACTCCGGCTTTGCCAGCGTCGCATAGGACTTTGCGTGCGGATCGGTTTGCTGCCATACGCTGAACTCATTGAGCAAGATGCGCGCATCGGCTGCGCGTTGATTTGCGCCATGACACGCCGAACTCGCACAGGTCGCCGGCCCCAAATGCTTATGTGCAAAAATCTGCTCTACAGCACCAACCGCCCACGCATGGGAGCTTAGGCCGACAGCAAGAACCAAAATCAACCAGCGGACACCCAAAAAGAGTCTTTGGATTTGTTGCGATCCGACCTTTCGCGAACGCGCCATCTATTGAACTCCCCGCCATTGATCAGGCCGTCTGCATTCTGCCACTTGCGTTTGTGCGCCGTCATCTCTTCTCTACAATTGATTTGGACGGGCGGCTCGACTCAAATCAAGACCACTGGCGCCACAAGGACGGCTTTCCAGACTTTGCTTCAATCTCTGCCATGCTGAGCAGATGCATGGCTCGCTCCTGTTCATTGGCAACGCGGCGCGGGACTTTCAAAGCCGTTGGATCGTTTAGCGTTGGCAGCGTCAGCGTGTTGCCCGCCATGTCTAGACTCAAGCTGCCCTGCCCGGCAGTCATATTGAGGTAAACGTCGGCCAGAAGACGCGCATCCAACAAGGCGCCGTGGTAACTGCGCCCTGAATTGTCGACCTGATAGCGCTTGCACAGGGCATCCAGCGAATTGCGTTGCCCTGGATGGAAGGTTCGAGCCAAACGGAGCGTATCGATTACCGCATGTTTGTCTTCCACGCGCAGATCGTGGTTGGCCAACCGTAACTCGCGGTTGAGAAACCCGAGGTCAAAACTGGCGTTATGAATCAGCAATTCAGCGTTGGCAATGAACGCTAGAAACTCCGCGACAATATCGATAAAGCGCGGCTTGTCAGCGAGAAATTCGCTCGTCAGCCCGTGCACCAGCAGCGCGCCTGGCTCGCTGTCGCGATCTGGATTCAAATAAACCTGAAATTTGCGCCCGGTGATGGCGCGCTGCACGATTTCGATGCAGCCGATTTCAACCACCCGGTTGCCCGATTCGGCGTCCATACCCGTCGTTTCAGTATCCAGCGCAATTTGCCGCATTTGCTAGCCTCGCGCTCACGCTCCAAAATTCACGCGCCAGACGATCGACACGCGCGTTCAAAGGCACGCCGCTGTGGCCACGCAGCCATTGCCAACGAACGCCATCCGTGTAGGCAATCACAAATTCCGGCTCAGCCTGCACGACGCATGCCCTCCGGCGCCGCCAGCAAACCATGACGGCGATCACGCGCGAATGGAATAGCAATCACGTTACTGCTGTTTTTACGGCCGCAAACACTGTAAATGCTGCCAGCCGCGGGCACGATGCGACTGAAGGTGCGATCAAGCAGGTCACTGTGTCGCTCAATGAAACCGCTGGGCAGCGGCGGCCAGCATAGCGCATGGCGAATTTCGATGCCCTCCAGTCCGCTCGCGCGCAGCAAACTGCCCATTTGATTGGCAGCTAGCGTGCG
>CAZLSB010000381.1:0-3478 GCA_964561825.1 uncultured Xanthomonas sp.
GACCGGCTTCAGTAACTTTGACGGCATCGTCCAAGATTGCGATGGCGCTG
Organism: uncultured Xanthomonas sp.; assembly: GCA_964561825.1. Taxonomy (GTDB): domain Bacteria; phylum Pseudomonadota; class Gammaproteobacteria; order Xanthomonadales; family SZUA-5; genus JADKFD01. Next base: position 51 of record CAZLSB010000381.1, read on the forward strand.
TTTATGTGTCCAGCTGGGGCGCTTCCGCCATTTTGCGCACACCTGCACCCCTTTCCGCGCAAAGTGTGTTCACCAGCTTTGCGGCTGCGCAATCCAATCCCGCTGATATTGCTTATGCGCTGGGTTTAGGCGAAATCGCCGTGCCGAATGCCGGCAATAACACCTTGAGCTTCCTGCCGACCGCGTGTAGTGGTGTGTTATTTCGCGACGGGCACGAGGATCGTTAGGAGTCGATCGGGTGGACCGCGAGCCCACCCGATCTCAAAAATGGACAGAATCCGCCCTGCGAATTCTGTCTTTTTAGCTTACTTCACTTCGATCAGCTTGATGTCGAAGACGAGCGCTTGGTTCGGTCCGATCGGACGCGGGCCACGCTCGCCGTAGGCCATTTCCGGCGCCAGGAAGATTTGCCAATGATCGCCAACGCGCATCAGTGGCAGCACTTCTTGCCAGCCTTTCAGCACCTGATCGACCTGGAACTTGGCCGGCACACCGCGTGCGAAGGAACTGTCGAACTCAAAACCGCTGATCAGCGACCCGCGGTAATGCACGGTGACTTCGCTGGTGGCGGTCGGGCGTGCGCCGTTGCCTTCTTCGATCACGCGATATTGAATGCCCGAGGGCAGCGCCACAATGCCCTTCTTGGCGCGGTTTTCGGTCATGAACTTGGTGCTGGCTGCTTGGTTTTCGGCCGCCACTTTCTTGAACTTGGCTTCGGCCTCAGTCCGCAATTTGGTCTCCAGCAGTTCCATCTGCTGACCCAGTTCTTCGCGGGTGTAGGCAACTTCCTTGCCGGCAAAACCGTCTTGTAGTGCGCGAATCACGCCGTTGATATCAATATCAACGCCGCGCTCTTTCAGATCGGCACCAAATTGGTAACCAACCGCGTAACTCATTTTAGTGCGGTCCATCGTCGCGGCCGGTGCGGCTGGCGCGGCCGGTGCGGCAGCACTCGGCGCCTGCGCCCAGGCGGACAGCGAAAACACAGTGGCGGCGATGGCCGCCAACCCAGTTAATTTCATTCAAACCTCCGATTGGAACGGGGATCGCATCATCCACAGTCTGAAGAGCTGCGCAGCGGATGCGTTGGTGAGAGCCGCGCGGATTCTAAGGGAAGCACTCGTTAAGCGTCACCCCTTGAATGTGTGCTATGCATGGTCGGCGCTGTCACCGTTCAGGTCAGCGCCCGCCGATTGCTCAAGCGGCTGCCATTTGTGGCGAGAACGGCGCATTGCTGGCGGACTTCGCCATGTTGATTCTCCGCTGGGTCTGTTGGAATTCATTGGAATCTATATGGATCAGATACTTAGCTTGTTGGCACGGGAATGGCAATGCACTGTCTACCCGCACCAGGGCCAGCAATCCACAGGAGAATGCAAGATGAGTGTCTTTTCCCGCCTTTCCGACATTATCAATGCGAATCTCAATTCGCTGCTCGATAAGGCCGAGGATCCCGAGAAAATTGTCCGCCTGATGATTCAGGAAATGGAAGATACCTTGGTAGAAGTCCGTTCGGCCGCCGCTAAGGTGATCGCAGAACGCAAAGAACGTGAACGTCAGTTGTCGCTGCTGGATCTAGAGCAGAGCGATTGGCAACACAAGGCTGAGTTGGCGCTGCGTAAGGATCGTGAAGATCTGGCCCGGGCAGCCTTGTCCCACAAAGCGGCATTGGGCGACCAGCACAAGGCAGTAGCACAGGACCTGACGATTCTGGGCGACAATTTGGTCAAGCTCAATGACGATATCGCCAAACTGCAGGCCAAGTTGCAAGATGCCAAAGCCCGCCAGCGCACCATCGTGATTCGCGCACAAAATGCGCAAACCTCGTTGAAGGCGCGTACGCAGATTCATTCGGCCAAAATCGACGACATGCTGAATCGGTTCGACTATGCCGAACGGCGCATTGACTCTGTTGAGGCACAAGCCGAAGCTTTGGACTTAGGTCGCGCCAAGACATTAAACCAAGCCTTCGCGGATTTGGAATCCGAGGACCGCATCAAGGGCGAATTGGAAGCGTTGAAGGCACGCCTCCAGCAGCCGAAGGGGTAATGCAATGGCCTGGATTGAGGCTCCACTGATTGTCTTTTTGGTCGTCGTGGTGCCGGTCTGGTTATTCCTGCACTACCGCAGTAAACGGTCGCCGGGCGCGCCCGGTGAACCGTTGGCCGGCGACAGCGATGTAACTGAATTGTGGCAGGCAACACGGCGAATGGAAGAGCGTATCCGCACTCTGGAGCGCATCTTGGATGCGGATACACCAAACTGGCGAGGTCGAATATGAATCGCAATTATCGATGTGGATACCAGCACGCTTCGGCGTCGCAATGGACGGGAGCAGCAACTATGAATCCGAGCTACACCCCGGCCCGGCGCCTGTATCGAGATGTCGACAATCGCTGGTTGGCCGGTGTCTTGGCCGGGGCGGCAGGCCATTTTGGTTGGAATTTAACCGCCCTGCGTATTGTTACCATCATCGTCTGTATGACGCCGATCGTACCGATGGTGGTGATTCTCTACCTATTGGCAGCGTTGATTCTGCCGCCGGGAAGGATGTTACCGCCACCACCGCCCACTGCTGCCAGCGAGTGGCAAAACGCAGCACCGCTTAATGTGAGTGCGTCGGAATTGAAGTATCGGATTGGCGAGATGGAAGATCGTTTACGCGCAATGGAGGCTTATGTGACCAGCGCACAATACGAGATTGATCGTGAGTTAAGGCGCGGTCCACAGAGCTAGTGGCGCAGTACAGTAAAAAAACGGCCCGCAGGGCCGTTTGTTTTGTTACTTGTTGTTAGTCGGCCGCTTGCACGTCTACGCGCACGCGGATTTCGGTGCCGGGTTGGCGCTCGCTGAAGGTATGGCCCACCGTGCCCTTGTAATCGTAGGTAACGTCATACCCGACTAGCACGCGTTCTCGGCGATGGTCATTGCGGACTTCGCAGCGGCGCTCGTTCACGGTGCGCTGGTAACGCGGCGCATATCCATCGTAGTAACCCCGGCGTTCGCTATCGCGCGCCACTGAAGCACCCAGGGCCACGCCGGCGATGGTCGCCGCGGCGCGGCCATCGCCATGGCCGAACTGGTTGCCGATCAGGCCACCAATGATGCCGCCCACCACCTCTTGCGTGCCGCTGCGCGGCCGATATTGGGTGTGGCGGGGTTCAGCGTAGGTGACGGGCTCATTCCAGCAGACCTCGCGTGGCTCGGGCACGCGGACATCGTCGTAAACCGGTTGCACGTCAACCACGCGCGCAAAGTCATAACTGACACTGTTGCGGTTGTCGTAAGTGCGATCGCCTTGCGCGCCGTAGCCCTGCGCGAACGCGCCGGTGGTGGCGCTGACCAGTGCGAGAACAAGCATCGATTTGTGCAGCTTAGGGTTCGTGAAGAAATTACTTGAACTTTTGGCCGTCGGATTGGGATGCGAA
>CAZLSB010000382.1:0-3468 GCA_964561825.1 uncultured Xanthomonas sp.
GTTATGGGTGTGCAGGGCATAAGCGCAATGAGGGTGAAAGCCGGCAAGCTTGCGCGGCATGCCGCGCGCCGGCTTGAACGGCTGGCGGCTACGCCGCCAGACCGGGGGAATGGTTGTTCCATTCCAACGAGTTGCAACGCAGCCATGCGCAGCCAGAACCGTGCAATCTGCCCCGTAGCGTACTCACCCAACTGGTGAACGAGTCAATCTGCTGAAAGGCGAAAAGAATCATCGAGCTACGCCACTCGACAGCGGTCAACTGAGGTTTCTAGGTTAAAGGGCGCGCTGCGCACGTCTGGGTCTTTGGGCGTGGAGCCGACGAAAAAGTAAAAGCCGGATACGGTTTCCGCGAAGTAGGCGAAATCCTCGGCGACCGTGGACATCGGGATTTCGATGATTTTGTCTACGCCAGCGCTGGACGTAGCCTTTGCGTCAACGCTACATCGTTGTGTACTCTGGGCGAAGCTCACCGTCGCGCTGGCGCCGTGTGCTCGGCGATTTGCTGGATATCCGCGTAGATGGCATCGCGCGTGCTGGTTTCGAAACTGCGCACCGTACCGATCATCTCAACCGAATCAGGAATGATGTTGTAGCGAATGCCCCCTTTAACCTAAGCCGGACGAGCCGGAACCAAACACACAAAAGGCTTCGCATAATTTGTCAAGACTGAACTGGTTAGTGACTAGAAACCTCAGTTGACCGCTTCAAGTCAACTGAGGTTTCTAGGTTTAATTGCGCCGACCGAAACGACCGCCGGTGACGCCCATCAACATCGCGGTGTGCCATCGTGGCCACAGGCGTGCATCACGCCCACAGTTTCGCCACGAAAGCTCGTCTGTGCGCGTCTCCCGATTACCCAATGCTGGATGCTGATGAAAATCGCGTCGCCAAGGGTTCACCCAAAATGATTAACCCGAGTTGGCCGTCAGTTCGATTTGGTCTAAACGTACAGTGATGGTATTGGTGGGCACACCGCGCGCGATTTTGATTGGTACCGGTCGCTGGATTAACACTGAGGAATCAATCTCGCGAAATTCCGTGCGCATTTGGCGGTCTGGAAAGGTTAATGGCACCAAACGTGGGTACAAACGCGACTGTAGTGATTGCCCAGACACTGCGGCAATTTCACCATTGCTCAGTTCAACCAGCGAACCGGTCGGGTACACACCCAAAGATTGCACAAAAGCCTCGACGACTTCGGCTGGGTATTTGATATCTCGATCCTGATGGAGCGCCTGCTGCGCGTATTGTAAGGTGTGCTCTGGGCTGTAACTGCGCTTACTGCATAAGGCGTCAAAGGTATCGGCAATCTGCAACATGAAACCCATCAGTGACACCCGTTCTCCACGGATCTGGCGTGGATAACCATTACCATCATGCTGTTCATGGTGATGTAAGATCGCCAACAACGCATCCGGATCCATAAACTCACTTTTGCGCAGAAAATCCAGACCCACTAATACATGTTCGCGAATTTGCTCTTTGCCCGTTGGGTCCTTGGTTTCGCGATCAATGTAATAGTTCTGACCTAGCCGCCACATCCCGATATCAAATAACCACGCTGCTTTCGCGAGCGCTAACAGAATTTCCGGCGGAAATCCTAAGAATCGGGCAAATACAATCACTATCGCGCAGCAATTCAACGGATGACTGGTCGGATAAGGATCAGTACGGCGCTGCGCTGCCAGCCACATTGCCGCATCGGGACTGCGCACCACGCTTTCAATGACCGGCTCGACCGCATTCTCGATCTCTTCAACCGAAATCGGTTTATCGGCCTTCGCGCGCGCAATACATTGATTAACCACAACGCGTGCCTGTTTCCACACCGCGCGCGCGCGCGGCAGTTCTTTCGCCAGTTCAATGGCAGTTGGATAGATAACCGGCATTAAGATGGGCCGGCCGTGCTCGCGCATACGGCGAAACCCCAAGGCATTCAGGCGCTCCAAAGCCGCGCCTTTGACCATGGGTTCGAGATAACTGTAATTGACCCGACGGTGCGACATCACACTGCGTTGTTCGTCGATAAAAACATGCTGGCAATAGCGGTTAACTTCTTCGATATCCTCTGCTGTATTGACCAGAAAGCCTTGCATGGTGTACGGCGTATCCAGCCAAGAGCAGTCCAGTCGGCACACATACATGCCAACCTTGAGCCGCGTAACGAGTACTTTGGTCTCGACAACTTCGGTCTGCTGCACTAATGCCCCCTGAAAAACACATTCACTGTGGTCAGATTAGCAAACGCGCGTGACCATCAGTTCAAATTTTTGCGCCCATCGCCCACTGCCCGCTACGATGAGAGCCATCGCGCATGGTTTGTTGCAGTTTGCTCGATTCGTTCAGCGCAAATGTGCCAGCATGCTCGCCGTTCCAGCGCTAGTTTCACCCGCCCATGCACCTTGACACTTTGCCCAGTCTAGCCCGCGAGTACTGGCAGGCGTTTGCGCATTCGAAGCCAGGGCTGGCTTTTGATCAAGCAATCCCGCGCCACACCCTGCACGTCGCGGCCTTGCGCATCGATAGCCAGGCGCTGGCGCGTTACCGCGCGTTTGTGGGCAGCAGCGAGGCGCTGCCTCTGGCCTATGCCTACGTATTGGCGCAACCAGCGCATTTTCACCTAATTAATCAGCCGGATTTCCCCGTGCGCTGTGTCGGATTGGTGCACGCCGAAAACCATACGCGGCGTCTGGGTGACGTGGATCTGAGCCAGCCCATTGCCTTGTCGGTCAGTGTCAGCGGGGATCGTGTGCGTCGTCGGGGCCGCGAATTCACGCTGCGCACGCTGATCCAGCAGCACGGTCAAACCTTGATCGAAATGGATAGCGGATGTTTCACCCGTGTGCGTGGCGCCCCACGCGCTGGCAGCGCCAGCGAGGCAGCGCCTGCGGCCGTGCACGCGGGCGAACGCATCGCGCAGTTGCGTTTCGCCGCTCATTTTGGTCGCCGCTATGCGCGCGTGTCCGGCGATTACAATCCCATTCATCTGGCGGGTTGGCTGGCCCGTCCGTTTGGCTTTCGACGCGCCATCGCGCATGGCGTTGGAAGCATGGCGCGCATCGATGCCGAGCTTGGCCGTTTATCGGGCAACGCCACGCGCGAACTGACCATCCGCTTCCGAAGGCCGGTCGAATTGCCTTGCGAAACCAGTTTGCATCGTTGCGCTGATGACACCGACGCTTATGTGCTGCTCGACGCCCAAGGCCGCGAATTATTGAGTGGCGTGCGTACGAGTTAGGGAAGCTCTGAACGAGTTGTCATTGCGAGCGGCGCGAGCCTCGCAATCACGAGTCAACAGCCTTTAGCCGCGAGCGCAGCGTATAAAATACAAAACCCGCCACATAGGCGGGTTTCGATAAATCGTTCTGCTCGAGCTTGAGTGCGGTTATTAAAATGCCAGCAGCCAAATCGCCCCGCTTACTTGATCTTGTACTCTTTGTATTCGACGTGCTTGCGCACTACCGGATC
>CAZLSB010000383.1:0-3456 GCA_964561825.1 uncultured Xanthomonas sp.
CACCATGACGCCACTCATTCCAGGATTTGACGGACCAATTCGGGCGCTGGTCACCGGTGCAAGTAGCGGCATCGGCCGGGCGGTGGTCGCCGAACTGGTGGCAAACCCACAGTGCGCGAACGTCGTGGCAGTATCGCGGCAGATCAGTGGCGACGCGCACTGGGCTGCCGAACCGAAAGTTCAGGCCTTCGATGTGGACCTGAGCGCTGCAGACTCGGCCTCTGGCTTGGCCGCAAGAATCGCCGACGACGGCCCGCTGCAGCTGGTTTTTAACGCGGCCGGCATGCTCCACGATGCGGGTCTACGCCCCGAAAAGTCGATCAATCAGCTGCGTTTATCGGCGCTGCAAGCGAGCTTTGCGATCAATGCATTCGCGCCGATTTTGCTTGCCCAGGCGCTACTGCCGCTGCTGCGGTCTGGGCCCTGTGTGTTCGCCTCGCTGTCTGCCCGTGTCGGTTCGATTGGTGACAACCAGATGGGCGGCTGGTACAGCTATCGAGCGGCAAAAGCGGCACAAAACCAGCTGCTGCGCACGTTCGCGATTGAGTGGCGGCGGCTCAATGCGCAGGGCAGTTGCGTGCTCCTTCATCCGGGGACGGTCGACACACCGCTTGCAGCGCCCTTTAAGGTGGGCGTTGCCCCGGGCAAGTTGTTTGACAGCGCCCGCGCCGCGCGGCAACTGCTTGAGCTGGTCGCCGCCGCGACGCCGGAGCGCAGCGGCAAGTTCTTTGCTTGGGACGGCCAAGAAATTCCTTGGTGAGCCGCATTACGCCAATAGCCCCAGCTCGCGCTGTGTCTTTTTGGCCAAGCGCGCGGCCACCGTTCGATAGGCCTCGCCAATTAACTCATCTAACTCCGACTGCGGTAGCGATCGCGGTGAGTCGACGGTCACCCACTTCAACCGAGCTAAATACGGTGCGGGCCTGACGCCATGGCGATCGGTCAATTCCAGGAAGCGCGCATCGTCGACCTTAAAACTGAGGTGTTGATCGTGCGCTTGCAGCCCAATGATGCAGAACATTTTGCCTGACACCGAGAACACTAGGTTGTGCTGCCATTTGACGTCGATCGTCACCCCAGGCCAGTGTGCGCACAGCGCTTCCAATTCGATCGGTGTCATCACACATCTCCTTCGACTAATCACGTTGCGCAAAGCTTACTCAGCGCAGCCGCCCGTGCCGCGATTCGGCGCAAAGTGCGTGCTTAAAAATGCCTCGATTCTTGGGAATTCCTCAGTCGGTGCGGTGTGTCCACCGGGCAATGCCCAGTGCTCATGGGCTGGCTGAAAGCCCGCGCGCTCAAGTCGGGCCATCATCGCGTCAGACATTTCCCGCGACGGCCACATGTCATCTTGAGCGCCCGAAACCAGCAGCAGCGGCCCGTTGATCTGCTCAACCCGAATCGCTGCCGCATCCATGGCGGGTTGGTTGGCGACCAGTTTGCGCATCACCCCGCCGATATCGCCCAGGATCAGCTCGGGCGTTGCGCTCCAGAGCATTGGCACAAACGGCAATGACTGGCCCTCGAAGGCAAAAGCGGAGGTGACCATGGCATCGGTATGGCTCACAAATACTGCGCTGCTTGGCGACAATGCGACCACGGTGCGAATGTCGGGATAGCGGCTGCCGAGCACGAGCGCCAGTTCGCCACCGCGTGACCCACCCAGCACCGCGATGCAATCGGCGTTGATTTCTGGGTTCTGAGCGGCGCGTACGATCGCGGCATAGACCCCTTCAATTCCAATGCGATCAAGTTTCTCGGGCGTGTTGGGCATGCCGAAGTAGCCAATCGCGAGCACGGCGTAGCCTTGCGCCAAGAAGCGATCGCGCTGCGCCTTCCAGCGGCTGCGCGTCCACGCATTGCCGCCCTCGGCGCCCCCAAGCAGCACCAACAGCGGCTTTGCATGGCCCTCAGTCGACGGCTCGATATATAGCTGCTCGTCCACTTGCCCATATCGATCGGGCAGGGTTTCGGTGTCAAAGCTGGCCACGACGTACCAAGTGTGCAGTGCCAACAGCACGATCAAGGCGATAAGTCCGTAGATCGTCCAGTGCAGGAGGCGGCGCCACAGGCTGGGCTGAGGCGGGGCGTTTAGCTTGGCGCTTGCCATTGAAAAATCTCCTCAAGTGATGCGTCTAGGGCGTGCGCGATGCGAAAGCCCAATTCGAGCGAAGGCGCATAGCGACTGGCTTCAAGCGCAATGATGGTTTGTCGGGTTACCCCGCAGGCATCGGCCAGCGCCTGTTGCGTCATTTCGCCGCGGTTAAATCGAAAGCGTCGGATGTGGTTGGTGATCGTCAATGGTGCGGCCATCAAGGCGAATCCACCTGTCGGCGGTCGCGCCAATAGAGCAGGGCGGCGACGGCATTGTCGACACACACGCCCACCAACAGGGTGCTCATCAACAGCTGCGCAATCCACGGATAGCTCAGCGTCTGCAGTCGGTCGGTAGGGCTGAAGCCAAGCAGCACTGCGATACAGATCACCGCTGCGGTCGTCGCGGCGCGGCCCCAGGTTGATGCGCGCTTTTCAATATCGCGGTCGCGTTCGTCGGAAAGCACCGTGCCGGCCCAGCGCTGATTGAGGACATACGCCAGCACCGCCCAAGCGACAAAGAGCATTCCTATGCTGCGACCCGCGGCGCCCGCTTCGGGGTTTTCGCGAATTGACACGTGCGCCGCAAAAGCCGGCAGATAGATCCAGATCGCCACCAGGCAGGCGCTGCAAAAAGCCAGTCCGACCCAGGCCTGCCATTCCTGTGGCGCGATCGCCAGCTCCGTCTCTGAGTGCGGAACGCGGTGTACCGCATCGACAAAGAACCAAACGGATGCCACGAACAGAACGGTGCCGATCCAATCGAGCGGCATGTCCCAGCTGCGGTAGTTGTTCCCAAAAAACAGGACCAGTCCAAAGCCGGCCAGCACCAGGCTGGCGACGAGCTGGTTGCGCGGGGAAAAGAGCAGCATGGATGTTCGCCTCGCCTTACAAAATGTATTGTGTAACTTACATTATGACGCGGCGATGTAAAGTATTTTTTACATCATCTGCATTGTGCTGCGCGACCAGTAACTTGAGGAGGGTGGTTTACGGCATTCTGCCTATTCCCGAGTTTTGGACACCTCGATCGTGGACTTCACCTCACAATGGGCGCTGGCTGGCGGCTTGGCGCTGGGCAGCGGCTTTCGACTGTATGCCACGGTGTTATTGGTCGGCATGCTGCAACGTTTTGGAGGCCTGGAATTGCCGGCGGGGCTTTCCTTGCTCAGCCATGATTGGGTGCTGTGGACCAGCGCTGTGCTCACAGTGGCCGAGTTTGTGGCCGATAAGGTGCCCGCATTCGATTCGTTGTGGGATGCCCTGCAGGCTCTGATTCGCATCCCGGCTGGGGCCTTGTTGGCGCATGGCGCGCTCAGTCAGGCTGATCCGACTATGCAATGGATGGCCTTGTTGGTCGGC
>CAZLSB010000384.1:0-3427 GCA_964561825.1 uncultured Xanthomonas sp.
CCTTGGCGTGAGGCGATGACCGCGGAGATTTCGCTGGCAATCTCGGGGCGCGCGCGCAGTACGGATTCGAAGCCATTTTTGCTCAAGCGCAGGCATTCCATATCGCTGCGCGCGGTGACGGTGGCGCGGCGCGGCTCGCCGGTCATCATGCCCATTTCGCCCACCACACTGCCGGGCTTCAAGGTGGCGACATGCGTACGCGTGCCATTTTGTTCAATCCAGACATCCGCATCACCACTGACAATCACATACAGCCAATGCGCAACGCGGCCTTGGCGGGTGATCGTGCTGCCTTTTACGAAAGGTGCGATGACCAAGTGTGCGGCCAGCGCGCGCAATTCCTCTGGTGAAAAACTAGTGAATAAGTCGACTTCGGCGAGAATCTGCTGGCGGTGCTCCAATTCTTCTGCCTGCAGAGCCGCGCGGCGGCGTTCGTTCTCTTTGATGACCAAACGTTCTTCGCGCAGCACTGCCAGCGCGATGTCATTGCGTTCCAACGCAGCCAGCGCATGGCGCCGGACGTCTGAATCGGTGGGTTCATTGGGACGCGGATCGCCAATCCAGTAGCGCAGCGCGTACTTGGCAAAACCCTGATTGACATCCATCAGCACCGCATCGGGCGCTGGGTCTTGCAATACGTTTGGATGCTCGCAATCGCGCACCGATTCTTCCAGAACCTGCAACACCTGACCCGGATTGGCTTGCAAATCAATATGGAACCAAATCCAGCGACGCCAGCGAATACGTGATTCTGCAGGCGAACCCACCACGGTGAAACGATTCTTCACTAGCCAGCCATTTGGGATGATCACCGTCTCGCGATCGCGGGTTTCAATCGCCGTGTGACGCCAGCGCACATCAACTACCTGGCCGTCGACGTCGTCAATGCTCACCCAATCACCCACTCGCAACGACGAATCCAACTGCAAAACCACGCCGCCGAGCACATTGCCGAGGGTGTCCTGCATGGAAAACGCCAGCACTGCGGTGATGACGGCTGAGGTGGCTAACAGACTGCCCAAATTCAGACCGGCGCCGTGCAACCAATACAATAGCCAAGCGATCGCGAGAGCGGTGACAAACAAATCTTCGACAATGCGCGGCAGATCCAGCCGCACGGTCGGCAAAATCAGACGAAACACCAAAATCCCGGCCAGCCGGATGATGACCGCACCCACACCGATGGCCGCCACCGCGATCAAAACCGTCGTAGCACGCGGCGCACCCCAGTGTTGCAAGCCTAGCGCGGCGAGCAGCAACAAAAACAGGAAAAGCAGGGCTGCCAGGTTGTTGCGAACGCCAGCGCGCTCTTTGGGCTTCAGTGCCAACAGCAGTAGACCCAAGCCAAACGCCACGCCGGCAAATACGCTGATCTGCGCGGGTAATTGGCTGGACTGCATGGGGCTTCCTTTGGCTAGGAAATCACGCCGAAGTATGCGCATGCCAGAGGCTCAAGGGGCAGCGCTCACAAAACATACAGTAAGCCATTGATCGGCAATGGCCCACAGCTTTTGTGGGTTCGGACAAGTCCGAACGCTTTTGCGGTTGCTCGGCGTGCTGGTAAAACACTGGAGCGAAAAGCCGAAGCAGAAGCGTTTGGACAAGTCCAAACCCACGAAAAGCGGCATTGACGCGTGGCCGGATCGGCCGCGACTCTCGCAAAAACTTGCGGGCGCAAACTGCCCGCAATACGAATGAGGCGCGCAAAAGCGCGCCTCAGCGTCCCGTTACGAGCTCCCGCACGCTGCTAGCGTTCGCGGGAGGCTCAGGCTTGGCCTAACGCGCCGAGGTGCTGCTGCGCTGGCCGCCGTTGCGCGCCGGGATACGTTGCCCCTGGCTGCGCAGATTGTGACCGCGGGAGGCCGGTGCGCCGCCACTCGGGCGTTGCTGCGGACGGCGCGGACCCTGCGCTTGGCGCGGTGCCGCGGCCGCTTCCGGGGCGACGCGCTCGGGCAGCTGATACGGACCCAGCGGCTCGCGCTTCAACGATTGCTGCAATAAGCGCTCAATGCTGCGCAGATAATTGGCATCTTCACGACCGACCAGCGAGATCGCCAAACCAGTGGCGCCGGCGCGACCGGTGCGGCCAATGCGATGCACATAATCTTCCGGCACATTGGGCAGATCGAAGTTGATCACCGCCGGCAGCTCTTTGATATCAATGCCGCGCGAGGCAATATCGGTGGCTACCAGCACTTTGATCTCGCCGCTCTTGAAGCCAGCCAGCGCACGGGTGCGCGCGTTCTGACTCTTGTTGCCGTGCAAGGCAGCCGAATTGAATCCATAGGAGTCAAGAAAACGCACCACCTTGTCGGCGCCATGTTTGGTGCGGCTAAACACCAAGGTCTGGCGCGGTTCGGCATGCAACAAATGCAGCAATGCATCGCGTTTGCGCGCATCTTCCACCATATGGATGCGGTGTTCGACACTGACTGCGCCGCTATTGCGCGGGCTGACATCCACCGACACTGGATTAACCAGCATGGTATTGGCCAAATCACGCAGTTCCGGAGCAAAAGTGGCCGAGAACATTAGCGTCTGACGCTGGCGCGGCATCTTGACCAAGATGCGCTTGATCGCCGGCAGAAAGCCCATATCAAGCATGCGATCCGCCTCGTCGAGGACCAAATGGCGCACGCCAGACAGGGACACCGCATTTTGCGTCATCAGATCAAGCAAACGGCCCGGGGTGGCGATCAACACATCGATACCACGCGCAGCTGCGGCAATCTGCGGACGCTCACTGACACCACCATAAATGGCGGCGCTGGACAAACGGCTGCCGTGGCCATAGCGCTGCACGCTGGCGAGCACTTGCGCGGCGAGTTCGCGGGTCGGCACCAGAATCAGTGCACGCACGCCCTTGGAGACGACTTTTTCGCCGCTGGCTTTGAGTATTTGGATCAGCGGGAGTGCAAAACTGGCCGTTTTGCCGGTGCCGGTTTGTGCACTAGCCATCAAGTCGTGGCCGGCGAGCACTTCAGGAATGGCCTTCACCTGGATCGGCGTGGCCTCGGTATAACCTGCGTCGGTGAGCGCGCGCAGTAATTCAGGGGCAAGCCCCAAGTTTTCAAAAGACATGGAAACCTCATCGAGGATTGCGATCTCGATGCGTTGCCAAGGCTGCGCGGATCGCGGGAAAGGGGTACTACGAGAAGCGTGGACTGTCACACACAGAAACACACGAGCGGGGCGGACGTTACAGCAGTCCAGCCGAGAATGCGACCGACGAACGGCAAGGCAGCCGGCAGACGTTCAGTTCTGTTGGTTGCTGGTTGTCGGTGGTTGGGTTGGAAGCAGCCAGCAACCAGCAACCAGCAAGCACCCTACCTTGGATCGCGCCACGCAAGGCGCACGCGGCTCATGGCGGGAATCAGATGGTCCCAAGCTTCGGCTCGAATGTGTTTGGGACGGTCAAAGTCGGCCA
>CAZLSB010000385.1:0-3404 GCA_964561825.1 uncultured Xanthomonas sp.
GCCGACCCGAAAAGCGAAAATCAAATAACCAGTTATTTCTCGGACACTACACTAGCAGCCTGTCGGACTTTCCTCGCGAGTGCGCCGGAGGCGCTTTTGGCGCAGAGCGGTGACGAATATTCCGGTGGTTTTATTGCATTTTTTCGTCTTTCTGCTGCGCAGTGCGCCAAAAGCCCGGCCCTTCGGGTTGCGCGTCGCAACGGCGTCTGCGCTGCGACCCCAACGGAAGAGCCATTGGCTGCGCGCCGCGCCTTGCAGCCGTCCAGCCACACAACGCATCTCACGCGCAAAGTCCGACAGGCTGCTAGAAACCTCAGTTGGACGGGGTAGAGTGTGCGGTTATGGGTGCCGGGCGGTCAGCAGCACATCGCCATCGGCGAGCATTCCAAAGGTCAGCGAGCGCACGACGTCGTCCGCAAGGCCCGGCCGTACGCTCCACAGTGGTGCCCCGTCGTTGGCGGCGCGCCGGTCGACATCGGTCTTGATGAGGCCCGCTACGCTCGACTGGCGCACCGCATGCAGGTCGCCGGGCCATACTGATATGGTCATGCTTGGCCATGAGAAACGCTCGGAGCAAGCAAGAAACCCACGATGCAGGAAAAGCGTCAGCGCGTTGCGCCGACCCACCAGAGCCGGGCTTCGGTGGGTTCGATCTGTGATCGAACGATTCTCCCCCCACAATGCAGGAAAAGCGTCAGCGCGTTGCGGCACCGGCCTTTCCCTCGTCATCCTGCGCGCTAAGTTAGCAAAGGCTGGGACGAGGCAGGTTCGCGGCGCTGAGCGGCGTGCTCCGCCGCATATTCTAGTCGGCTCGTAATTTCAATGACTTAGGCGATTCATGGTAACTTCGACTGCATGAGCACCGCGCACAGCCACGGGCACCACGAGCACCACGCACGCGACTTCAATCGCGCCTTTGCGATCGGCATCGGTCTGAACCTTGCCTATGTGCTGATCGAGGCCTGGTACGGGTGGAAGGTCAATTCGCTGGCGCTGCTGGCCGATGCCGGCCACAACCTCAGTGATGTGATCGGCCTAGTACTGGCCTGGGGCGGCGTGCTGGCCGGCCGCCTGCGACCGGATGCGCGCCACACCTATGGCTGGAAGCGCGCCAGCATTCTGGCGGCCTTCATCAATGCCTTGTTGCTGCTCATGGCGATGGGCGCGCTGGTGTGGGAGGCGCTGCAGCGGCTGGGCGACCCGCAGCCGATTGCTCCAGTCACGGTGATGGTGGTTGCCGGTATCGGCATCGTCGTCAACACGGCCACGGCCTTGCTGTTCATGCGCGGCCGCGCGCACGATCTCAACATCCGTGGCGCCTTCCTGCACATGGCCGCCGATGCGCTGGTGTCGGTGGGCGTGGTCATTGCTGGCGGTTTGGTCCTGTGGCTAGGCTGGAACTGGCTGGATCCGCTGGTCAGTCTGGCCATTGCGGCGGTCATTGTCATCGGCACCTGGAGTTTGTTTCGCCAGTCGCTGCACCTGTTATTCGATGGCGTGCCAGACAGTGTTGATCTGGCCGCCGTTCGCGCCTTTTTGCAAGCGCTGCCGGGCGTCAGTCGGGTGCACGATCTGCATGTATGGGCAATGGGCACCACCGAAATCGCGATGACCGCGCATTTGGTGATGCCCGCTGGCCATCCAGACGATGCTTTCTACGTGCATGCCACCGCAGAACTGCACCAGCATTTCGACATTGATCACGTCACCCTGCAGGTGGTCCGCGTGCCCTTCACTGAGCCTTGTGGGGACTGAATCTTGTCCATCATCAATCCACCGGAATTACTCGCCGCTACGGTGACTGCGGAGGCGCTGAACGCCGGCTGCGCCTGTCGCACGCTTGACCTTCAGCGGCTGCGCCAACAGCTGGAACGCGATCCCGCCCTGGCCGGTTTGACGCAATCTTTGCGTGAGACGCGCCCGCATCTTTTTTCATCAACGGTGGTCTTCGTCTCTCCCGAAGTGGCGGCGACCATGACTGCCGTGGTGACGGCAATCGAGCGCGTGGTCGCGTTGCCGGCCTATCAGGCGCAGGCATTACAACGTGCGCCGGCCATCGCCAGTCACGATTTTGGCCCCAAATCGGTGTTCATGGGCTATGACTTTCACCTTAGGTCCGCCGGGCTGCGCCTCATTGAGATCAACACCAATGCAGGTGGCGCGCTGCTCAACGGCGCGCTGGCGCGGGCGCAGCAAGCTTGCTGCGCGGAAATGGATGAGGCATTTCGCTTCGAGCGCAACCCGGCTCAGCTGGAGCAGCGTTTTGTCGACATGTTTGTCGCCGAATGGCGCAGCCAGCGTGGGCAGCAGCCGATCGGCACCTTGGCGATTGTCGACGACGATCCGCACACGCAGTATCTGGCGGCGGAGTTCGAGTTGTTCCGGCAACTGGCGATGCACCACGGCATTGCCGCCCAAGTGATCGACGCGGCGGCGCTGCAATGGCGGGCAGGGCGGCTGTGGTTTGAAGACCTCGCCATCGATCTGGTCTACAACCGATTGACCGATTTTTATCTAGCGCAACCGAACCACGCGGCGCTGCGTGAGGCTTTTGCGGCCGGCGCCGTGGTGCTGACGCCGCATCCGCGCGCGCATGCGCTGTATGCCGAAAAGCGCAACCTCACGGTGCTCAGCAATGATGCGCTGCTCGCCAGTTGGGGCGTGGCGGATGCTGATCGTGCATTGCTGCGCGCCGTGGTGCCGGAGACCCGCGTGGTCGAAGCGTCTGCCGCCGATGCCTTATGGGCGTCGCGCAAACACTGGTTCTTCAAGCCGGTGGGCGGATATGGCGGCAAGGCCGCGTACCGCGGCGACAAACTAACGCGTCGCGTCTGGGGAGAAATCTTAAGCGGCGATTTCGTCGCCCAGGCGCTGGTGCCCCCGGGCGAACGCCTGATCGACGTCGATGGCACCCACAGCGACCTCAAATTCGACCTGCGCGCCTATACCTATGACGGCCAGATCCAATCGCTAGCGGCACGCATCTACAGCGGCCAAACCACCAATTTCCGCACGCCGGGCGGCGGTTTTGCGCCGGTGCTGGTGGTTTAGGGGCGATCATTTTGGCGGCTTGCGCAAGGCCATCGCGCGTTCCAGCAAGCAGAATGTGGTGAGCCTACGAACCGCATCAATCGCGAAACGGGCTGCAGTCACATCGCCACGCCGTTACTTCAATCGATGCGGTTCGTGCCTCACTACATCCTACGCAGGCTACAGTCGGGGAATCTTCAGTGCAAAGCGCCGAGTACAACTCGGCGATCCAGAAAGTCCGCCGGAGCGCCCGGGTTGCGGTGCCGTTGCGCTTCCTGTTCGCCAGCAAGCCAGAAGCCATCGGCTCTGTGTTGGGGATCGTGCATCGCGTGATCGCAGGTTGGTTGGCGGACCAAGCGGGCGTCGAGCGAAAC
>CAZLSB010000386.1:0-3369 GCA_964561825.1 uncultured Xanthomonas sp.
TCGTCATCGTCAGCGTCGTCAATGTCGTCATCGATGTCGTCAGCGTCGATTTCTTCGTCGTCGATATTGTCATCGTCATCAACGTCAAGCTGGGGGGCAAAGCTTGGCTGTGGGGCAATCAACTGGCGCAGCGCGGCGAAGGCTTGCACTTCCGCGCGCGATGACTCAGCGTCGAAATCATGGTCATCAGCGTCGTATTGCTCTTCGTCGTCGTCGTCGTCGTCATTGTCATTGAGGTCGGTCATGCTCCATAACGGCGGCAGGGCGTCTTCACCCAATTCAAACGGCGAGATGGCCACCCGCGCCTGCACCATCGCGTAATAACGCTCAATCAGCGCTTTGGCGCGGATCGGATCTTCATCGGTTTCCCAGTCTGGTTCTGGGCCAAACAGCATGGGCCACCAGCGATCCAGCGTTGTGGCCTGGGGCGCCACGGCCAAGGCGCTTAAAAAACCGTCCAATTCGCCGTAATCGAGCATGCCGCCATCGAAGGAAATCATCAGTTCGGCCAGTTCATCGTCTTCTTCTGGCGTGAACAAATGGTCAATCTGCGAGGGTACTTCGGAGTCGATGGGGTCAATCACAGCGGCAATTCCAATTTCAAAGTAGATAGAAGGTCGTTCCCAGTGCCACGTGCAAGCTCGGACTGGTTAGGCTTGCCTGCGGGTATCAGTAGGCAAATTCGCTAAACACGCGATCAATCGATCCCGCCCAGGCGCCATGGTACAACGCCAGTTTGCGATCAGCGGGCGAAATTCCGGCGGCAGTGAACTCCAACAAAGGCTGCAGATAAATCCGTTCATCGACACCGTTGCGATTTAAACGCGCGCGACGGCGCAGGCCTTCGGCAGAAATGGCCAGCACGCGCTCGGCCAGCGCGCGCAAACTCTCGCCGCGGTGCTGGGTGCGCAAGCCCAAACGTGGAACGGAATCGCGCAAATGGTGGCGTTCTTCCAATGACCAGTCTTTGCACACATCCCAAGCCGCGTCCAGCGCGGTCTGGTCGTACAACAAACCCACCCAGAACGCCGACAAGGCACAAATGCGATTCCATGGCCCGCTATCGGCGCCGCGCATTTCCAAATAGCGCTTCAAACGCACTTCCGGGAATGCGGTGGTCAAATGATCCGACCAATCGCTCAAGGTGGGCCGATGGCCTTCATAGGCCGGCAACCGACCACCCAGAAAATCGCGGAAACTCTGGCCGGTGGCATCGATGTATTTGCCATCGCGATAGACAAAGTACATCGGCACATCGAGCATGTAATCTACGTAACGCTCGAATCCAAAGCCGTCTTCGAAGACAAAATCCAATAATCCAGTGCGATCCGGATCGGTATCGGTCCACACGTGGGAGCGATAACTCTGGAAACCGTTGGGCACGCCGTTGGTAAACGGTGAATCGGCGAATAACGCCGTGGCGATCGCCTGTAACGCCAGCGATACGCGGAATTTCTGCACCATATCGGCTTCACTACCGACATCCAGATTCACTTGCACGGTGCAAGTGCGCGTCATCATGTCCAAACCCAAACCACCGCGTTTGGGCATGTAGGCACGCATCAGTTTGTAACGGCCCTTGGGCATCCACGGCATATCCTCGCGCTGCCATTTGGGCTGAAAACCCATGCCCAAAAAACCCAGCTGCAATTCATCGGCGACCGAGCGCACCTCGTGCAGATGACCTTCCACCTCGCAGCAGGTCTCGTGCAACGTGCTCAGCTGCTCACCGGAGAGTTCCAACTGTCCGGCCGGCTCCAGCGTGATCGAGCCGCTGTCGGCGCGTTTGAGTGCGACCAGATTGTCGCCGTCAAAGATGCGTTCCCAACCGTAGCGCTGCGCGATGCCTTCCAACAAAGCGCCAATGCCACGCGGGCCTTCATAGGTAGGGGGGCGCAGATCGTCGTTGCGAAAACCAAATTTTTCATGCTCGGTGCCGATCCGCCAATCGGCTGGGGCGCGTGCACCACCGGCCAAGTAGGCCACCAATTCATCGATATCGCCGATCGGCGCGCTCGTATTGCTGTCGGTTGGGGAGCTCAAGGCACGATCCGGCTAGGGCAGGATTTACGACATGAGGGCGCCAATGCTCTTTCTCAATAATGCGGCGGGGGTGGTTCCTCACTACTTTCGCTAGACCCACTGCTCTTGACCGAATCAAACCGATCGCGTAGCGACAGTAGCTCAGCGCGTAAGCGGGCAATGTCCTGATGTGCGATATGCACTTGTTCGTTCAGGCCCTGCAATAAATCGTCCTGAAAAGCCACCCGAATTTCAAGTTCTTCGATGCGTGATTCCATAAATGCAGGCCAAAAAGAAGACTGAGCGCAGCATAGTAGGTCGCTGGCTAAGCGCACATCTGGCCGGGCGAAGCGAAGACAAATCTGCCGCCTGCCCTTGACCGTGAGCAACAGGCTGTCGAGCATTCAGGCTCCTGCCGCTACATCGGATAAGCCCTTGGATTTCTTGCAAGTCTTGTTGCTCGCGTTGATCCAGGCGCTGACCGAGTTTCTACCGATTTCCAGTTCGGCGCATTTGTATTTGGCCGGCGAATGGTTTGGTTCCGGTTATCAGGGGCTAGTCTTTGACCTGGGCCTGCATTTAGGCACGCTGGTTGCCGTGCTGGTGTATTTCCGCCAAGACTGGTTTGACCTGGCCCACGCGGGGCTACGCTGGCGGCCCGGGCAGGCGCTGAATGCCGAACAGCGCACGCTGCTCGGCTTGATCTTGGCCACCATTCCGGGCGGATTGGCGGCCCTGCTATTGGGTGACGACGGCACCACCGCCTTGCGCACCTATCTGGTGATCGGCTGCACGCAAATCGTCTTTGGAACGCTGTTGTTGTATGCCTTTAGTCGCTCCGCAAAGAGCGTACGCGGTGAGCGTTCGCTCAGCGTTGGCCAAGCCGTGCTGATTGGCTGCGCGCAGGCACTAGCGCTGGTGCCGGGCGTTTCGCGCTCAGGGATCACCATGACGGTCGGTCTGTTGCTTGGGCTGGAACGCCAGGCCGCCGCGCGGTTTTCGTTCTTGCTGGCGGTGCCGATCACCGCGGCCGCCGCGCTGCACGGCGTGGTCGCGCTGTTGAAAGACGGCAGCGATACCGATGCAAGCAGCTTCTGGTTGGGCGCGTTAATCAGCGCGATCAGTGGCTATCTGGTGATCCACTTTTTCTTAAAGGTGTTGCGCAAAATTGGCATGTTGCCGTTCTTTATTTATCGATTAGCACTCGGATTGTTTCTGTTGTGGCTGGCGTTCGCCAACGGTGCTTAGCGTCGCGGTCCTGCCCAAGCGGGAGTCCCTGCCGCACCGCTTCGGTGCCCTTACTCGCGCAGCAAACCTTCTGGCAGTAGGTCACGTAGCCCGCAGGGC
>CAZLSB010000387.1:0-3332 GCA_964561825.1 uncultured Xanthomonas sp.
ATGCGGCGCAAGCCGCCGGTTCTCACCCCCCAGAACCGTGCAATCTGCCCCGTAGTGTACTCACACTATAGGTGAACTGATCAAAGTGCTGAAAAGTCAAAACAATCATCGCGTTATAAGTGATGGCAAGCGGTCAACTGAGTTTTTTAGGTTCAAGGTTGCCAGTGGTGTGCGCTGGGCCTCGATTGTACGTTAGGGGGATGAAGTAAGAATCAAAACTCAACACACCCGCAACCTGCCACCGACCTGTTGATCTCGCGTTTGCGGCTCTACAATCCGCTGATCACCCAAAGAGCAGAAATCCATGCGCTTAGGCCCAATCGCTGGCGCCACCCTGATCGTGCGGGACTTGCAAGTTTCCATCGACGCTTACGAAAGCTTGGGGATGGTGCTAACAGAGCGTGACCGAGTCCCCAAACAGCGCGCGCTCGACATGGGTGACAGCGCGTTAATCGATGCACCGCGGGCCCGTTTGGCCTGCCCTGCCGATTCTTGGGCTGACAGCTGGCTGGTCATCATTGAGGCTAGCCAGGCGCTGGCTAGCCCATCGTTTGGGCGTCGCGGCTGGCTGGCATTGGCCCTGCCAGTTGCGGATTTAGACCTTGTTCGTACGCGCCTTAGCGATTCGGCGTTTGTGCTCGCGCCGAGCGCTGAAGACGAATTCAACGATCACGGACGTGCTCAGGCGCTCATCGGACCGAATGCTGAGCTTTTGTACTTGCTGCAGTTCGAGTCGACCGGGCCAAGCCGCCTTGCCGCGCCACGTTGCCCTATTGATCGGCCGTGCGCAGTGGCGCTCGGCGCACAGCAGCCAGCGACGGCTTTGGCCTTTTACGAGGGTCTGGGACTGTTAGATCGCTTGCACACCCGTTGGTCACCCAGCGCGCTTGAGCGTGGCGAGCAAAATGGCGAACGCCGCGCATTGGCAATCGGGCAGTTGGCCGGTGCGCATGCATTGCTCATCGACGCAGTGCCGTTTCTGCCAGCGGCGGATGCTACGTTGCGTTTAGGCTGGCGCCTGATCAGTTTCGCGCGCAGCGACGCGCGTCTCAAACGACTGGCTGGCGCGCAAGACCCGAGCGCACGCATCCTGGCGGGTCCGGAAGGCGAGGGCATTGAGTTGCTTTGAACGGTCATGGCAGGCAGCCACCTGAAATCATGAAGTCTCAGTCGCCATGACCGTTGCTACAAACTGTATGCGCTTTATCAGTCCATTTATCGTTATGGTTTGCGGGCTCTGCTACCCGTCCCGTAGCATGCGCGCCCCGACTTCCCGCCACCCGAGCGTGCCATGAGCGCTGAAACCTCCTTTCGCAGTCACCTGTGCGGCCGTGTCGATGAGGCGCTGGCTGATCAGAACGTGGTGCTCTGTGGATGGGCCAATACCCGGCGCGATCACGGCGGCGTGATTTTCATCGATTTGCGTGACCACAGTGGCTTGGTGCAAGTGGTGGTAGAACCTGACAATGCCGCCGCCTTTGCTGCTGCGGATCGGGTGCGTTATGAGTTTTGTCTGCGCATCGAAGGCGTGGTTCGCGCTAGGCCCGCGTCGCAGGTCAATGAGCGTCTCGCCAGCGGCAAGATCGAAGTCGTGGCTGCGCTGGTCGATGTGTTGAACGCCGCTGCGCCGCTGCCGTTCATGCTCGATGAAACACCCAATGAAGAAGCGCGTTTGCGCTACCGATATCTGGATATCCGTCGCGGCCAAATGCAGAAACAATTGCGTCTGCGCTCCAAGTTAGTCCGCGAGATTCGTCATTATCTCGACGATCAGGATTTCCAGGATATCGAAACGCCCATTCTGACCAAGGCTACGCCTGAAGGTGCGCGCGATTATCTGGTGCCCAGTCGCGTCAATCCGGGTCAGTTTTATGCCTTGCCGCAATCGCCGCAGTTGTTCAAACAGCTGCTGATGATGGCCGGAATGGACCGTTATTATCAGATCGCCCGCTGTTTTCGCGATGAAGACTTGCGCGCCGATCGGCAGCCCGAGTTTACCCAGTTGGATATCGAGATGGCCTTCGTCCGTGAGGCCGATATTCAAGATCGGGTTGAAGACCTGCTTCGCCACGTATTTCGCACAGTGATTGGCGTCGAGCTAGCCAATCCGTTTCCGCGGCTGAGCTATGCCGAAGGCATGCGGCGTTTTGGCTCAGACAAGCCTGATCTGCGCAATCCGCTGGAACTGGTCGACGTCGCCGATTTCGTTAAAACCAGCACCTTCAAAGTGTTCGCTGGTCCCGCCAATGATGCGGGTGGTCGTGTCGCCGCATTACGCGTGCCGGGCGGCGCTACGCTGACCCGCAAGCAGATCGATGACTATGGCCCGTACGTGGCACGTTACGGTGCCAAAGGTTTGGCCTGGATTCGTGTCGATGATTTGAGCAAAGGCCGCGAAGGGTTGAATAGTCCCATCGTCAAGTTCCTTGACGAGGCCGCTTTGCAGGGCATTTTGGATGCGGTGGGCGCCGCGACCGGCGATTTGATTTTCTTTGGCGCCGGTCCGTACAAAACGGTGTCGGACTTCATGGGCGCCTTGCGTTTGATCGTTGGGCGTGACCTTAAACTCGTCGAAGCCGGCTGGCGGCCATTGTGGGTGGTCGATTTCCCGATGTTTGAATTCGATCACGCCGGTAATCGGTGGGTTTCACTGCATCACCCGTTCACCGCGCCTTCCATTGATGATGCCGCCGAACTGACCGCCAATCCGGGTGACGCCTTATCGCGCGGCTACGATTGCGTATTGAACGGCAGCGAGATCGGCGGCGGCTCGATTCGTATACATCGCCCAGACCTGCAGTCGGCGGTATTTCGCTTGCTTGGCATTGAAGAACAAGAGGCTAAGCTTAAATTTGGCTTCTTATTGGAGGCCTTACGCTACGGTTGCCCGCCGCACGGGGGTATCGCCTTTGGCATCGATCGCATCGCCACGCTGATGTGCGGCGTCGATTCAATTCGTGAGGTGATCGCGTTCCCAAAAACCGCCAGCGCCCAATGTCCGCTGACGGATGCGCCTTCGGAAGTGCCGGAGCGCCAGTTGCAAGAGCTATCGATCCGCGTGGTGCGCAAGGAACCGGTGGTCTGAGGCGCAACAGGCAAAGCAGGCTCTGTGGGTCAGCGCTGGGTGCTGACGCATTCTTTGACTGATGAGCAGGGAGCGCAGCCACCCGCAGCACAACTACAGCCCGCGCACGGCCTCGGCCACCGCGCGGAACACGGCGCGACCCTTGTTCATGGTTTCTTCCCATTCCTTGGCTGGATCGGAATCGGCGACGATGCCGGCGCCGGCCTGCACGTGCAGCGTGTGATCCTTGATTAACGCGGTGCGGATT
>CAZLSB010000388.1:0-3307 GCA_964561825.1 uncultured Xanthomonas sp.
CGGCGCACTCGCGAGGAAAGTCCGACAGGCTGCTAGCTCGGTCGGTAACGCGCCTCGCTGCTAGACAGCGAGGCGTCTCAGTCAAGCAGCTCAGTTTCATTCATGTGGCGAGTTGACGGCAATTGTGATACGCCTTAAACTCCCGCTTCTCGACAGGCAGCTTTTTGACCTGTCGTTTGTTTTCTTAGGGATCCAGCAATGGCGACAGTAAATCAGTTAGTGCGAAAGCCGCGGTCACCGAAAACCTTCAAGACCGCGTCTCCGGCGCTTGAGGATTGCCCGCAGAAGCGCGGCGTCTGTACTCGCGTCTACACGACCACGCCGAAAAAGCCAAACTCTGCGTTGCGTAAAGTAGCCAAGGTTCGGTTGACGAACGGTTTTGAGGTTATCAGCTACATCGGTGGCGAAGGCCACAATCTTCAAGAGCATTCGGTCGTGCTGATCCGCGGCGGCCGTGTTAAAGATCTGCCTGGTGTGCGTTATCACACCGTGCGCGGCTCGCTGGATGCGTCCGGTGTTGCCAAGCGCAAGCAGAGCCGCTCCAAGTACGGCGCAAAGCGCCCCAAGAAATAACGGAAGATATCTGCTATGTCCCGCAAAGGTTCGCATCCGTCACGTGGCATTTTGCCCGATCCGAAGTACGGAAATGTTGTCATCGCCCGTTTCGTCAATATGATCATGCGCCACGGCAAGAAAGCCGTCGCTGAAAGTATTTTGTACGGCGCAATTGACGAGATTCGCAATAAGAACAGCGATGCCGTCTCGCTCATCGAAAAAGCATTGGGCAACGTCGCTCCGGTTGTCGAAGTCAAGTCGCGTCGCGTCGGTGGTGCCACCTATCAGGTGCCAGTTGAGGTGCGTCCCACACGACGGTCCGCGCTTGCCATGCGTTGGCTGATCGACGCTGCCCGCAAACGTGGCGAAACGTCGATGCCACGCCGTCTGGCTGGCGAGTTGATGGACGCCTCTGAAAACCGTGGATCCGCGGTGAAGAAGCGCGAAGAAACGCATCGTATGGCAGAAGCCAATAAGGCGTTCTCGCACTATCGTTGGTAAGTGCGGTGGAGTAGAAGAGATCGTGCGCCGTGGCTCGGAACACTCCGATAGAGCGATACCGAAACTTCGGCATCATGGCTCATATCGACGCGGGCAAAACGACCACCACGGAGCGCATCCTTTACTACACGGGTGTTAACAGCACCCTTGGTGAAGTCCATGATGGCACCGCCACCATGGACTGGATGGAGCAGGAACAAGAGCGCGGCATCACCATTACTGCAGCTGCTACAACCTGCTACTGGTCCGGAATGGATCACTCGCTGCCTTTACATCGTTTCAACATCATCGACACCCCAGGGCACGTCGACTTCACCATTGAGGTGGAGCGTTGTTTGCGAGTGCTGGACGGTGCTCTATTTGTACTGTGTGCAGTCAATGGTGTTCAGTCACAATCAGAAACAGTGTGGCGCCAAGCAGATAAGCACCGGGTCCCGCGGTTAGCCTTCGTCAACAAGATGGATCGGACCGGTGCTGATTTTCTTGCAGTGCTGGGTCAACTGAAAACGCGACTCAATGCAAATCCGGTGCCCATGCAAATTCCGATTGGAGCCGGCGGGACTTTTGAAGGCGTGGTTGACCTCCTGAAAATGAAGGCCATCTACTGGGCTAAAAATACCCAAGGGATGCGCTTTGAATATCGGGACATTCCTGCCGCTGCCATTTCACAGAGCGTACAGGCGCGGGAATGGATGGTCGAATCTGCGGCGGACGCAGATGACGTACTTCGAAGTAAGTACGTTGGCGGAACGCAGTTAAACCACAATGAGATAGTCGCGGGTCTGCGCCGAGGGACGCTCGCCGGCACGCTGATTCCGGTTTTTTGCGGTAGCGCATTTAGGAATCAGGGAGTTCAAGCTTTGCTGGATGCGGTTGTGGCCTTGCTTCCGGCCCCCAGTGACCGAGCTCCTATGCAGGGAACGGATGAGGAAGGCAGGCGCGTATTGCGTAATGCGACGGATTCAGAGCCCTTCGCTGCGCTGGCATTCAAGACAGCGACTGACGCACACCTCGGCACCTTAACTTTCTTTCGGGTTTATTCTGGAAGTTTGAAGACCGGTGAGACGGTCTACAATCAGACCAATGGCCGCGTGTATCGGGTCGCACGTTTGTTGCAGATGCATGCCAACGAACGCGAGGAGATCACCTCGGTCTATGCGGGAGACATCGCCGCGGGCTTAGGGTTACACGATGTCAGGACCGGAGAGACTTTGTCCGCACTGGGCAGTGGTATTAGCTTTGAGCGAATTGAGTTCCCCGATCCGGTCATTATGATGGCGGTTGAACCCAAAACAGACGTCGACCAGGAAAAGATGGCCGCTGCACTGGTGCATTTGGTGCAGGACGATCCGAGCTTTCGTGTGTGCACCGATGAAGACTCCGGGCAGACGATCATTGCTGGTATGGGCGAATTGCACTTGGACATCGTCGTGGAGCGCCTAAGGCGCGAATTCGACGTCAGCGCGAGAGTTGGCGCACCGCAAGTCGCCTATAGGCAAACAATTCGTAGGGTAGTCACACAGGAAAACAAGTTTGTGCGGCAGTTGGGTGGACGAGGGCAGTATGGGCACGTCCTGCTTGAACTTACTCCGCGCGAACGTGGTGCCGGAAATTTGTTTGAGAACGGAACTGTTGCGGAGTGTGTGCCGAGTGAATACGTGTCTGCGGTTGAACTAGGCGTCCAAAGGGCAGCCGCGCAGGGAATCTTGACTGGGTTCCCCGTCGTAGACGTTAAGGTTCGCCTGATTGGCGGCTCCTATCACGAGCTTGATTCATCCGCAGATGTGTTTGGCATTGTGGGAATGATGGCCTTCAAGGAGGGCTTCATGAAAGCGGCGCCGGTCTTGCTGGAGCCCATCATGAAGGTTGAAGTCCTTGCTTCTGAGGATGACATTGGCGACGTCATGGGCGATATCTCGCGGCGACGTGGTCTGTTCGGTCGCAGTGACGACAACTCGTCGAGAAGGCTTGTGCATGCGATGGTGCCGCTTGCGGAAATGTTTGGTTACGCGACGTCCTTGCGGTCAATTTCGCAGGGTCTCGCAACTTTTTCGATGCAGTTTGATCATTATGCCGAAGCGCCGAAGAACATAACTGAGCGCGTTACAAGGCGATGAGTGCCGCGTTAGCGGATTGGTTCCAGGTGCAGATTGTTAGCAAGCACCGTCAAAGTTCAGTCAAAAACAAAGGTTAGTTCGTCATGTCCAAGAGCAAATTTGAACGAAATAAGCCACACGTGAACGTGGGCACG
>CAZLSB010000389.1:0-3291 GCA_964561825.1 uncultured Xanthomonas sp.
TGCGCCAAAAGCGCTTCCGGCCCTTCGGGTTAAGCGGCTGAACGGCGTCTGCGGCGTTGCGACCCTTGCCAATGGAAGAGCCATTGGCTGCGCGCCGCGCCTTGCATCCATCCGTTGCGCCACCAACGCATCTCACGCGCAAAGTCCGACAGGCTGCTAGAAGCCTCAGTTGGACGGCAGAGTGTGCGGTTATGGGGTGAAAGCCGGCAAGCTTGCGCCGCATCTGGTGTGGATAACCAGGTGTGTGCCCAATGGTTGCGCAAGCTGGCCTACCAGATCGTGATGACGATGGCTTACGTGTAGCGGTAGGGCAGGGCGCGTGGGACGCCTAGCGCCGTGTCACGCGATTCGCAGTGGGGGTGGTTGGTGGTATGGCAGCACTGCCGCCGGGCGTGGTCAACAACAACACCCTGAGCGTGGACCCGCGCTTCACCAACAGCGTCAACTTTGTGCCACGCGCTGATTGGCCGCTGCGCGAGCAGAGCGCCGGGCGCCTCGCGTACACCACCAACCAACAACCAACAACCAACAACAACCACCACCAACCGCAGCTCTAAGACACCCGCAGCACCGCGTAATCGGCCAGGGCATGCAGCGCATCGCGATAGGCTGAAGCGGGCAATAGAGCGAGTTCTTGTTGTGCGGCGCGCGCGTGGTCGCGGGCGCGTTCGATACTTTCATCTAGCGCATCGGTTTCACGGATGGCACTGATGACTGCGGGTAGGGCGTCGCGATCGCCATCGGTAATTGCGCTGCGAATCACCTCGACTTGCGCGCTGCTACCGCGGCTTTGCGCGATGATCAACGGCAAAGTGACTTTGCCTTCCGCCAGATCGTCACCCAGATGTTTGCCGATGCGCCCGGCATCTCCCACATAGTCGAGCACATCGTCGGCAATTTGAAAGGCAATGCCCAAGGCCATGCCATAACGGTGCAAAGCGTCGCGCGCGGACTCGTCCAAACCGGCGGCAAGTCCGCCCAGCTGGCAGGCGGCGGCAAACAAGATGGCGGTTTTGCGACGAATCACGTCGAAATAGCGGGCTTCCGACAGATCAGGATCGCCCATATGCAGCAGTTGCAGCACTTCGCCCTCGGCAATCGCGTTGGTGGTGTCGGCCAATAGGCGCATCACCGTCATCTGCTGCAAACCGACCATCATTTGAAAGGAGCGCGAGTACAAAAAGTCGCCGACCAGCACGCTGGCGGCATTACCCCACAGCGCATTGGCGGTTTTACGACCACGTCGCAGGCTGGATTCATCGACCACATCGTCATGGAGCAGCGTTGCGGTGTGGATGAATTCAACGATGGCAGCCAAGCGGATTCCGCGATCAGCGTCAACGTGGCCCGCGCTGCGTGCGCACAGCAACACCAGCAAGGGGCGCAGGCGTTTGCCGCCAGAGCCAATGATGTGTTCGCCGATTTGGTTGATCAGCACCACGTCCGAGTGCAGCTCGGCGCGGATCAGCGCATCCACGCGCGCCATATCGGCGGCGGCCAATTGTTGGATCAGCGCGAAGCGCCGCGCCGCTTCGCTGGCAGCGTCCATGAGGGTATCGATGGCAGAATCATTCATAGTGCGAAGTATAGCCACGACCATCGTAGGAGTTTTCCTACCAAATCAAACGAAGATCACTGATGGTAAATCGCCTCCGCGGCTGATGCCTGTCAGGCGCGACCGGTATATTGTTGGCGCCACTGACGTACCCACAGAGCAGGGAAGCAATTATGGCTAGAGGTGTGAACAAAGTAATATTGGTCGGCAACCTGGGCGCCGACCCAGAAATCCGCTACACCGCCGGCGGCGGCGCGGTTTGCAAGATCAAGATTGCCACCAGCGAGAGCTGGAAAGACAAACAAACCGGCGAGCAACAAGAACGCACCGAGTGGCATCGCGTGGTGTTTTTTAATCGATTGGCAGAGATTGCCGGCGAATATCTGCGAAAAGGTCGGCAGGTTTATATCGAAGGCAGCCTGCGCACTGACAAATACACCGATAAAGAAGGTGTAGAGCGTTACACCACCGATGTGATCGCCAGCGAAATGCAGATGCTCGGCGGCCCGCCCGAAGGTGGTAGTGGCGGTGGACGGCCCAGCGGTGAGCGCCCCAGCGGTGGTGGCGAGCGCCCGCAACGCAGTGCCCCACAATCTAGCGGCGGACCGTCGGGTGGACAAAACCGCCCGGAGCCGCGCCGCGAAGCGCCACCACCGGACGATTTCGAAGACGATATTCCGTTCTAGCCTGTCGGACTTTCAGCCTGAGATGCGTTGGGTGGCTGAACGGATGGATGCAAGGTGCGGCTCGCAGCCAATGGCCCTTCCATTGGCAAGAGTCGCAGCGCAGACGCCGTTCAGGCGCGCAACCCGAAGGGCCGGAAGGGCTTTTGGCGCACTGCGAAGCAAAAAGTGAATAAAATCCATTCAATTTCCCGAAATATTCATCATCGCGCTCGTCTGGCGCACTCGCGATGGAAGTCCGACAGGCTGCTAGGCGTCGGGGTTGATGCTTCGATAACAATTCGGGGATGACGCAACGATCAATTCGTCATTCCCGCTTGCGGGCGCGAGTCAAAGTGATGTGGTGATCCAAACGTGGATCGGGATTCCGACAGTCTGCTAGGCGCGTCTTTGCGCGGGAGCCTTAAGCGACCGCGGCAACCCAGGGACGTTCGCTTAAGCCAACGCCAACGTCCCTGGTTTGCCACGTCCGTCGCCGCTGTCGCGTCGAAGACCTCGCAACGATGAATCAATGAATTACGATATGCCACGCCCTTCCGGGTTCCGGGTCGAGGCAGGCGCCGCTAGAACCAGCAATGCTCCTCGATACGACAGGAAGCAAAGCTAGGCTTGCGCCAATCCGGCCGGATTGGCGCAGACCACCTTAAGGCAATTCAAATCCGTTCGCAAAGATGGGATTGGCTCCGCCCACAACCGCAGGCAGGGTGATCAGATCTATCCACACGGCATCGGATCCGGCAACGTCAGCATCGTCCTTCTCATACGACCACGTAAAGGTACGTGTGCCCGCCGTGGTCGGCACGGTGATTTGCTGCCACGCAAACTCCCCGGCGATACCGGGGTTGACGCTACTGGTACAGCTGCTGCCGACGTTCTGCCGCTCGCCGTCGACCAGAAAACGGAAGCAATCCCAGCCCAGTTCCGACGAGACGCGGGCGAAGAAACTCACGCTGCCGGCATTGAAATTGCCGGTGATCTGAATGCGCGCATTGTTGCCATTGCCCAGGTTCACGGGTGAGCGCAGGCTGCAGGTGCCTTCTTGCACGCTGTCGG
>CAZLSB010000390.1:0-3286 GCA_964561825.1 uncultured Xanthomonas sp.
TAGAACTGGCCAAATTCTCCGAGGCCGCGCTCAAAGAAGGCATGCGACCCCTGCGATTATCGGCGGCCACCCACGTCGCCCGCGGCATTACCACCATCGAAGAAGTGATCGGTGTATTGCCGCTGGTGGATTAGGCCTCGCTTGTGCGGACTTGCCATAGCCAGCAGCGCGCGCCTTGCGCGCTGCTCTCGGGTTATGCTCCGTGTCGTCGATGATAGGAGGAAATGCAGATGATCAAGACCGTAGACGCAGGCGCGGGGCTCAACTGGTTACAGGGTGGTTGGTCGGCCTTCAAGGCTGGCGGAGCACTATTGATTGGCATGGTTGCGGCCATGTTGCTGGTGACGGTGGTGCTAGCCCTGATCCCTTGGCTGGGCATGCTACTCGTCCCGATTGTCGGCACCTTTTTGTACGCCGGCATGTTGAAGAGCTTACGTGGCCATGCGGGCGGCCGGACCATGCGTTTTGACGATATCTGGAGCGCCTTTGGCGATCAGGATAAGATGGTGCATTTGGCGATTGTCGCGCTGGTGCCGACGCTTGGTTCGCTGCTGCAATCGGTCTTGCCGGGCGGTTTCATTGGGTGGTTGTTAGGCGCGCTGATTGGCATTGCAGTGACCGCGCTGGTGTATTTCGCGGTGCCGCTGGTGTTATTTCGCAACTTGGAAGCGCCGCAAGCGTTGAAGAGCAGCCTGGACGGCGTACTGGCGAACTTGCCGGCCGTGATTGTGTTTTGGGCGATCTGCATTGTGCTGACCATCTTGGCCATCCTGCCGCTGTTCTTAGGCTTGCTGGTGTTGATCCCAGTGTTACTTGGCGCGGCGTACGAGGCCTACGCGGAGATCTACGGCGATGTGGAGCTAGTTCCCAATGGCCCGGGATCTGCACCGCCGCCGCCGCCTGAAGGCTTGTAAGAGGGACCCTGCGCCACGTGCGCAGAGTTGCAGGCCAAAGTTTCCGCTAGCAAACACATCACAAGTCACTGAAAAGACAATATGCGCGCCACTCTGCTGTTGCTTGCGTTGTGCCATGCCAATCTTGCCGACGCGCAGGCTTGGTTGCGGGTCGACAATCCGAGCGCGGCCGTGCGCGCCAACGTCCCAGCGGGTGCGATCGATTACGGCGGCTTTATCTGGATGCCAGCGGAACAGGCGCCCATCGCACTGCTTGGTGCGCGCGTCCAGCGCGTCGAGCAGCCCTTTCATATGCTCATCGATGGCCAATTGCGCGATCCGCGCGCGACGCGCAGTGCTGATCCATGGTTACAACCGGCGGCCCACAGCGGTCCGGACTTTCGGCTGGTGCAGCTTTTCGGTCCGCCGCGCGCGGCTGATCTAGACGAACTGCGCGCCGCCCATGTGCGTCCGGTGCGCTATTTGGCGCCCTACAGTTACATCGTTTGGGCGTCTCAAGCTGAGCTGGCAAACTTAAGCGCACGTAGTGGTGCGGTTCGCTGGGTGGGCGATTTTTTGCCGGCGCAGCGGGTGCCGCCACAAAGTCGTGATTTGGGCAGCCAAATCACCTCTGCAATGGCCCTGATTGATGCCGATAGTGCTGGCGCGGTGCTGGCTGTTTTGGCTGCAGTGGGCGCACAGTTGGTCAAACAACGACCATTAACGCCGGATTTGACCCTGGTTGAATTGCAACTGTCCGGCGATCGTTTCTTGCAAGTGGCCGCGCAGCCGGGGGTGTTTACCTTGCAGCGCATCCCGGATGGCGCCGGCCCGCGCAGTGAAATGACCAACCAGTCCATCGTTGGCGCTTACAACGCCAGCAATGTGATTGCGCCTGGGTATCTGAACTGGCTGAACCCCACCGGGCTGACGGGTGCGGGCGTTAAAGTGAGCATTGTGGATGGCGGCATTCGCACCACGCATACGGATCTGGCCAACAATATGGTGGCCTGTGTGGGTGGCAGCAGTTGCAGCACCGCCAACGACAGTCACGGCACGCATGTCGCCGGAGCGGTCGCTGGCAACGCCACCACGGCCATTCGCGACGCTGGCAATTTCTTGCGTGGCCAAGGTGTTGCACCCGGCGCCAGTTTGATCCAGCAGCGTTATGGACCCTTCCTCTCCGCCGGTGGGCCCGGCGGCATGGTAGTCGATGGCATGCTGAGCATTTACAAGGATGCGGCGCTCAGCGGCGCACAATTGGCCAACAATTCCTGGGGACCGAGCAGCGTACCGCAGGGCTACGATATTCCAACCATGCAAGTCGACATGATTGCGCGCGATGCGAATCCAGACGCTGCGGGCAGTCAGCCGATTCTGACCGTATGGTCAATCATGAACGGCAATGGCGATCGTAATAGCGGAATCTGTGCGCCCAGTTCGCTGGGTTCACCCGACGAAGCGAAGAATTTGTTCGCGATCGGCTCCACCAAGATGCTGGTGGGTGGCGTGCAATCGACGGCGATTTTCGATGTATCCAGCAATAGCGCCCATGGCCAAGCCTGCGATGGCCGGCAGGTGCCGCATATCGTCGCGCCCGGCTGCAGCACGGACAGCACCACGAGTGCCAGCAACACCAGCTTTGGCAGCCTGTGTGGCACCAGCATGGCCTCACCGGTGGTATCCGGCGCCAGCGCGCTGTATTGGCAGCGCTATCGCAATCAACAATCACGCGAGCCTAGCCCGGCGCTGATCAAAGCCGTGTTCACCGCGGTCGCGAAAAACTTGACCGGTTTTTTGGACGCCGACGGGCGTGCCATGCCACAACGGCCCAATCGATTTTCCGGTTGGGGTCGCCTGGATCTAGACGCAGTCATCAATCCAGGCGTGTCGGTGTGGCTGATCGATCAGACCGAAGTTCTGACCAGTAGTGGCAGCCAATTCGACATCCAACTGGAAATTGCTGATCCCAGCAAAGCGTTGCGCATCATGCTGGCGTGGACAGACGCGCCAGGGCCTGGCACCGGAGGCACCACCGCGTCGTGGACCAATGATTTGGACCTCAACGTCAGCGTTGGTGCGTTGACCTACCGCGGCAATGTGTTCAATGCGGCCGATGGGTTTTCGATGAGTGGCGGATCTGCAGATGCCAAGAACAACCTGGAAGGCGTGGTGTTAAGCCCCGCCCAACACGGTGGCGGCGCTTTTGGCCTGAACGTGCTGGCAGCAACCATCGCCGCTGATGCGCTCAACCCGTGGATACCAAGCAGGCCGCGCCAAGATTTCGCGATTGCCTGTTACAACTGCCGCGTAGTCGGCGGTTCACCGAATATCTTTGCGGACGGTTTTGACGGGCAAAGTCCAATCGACGATTTGTTCGCGAACGGCTTTGA
>CAZLSB010000391.1:0-3277 GCA_964561825.1 uncultured Xanthomonas sp.
GGCGCTTTGCTGCGCAGCTTGGCGCGCTTGGCGAGTGCCGCCAGGGCCAGTTCACGGACGCGCTCGATATCCTCGTCGCTATACACGCCGTTAACACCGGAGATTGCCGCCAGCCGCATGCCGTGTTTTAAGCCCATCTGGTAGATCTCGCGCACTTTCTCCCATTCGATGGCGCGCCCGACTGTGAAGTTCTCGAAGCGGCCTTCGAGCGCCAGCACGATGGTTTCGGCGAGGCAGGCGTAGGCGACATTCTTAGGCAGGCCGATGTTCTTCATGCGCACCTGACCTGGCAGCAGAATCTCGCCGGACTCGATGACTAACACGTCGGGCCGTTTGGCCACTTCTTCGGGCGGCAAGTCGAGCGGGCGGGCCACATCGGTGATCACGCAGCCTGGTTTGACCTTCATGATGTCCAGGATCTTCTTGCCAGCGCCAGAGGTTGCCGTGACCACCATGTCCATGTTGGCCAGATGCGTATCGGCGCGCGCCGACAGCACGATCTTGGCGTCGGGCGTTTCCATCAGAATCGAGGCCTTCAACGCGAGCAGCTTGGCGGTTTCCGGCGACACCAGGGTGACTTCTTCAGCGGCGCGCACCAACAGCCGCGAACAGGCGGCGCCAATAGCACCAGTGGCGCCAACCACCATGGCTTTGAATTTCACGCGTTCCTTGCCCTGCGGTGGCGGCAGCAGACGCATGCGCAGCACGGCGTCGTGCGCGGCCCACAGTGCGCCCGAAGCGCTGTAGCTGTTGCCGGTGGTGATCGGCAAACTGGCGCGCTTGGCCACCGTCACGCCAGCGTCGCCCACCACTTTGGTGAACGCGCCCAGGCCCATAATCTGCGCGCCTAGTCGTTTCGCCATGTCGGCGGCGGCCAGCAGGCGGCGGTAGGTGAACTCCGGACTATGCGCCATGATTTCTTTGGGCGTGCCGCCCACCGAGATCAGCCAGCCTTCCGCTTCTACGCCGGTCGGTGACTTGATGCCTTCCACCTTCGAATAGACAAAAGGCGGCGCATAGGCCATGAGCTTTTCCAGCGAATCCATCAGCATCGGCGGCGACACCCGCGACAGCATCTCGACCGGTTTGATTTTCTTGAAATACTCTTGCGACAAGGGGTGAATGACAAAGGCGAAGCGGTTGATGCGCTTGAAGCCATTCGGATAGAGGATGCGGGGTGTCATCCCTTGTCCAGCAATGATCTCCAGGATGTCGTCCTCCAGGATGTCCTCCGGGGCCTTGTCGCTAGCGGCGATGATCATCGCGTCGAGCATCTCGGGGCCGAGCACGTGACCGTCGAACACCGGCGAGCTGTCGATGACCATATGCACGCCCTTGTCCTTGAAGCGGGCAAAACGTTCGTCGTTGACATTACTGGTAATGAGGGTTTTGCCGGCCAGTTCCTCCAGGCCGAAATCGTCCAACTCGTGCACCCGCGCCACCACCATGTTGGCCTTATTCAGCGCTTTGCTGAGCACAAAGCGCGTCCATCGTTTGAGCAGAACCGCTGGGATCACGCGCGGCGGCGTCCAGTCTGAAACATAGTGCATGCCACTGGCATACAAACCGAGCGCGTCCAGCGAGGTCAGCAGTTTCGGCACACCCAGTTGCAACAAGGGATCGGCGAACATCAAGTTGCTGGTGTATTCGGACATCGACATGGCCAGCTTGTAGTTGGCCATGCCGGAAAAAAACAACACAGTGGCGTTGTCGAAGTAATGGCCCAGCTCGTTCTGCGCATGGCGTACCGCCCATTCCAGGAAAATGTCGGCGAGCCGTGCGCCGGTGGTCGCCGGCACGCGCGTGACCATACGCGTCAGCCGCGAGGTGTCGGCATCAATGAGGCGTTGGGCGCCGATGCGGTAGCTGTCTTTGAGCACGCCCAGACCAATGGCGTGCGCATGTTGGTCCCAATGGCGCAGCAGTTTGGCGGCTTTGGCCGTGCTGCCGTCCGTGCCCACGCGTAGGACGCGCAGCTTTTGGCCGAGGAAGGTGGTCGTGAACTCGAAGTCCTGACTGCTTGAGCCTAGACTGATGCTAATCACGGTCTTCATAAGATTTGTGGCTCAGAGTAGTGTGATGTGAATGATGGAGGTTGTTGGTGGACAAGAACTTGATCAGCGACATGGCCCGCGCCTATGCCTTGCCCGGATTGAAGCGCGCGGCGGGTATTTTCACGCGGCTGCTGCCGATTCCGCAGCCCACGATGTTGATCGGGCCCGGGGCGAGTGTGCGCCTCGGCCAAGCGATTGGCGGCTTTGGTCACCAGCATGTGCTGCTGGTCACCGACGCGGTGATCGCCAAATTGGGTCTGAGCAAAGGCTTGACCGATGCGCTGACGGCTAGTGGCACGGCCTACACGGTGTTCGATGAGATCAGCGCCGATGCACCGATTCCGCAGGTCGAGCGCGGCATCTTGGCGTATCGCGATAACGGCTGCGACGCCATTGTCGCCTTTGGCGGCGGCTCGGTGATGGACGCAGCCAAGGCCATCGGCATGGCTGCGGCGAATAATCGCCACCCGCGCCAACTGGTCGGTTATTTCCGCGGCTGGCGCGCACCGCCGCCGATATACGCGGTGCCAACGACTGCCGGCACCGGTTCGGAGGTCACCGTTGCGGCGGTCATTTCCGACCCTGATCACCATCGTAAGCTGGTGATTGCCGACACCCGCATTGTGCCGCGCATGGCGGCCTTGGATCCGTGCTTGATGACGGGTCTGCCGCCGCACATCACCGCCGCTACCGGCATGGATGCGCTGACCCACGCGGTGGAGGCCTACATCGGCAATTGGGGCACCGCGTTCACAGACCGCATGGCGCTGTCGGCCGTCAGCATGATCTACCAATATCTACCGGTGGCCTATGCCGACGGCGAAAATCTGCTCGCCCGCGAGAATATGGCCTTGGCATCCGCTTACGCGGGTCTCGCCTTCACGCGCGCCAATGTCGGTAACGTGCATGCCATCGCCCATCAGCTAGGCGGTCTTTACCACACGCCGCACGGCCTCGCGAATGCCATCATGTTGCCGTCGGTGCTGCGTTTTTCCAGCGACGCGATCCAAACCAAGCTGGCCATGCTGGCCACACGCGCCGGGCTGGGACACAAAGGTGAGTCTGAATCGCGCTTGGCGCAGCGCTTTCTGGATTCAGTCGACGCACTAAACCGCACGGTGGGCATTCCGCAAACCCTCGCGGCGCTGCAAGAAAAGCACATTCCGGCACTGGCCAAGGCGGCCTGCTGGGAGGCAGACACCAACTATCCGGTGCCGCGGGCG
>CAZLSB010000392.1:0-3269 GCA_964561825.1 uncultured Xanthomonas sp.
TGTCGGGAAGGGCAGCCAGCTGCAGCCGGTCACGTCCTTGCGCCTTCGAGCCGTACAGCGCGTGGTCGGCGCGGCCGAGCAGAGAGTTCATGCTGTCGCCTGGCACGGCGGGCGCAAGGCCGATGCTGATGCGATAGCTCAGGCTGAGTTGCCCGTGCAGTACGCGCCGGGCGCGTACCTGGGCGAGCAGGCGCTCAGCCCACTGACTGGCGCCTGCTGCTTCGTCAGGCGAGAAAACCACCAGGAACTCTTCGCCGCCCCAGCGACCCACCATCAGGCTGGAAGTGGACAGTGCCGCAAGGATGCGCGCGAAGTCGCGCAGTACGTCATCGCCCGCTAGGTGGCCGTGCTCGTCGTTGATGCGCTTGAAGTGGTCCAAATCGATGAGCGCAAGCGCGGGTGATGCCCCGGCCGTGGCGCTGCGCAGTGCAGTTTCGGTTTGCTCGATCAGCGCCCGCCGGTTCGGCAGACTGGTCAAGGGATCGATCAGCGACAGCGACTTCAGCTTGTCATTGGCCACCACCAATGCCTCAGCAGTGGCTTCCAGGGCTTCCTTTTGGGCGCGTAGTTCACGGGTACGCGCGCTGACCTGCGATTCCAGGTGGCGCCGCTGTGCGGTCAGTTGGCGTACCCGCCACCAGTAGAGCAGGGCCAACAGCAGTGCCACCGTCAGCGCCAAGGCAATACGGAAGGGCATGGTTGCGCTGAGCGGTGGGATCACCTCAATGGCGAGCAATTGGCGCGACACGCGCGCGCCGCGATTGTCGACGGCCAGCTCCAGCACCTGCGATCCATGCGGCAGGCGGTCGAGGATCAGCGAGCGTCGCGCACCCAATTCGGTGAAGCCGACGCTCGGATCCAGACGGTAGCTGAAACGCGCCGAGCCGGGCGCATCGAACACCAGACCTGCAAAGTCCAGGATCACCGGCGCATGCGCGTGGTCTAGCTGCAGCGCTGTGACAGCGCCGTCGACTGCACTTAAGCGCAGCGCCTCGCCATCCTGGCTGATCCGGGTCAGCGTAGGTCGCGGGCGTTCTAGCTGCTCGCGCAGGCCGGATGGATCAAAGGCCGTGATGCCGTCGATGCCGCCCAGGTAAAGCCGGCCGTCGGCGCCGCGGGTCAGCGCATTGATGGTGAACTCGTCGGAGGCGATGCCTTCGCTTTGTTTCCAGGTACGGTACTCAAGCGTGGTCGGATGAAAGCGGATCAGGCCGCGATTGCCGGTCAGCCACAGCTGCCCATCGCGATCGCCCAGAATGCCGAACACGCCGCCGTGCGGCAGACCAACTTGCCCGGAAACATCCTCAAAGCGCAGCCCCTCAACGCCTCTGCCGTTCAGCAGTACGCGCGCCAAGCCGCCGCTGGTTGCCAGCCACAAGCTGCCATCGATGTGCCGGTAGATGCTCCATACGATGGGGCCGGGCAGTCCATCGCTGGCGCGGTAGCGCGCCAGCACGGTGCCGTCGGCATCCATGATGTGCAGGCCACCCGATGTGCCGATCCAGAGGCGCTGCTCAGGATCCTGGTAGAGGCTATGCACGCTTTCGTCTTGGCGCCGGAACCAGGGTTCAGTGCCCTCGTCGGCGATGGGAATATGGCGACGCGGCATGCCCGGCCCATCGATACGCCCCAGCCCGCCGGAAGACGCCACCCACAGGCGTGCCCGGCTATCTTCCAGCATATGGCGCACGCTCGGCATTGCGACGTCCTCACCGAAGGGTCGCTCGCGCTGCCAGTCGATGCGTTGCGGATCGGTCCAGTACAAGCCGTCGTCGGTGCCGACCCAGATACGACCGCTGCGGTCCTGCAGCAGGTGCCAGACCAGTCGCGCAGCTTCCGGGGCCTGTGCCGAAAAGGGCAGAGATTCGAACGGCCAGGGAGCACCGTCGATCCGCTGTTTGGCCGGCACGCGCTGTACGCCGCCACCGCCGCTGCCTACCCACAGATCGCCGGCACGGTCTTCCAGCAACGCGCGCACCCGCGTGTGGTTGAGTCCGGGCGGGCTGTCGTCGCGCGGTCGTTCGACGTGGAACACGCGATCGTGTGGCGTGAAGCGCACCAAACCCTCACCCCAGAAGCCGGCAAAGACGCCGCCATGTTCGTCCACCTGCAGCGCCAGCAAGGTGAAGCCGCGACCAGCGACGCGCGCTGAGCGACGATGCTCAAGCAGCTTCAGACAGTCACAGGCCGGATCGAACCAGGACAATCCTCGATCGGTGCCGATGTACACGATGCCACCCGGACCGGCCTTGAGCGCATGCACGCGCGCGGCGCGCAGGCCGCGGGTGTCGTCGTGGCCGGGCAGAAACTGGCGGACGGCACCGGAAATCAGGTCGATGCGAAACAAACCTTGGCTCCAGGTGCCGATCCACAGCACACCGGCCGGAAACTCGAGCAAGGAATCGGCATTGAACGGAGATTCGGCGCCGGGCACCGCCAAGGGTTCGACACGAGCGTTGGGATCGGCGCGAAAAACGCCGTCACCGGTCGCGATCCACAAACCGCTGGCACCGGCATGCAGATCCCAAACGTCCTTGTGGCGCGCATGGTCACCGAATGGCAGCGGCGTGATGCGCATTTGCGCCAGCATCGGATCGCCCTGCCACTGCAGCCGGGCCATGCCGTTGCGCGAAGCAAGGTACAGCGTTTGCGGCCCAACCAGGGCAAGTGAATTGAGGTGTTCCGCTGGCAATCCATCGGCCACGCCAAGCAGGCGAAAGCGCTCCGAGTGGCGGTCGAAAATCGCTAAGCCGCCGCCATTGGTGGCCAGGAACAAATACTGGCCAGCGGCCTGCAGCGCGCGAATGTAATTGGCGCCGGCGGCCAGCGCGTTGGAGCCCTCAGGGCGAAACACCCGAAACTCGTAGCCGTCGAAGCGGTTCAGGCCATCCTCGGTGCCTAGCCAAAGAAAGCCATCCTCGTCACGCGCCATCGACAGCACCGAATTTTGCGACAGACCATCAGCTAGGCTGTATTCGGTCTCCGCACGCGCGGCGGGCAGCGCGCACAGCGCGAGCAGCAGCACAGTGGCAAGGGTATGCCAGTATCGCTGCCGGATTCTCCGCCAGGTCGCTTGCGCGCTTACAATCGTGGCGAACGCACGCCAAAGCACGGCAGCGCAGCGCCTTGCTGCCAGCTTCCAGCCTGGTGCCGTAGCCCGATCGGTCACGCGTCCCCCTGATTGGACCTGTTTGCAGTCGCGTGAATGCACCGAGCAAATCTCACGCAACCCTTGGCACTGTAACGGTGCGCAGCGGCAATGGGAACTG
>CAZLSB010000393.1:0-3248 GCA_964561825.1 uncultured Xanthomonas sp.
TTTGCCGTCGACGCCCAGTTCACCGAAGCCACCGTGTTTGCCGGTGAGCTGCTGCCCTGCAGTTGCAATCGGATGCGGGCGCTGCCCAGATTGGGCGTATCCGGCAGCTTGAAATCGAGCGCGAAACCGCCCAGTGCGCCGAGTTTGGCATCGCCCTCGGTCAGCGTGTTGCCACGCGAGTCGAGCACGCTGTAGTGCACCGGGCCGGTGGTCATGGGCAGGCCCAGGCCGCCATCCGGGCGCTTCTCTATCACTCGCAACCAGGCCTTGAGATGAACTTCCTCACCCGGCTTGTAGAGGCCGCGGTCATCGAACACATGCCAACGCAACTCGTCGCCAAGCGCTTGCTGTTGCCAGTCGCCCCAGCCGCGATAGTTCGGATTCTCGGGAAGGAAGGCGAGGTCGTCGCCCAGCTGTGCTTCCAGGCGAGCACTCTCAGGCTGGCCCTGGCTCGGTGGCGCAGGCAACTCCAGACGCGCCAGCCCGGCGGCGTCGGAGTCGGCCTGGTTGGCAGTGGGCAGCAGGCGCAGGGTCACGCCCGGCAATGGCTTGCCGTTGTCCAGCCGGGTCACCCAGGCATGCAGTTGGCGACCGTCGAGTACCGCATCAAGTCCGATCTGGGTCATTTGCAGCCACACCGCGGAGCCAGGCCTATAGTCGGGCAAACGCGCCTGGCCCAGGGCCTTGGTGGGCGTGAGTTCGATCACCAGATGGCCATGCGCAGACTTCAGCCAGGGCTGCAATTCCAGCGTGGTGGCGGTCATGGTTTCGACCGCAGCTTTGATCTCCAGGGTCTTTTCCAGCAGCAGGCGCCCGGGCAGGCGTCGCGGCTGCGGCTTGTTGTCTTTCCATTGCAGATCGCCAGATTGCAGGTAGCTCGGCCAGTCGCTGGGCTGCACCGTGAACACGCGCAACTGCACCTCGGTCAGGTTGATCGAGTGGAACACAAAGCGCGGCGGCCCCTGCGGATCGACCGTGACCAGGCCATCGCCTGGCGCCAACAGCACAGCCGGGCTGGCGCCGACCTTGAACTTGAATTGACGCTCTCCGCTGATGGCTTGGCCATGCACGTCGCGCAGCGCTGCCGCCAGTTCCACCTGGTAGCTGCGCAAACCGGGTTTGTAGCCGCTGATGGTGATGAAATTGCCGTTGCCGCGGATGCTGGCGCCGTCGAATGCCGGCTTGACCATAACCAGCGCCTCGATGTCCTGATCCTCGGCCAGGGCATTGCTCAGGCGCAGACGGAATTCGTCGTTTGGACTGCAGTCATCGCGCCAGCCACAGCGTTGCTCGATCACCTTGAACGCGCCGAAGGTGGTGAAGCTGAAGCGCTGTTCGGCGCTGGTCAGGCGTGGACCTTCGGCCGATGGCGCGCCAGCGGCCACGACCACGCTGACCTGGGTTTCGGTGGGTAACGGCGATTCGGCGATGAGCACCAGAGTTCGTTGCGGATCGCGGCTTTGCCACGGCGCCGGCAAGGCATCCTCGGCCTTGATTTCGTCTTCCTTGGCCAGCCGCAAACGCGACGCCCGTTTTCCGTCGGCAGTCTCCAGACGGATGAATGGAAGCATCGCCGTGGCGTCGATGCGCTGATCGAATCCGAGCACGATGAGCGGTTGCAGGCGCACCCCGGGGCCCTCGGGAAAACGCTGCTGCAGCACCGGGGCGGGCGTGCTGAACTGCCATTGAGTCTTGGTTGCCGGCGCGCTGTCATCGGCTGCGCGGGCGGCCGGATCCAACTGAATCTGGAACTCGGTAGCCATCGGCAAGCGCGCGGCCTCCGGTTCGAACAGCAAGGTGCGCGTACCCACCCAGCGCCATTGACCGGGCACGGCGGGCTGCATTGTCAGCGGTACGCCGGTGGCCACGCTGTCGTCGTGGCTGGTCACCGCAATCATTGGTCGATCGAAGCTGATGCTGATCTGGCCGGCAATGCCAACCTCGCCCTCAGGGCCATAGCGCAGTACTTCAAAAGGCCCGCTGGGCGCAGCAGCCTGCGGTGGTGCACGCTGGTCGGCCGGCGGAAACGGCGATTGCACAGTGACGCCGGTGCGCGGCGGCGGCTGGCTGTCGGCACGCAAGGCAAAGTCCGTGCGATCGTCGGCTTCAGCCTGCAGTGGCTCCAGGCGCTCCAGCAAGGCGCGTGCGGCCGCCTCCGACAGCGGCTCGGCGTCAGCAACGGTGAGCCGCTGATAAGCCAGGTCAAGCGGCTGGCCGTCGCTGACGCTGCCGGGGAATCCATCCAGATCCTGCAACTCGTCGGGGATACTTAAGTGGGCGCTTGCCGTGTCCGCTGGCTGACTCATGCTTTGTCCCTGGCTGCTGTCGCAACTACTGACAAGAAGGCTGAGGCCAATGATCAAGATCCGGCCAGTCCAGCCTCCGGGTTGTCGATTCATGGGCCTTCTCCGCGTCTATGCAGCGGTCAGTCTAGCCCGCAAATGTTTTGCCTGTTGCAGAAGATCGCTACGCCGCGCTTGTCCGCGCATCACCCCTTCCGTAATCTCAGCCGGCTACTGCGCTCGACGCTGAGAAGACTGCAGATTGCGCTTTCCAACCAACCTGACACTGAACTGACTCACCGGGGCTGCTGGACATCCAGGCCCAGCGTCGACTGCAGTCCCGCGAGCGAGGCTACACAACTGTGCTTCGCTACCGTACAGAACAAACTGCATCGGGCAACGCACGCTCTCACTGCTGCCGAGATCATTTTCGAACGCGCCGGTGCGGCGCAGCGGTTCCGCGACTGAACGTGCTTGTGGTTCAATCATTGCTTAAGATCGCATCAACGATGCATGAAGTTGGCGATGGCCAGCATGACGATCGGGAACATCGACGGTCGACCCACGGCGCATTTGCGTGTGCAGCCCGCGCATCAACGCGGTGGATCGGATCGGCGCCCGGCAGCAGCGATGTGATCGTAGTAGATTTAGCGTGTTGCTGACGACTCGGAGCCTGGATGTGAACGAAATTATCTTTGTCGTGGAGGACTCGCCTGAGGGTGGCTATCTGGCGCGCGCGCTGGGCGTGTCCATCTACACGCAAGCTGATTCGGCGGAGGTTTTGCATGAGCGTGTGCGCGATGCGGTTCGATGTCACTTCGATGCCGATGACGTTCCGAAGCTGATTCGCCTGCATTTCGTCCGCGACGAGGTGATCTCGGCGTGAGGTTGCCACGTGATCTCAGCGGTGCCGAGTTGATCGAGGTCTTGAGTCGCGTGGGCGATCGCGTGACGCGACAATCGGGC
>CAZLSB010000394.1:0-3246 GCA_964561825.1 uncultured Xanthomonas sp.
GTTCGCCAAGGCCATTGGCGTACGCTATGAGCAAGCGGAGCGGTTTTTTCGGTAGCAGTGCAGATTGTTTTTGGAGAGCAGAGCTTGCTCCGCTCAGGGTGCGGCTAAGCAGAAAAAGCAGCGGAGCAAGCTGCCTCTACGAAGGCATGAGCAGCAGCGCGAGCTACACTCTGCAAAAGCGCCATCATGTCGCCCCCGGTTTATCGAGGTTTCTAAGTTGAACACATTTAAGCTGGACAAAATCGTAGCGCAAAGCCGTAAGGCGGCCGAACAACGTGGCCATGGTTATCGCGAGCAAGCGCTGAAGATGTATCCGTGGATCTGCGGGCGTTGTGCGCGCGAGTTTACGCGCATCAACTTGACCGAATTAACCGTGCATCACCGCAATCACGACCACGACTTCAATCCGGCGGACGGCAGCAATTGGGAATTGTTGTGTATCTATTGCCACGATAACGAGCATTCCCGTTATTTGGATCATCAACATGGCAGCCTGACCGGCGACAGCGCGGCGCCGGTGGCGGCGCATAACCCGTTTGCGGCTTTGGGTGCTTTGCTGAAGAAGTCCTGAGGAAGCCTCCAGAAACCTTCCGTCTGGACGGTTTCTAGCCCGGCAGCCTCAAGCCTCTGCCTCAGCCTGCTGCAAAGCCCACAGTTTGGCGTACGCGCCATTCAGCGCTAGCAATTGATCGTGACGACCGCGCTCCACAATGCGGCCGGCGTCCATCACCAGGATTTGGTCGGCGCCCACCACGGTCGAGAGTCGATGGGCGATCACCAGCGTGCTGCGGTTTTTGGCGATGGCATCTAGCTGTGATTGGATTTCACGCTCGGTGGCGGTATCCAGCGCGCTGGTGGCTTCGTCAAACAACAGAATCGGCGGGTTTTTCAACACAGTGCGGGCGATGGCGACGCGTTGTTTTTCGCCACCCGACAGCTTTAGGCCGCGTTCGCCGACCGTCGTCTCGTAACCGTCTGGCAAACTCTCAATAAAATTATGGATCTGCGCGGCACGCGCCGCTGCGATCACTTCCTCGCGGCTGGCATCCGGACGACCGTACGCAATATTCGAATA
Organism: uncultured Xanthomonas sp.; assembly: GCA_964561825.1. Taxonomy (GTDB): domain Bacteria; phylum Pseudomonadota; class Gammaproteobacteria; order Xanthomonadales; family SZUA-5; genus JADKFD01. The sequence continues at coordinate 1,076 of CAZLSB010000394.1, forward strand.
GAGGCTGTCGTTGAATAACACCGTGTCCTGCGGCACGATGCCAATCGCCTGGCGCAAGGAATGTTGAGTGACCGCACGCAAATCCTGGCCGTCGATCAAAATGGCGCCGCTGCCCACCTCGTAAAAGCGATACAGCAAGCGCGCCAGCGTGCTTTTGCCGGCCCCGCTAGCACCGACCACCGCCACCGTATGACCGGCAGGCACGCTAAAACACACATCGTGCAGGATCGGGCGGCGTACATCGTAGGCAAAGCCAACGTGTTCAAAACGGATGCCCGCGCCGTTGACCTGCAGTGTGGGCGCCTGTTCGGCATCGACGATCTCGCGCGGTTCGCCGAGTAGCTCAAACATCCGCCCCATATCGTTGAGCGCTTGTTTGATATCGCGATACATCATGCCGAGGATATTGAGCGGCACGAACAACTGAATCAGCAGTGTGGTGATCAGCACCAGATCGCCGATGGTCATCACACCAGCGGCTACATCGCGCGCCGCCAGCCACATCAACACCGTCAAACCACAGGCAATGATGATCGCCTGGCTGGCGTTCAGTACGCCCAACGAGAACCAACTTTTTTCCGCGGCAGCTTGCCAACGCCCCAGTTGTTCATCGTAACGACGCGCCTCGTAGTCTTCATTGGCGAAGTACTTGACCGTTTCGTAGTTGAGCAGACTATCGACGGCGCGCGCCGCCGATTCGTTATCGGCGTCGTTCATGCGCCGGTAGTAGAGCGTGCGCCAATTGGTGATGACAATGGTCGCCGTGACGTACAGCGCCAACGTCAGCAGCGTGGCGCCGGCATAGATATTCGGATAGGCGTACAACAACCAAGCGGTGGCGATCGTCACCTCAAATAGCGTCGGCGCGATGGTGATCACGCAGTAATAGAGAAAATCCTCGATAGCCCCAGTGCCGCGTTCAATCACGCGTGACAGCCCACCGGTGCGGCGCTCCAGATGAAAGCGCAGGCCCAGTTGATGCACGTGTTTGAAGCTGTCTAGCGCGGCCTTGCGCCGCGCGCCGATGTGCACCCGCGCGAACAAGATGGTGCGCAACTCACCGGCGACCGCGGCCGACAGACGCAATAATCCATACGCCAGCAGCAAGGCACCGGGAATTGCCAAGGCCTGCTGGCTGGGGGTCAGCGCATCGATAATCGCCTTGAAACTGATCGGCACGCCCAAATTGGCGATTTTAGCCAGTCCCAATAAACATAAAACGCCCGCAATACGCCAACGGTGCTGGCGTACATAGGGCCTAAGTTCAGCAAAAACGCGCCGTGCGGTAGCGCCGTTGGGCGCCGCTGTCGAGATAGGTTCGGACATCAAAGGCGCCAGATGGGTATTCCAATAGGGGTACGCGGCGCGGCTGGATCAAGAGTAGGCGCAGCCCACTAGCGACTCAACTCGTAAAACTCGACAGCTTGCTCGCTGGCGTCAAAAATGATTCTGATCCGACCGTCTCGCAGCGTTTCCAACAATCCGATGCTGTCATCTTGCAAACGCTCGCCGTCCAAATCACTGAGCGTGCCGCTATATGCGCGATACGGATCGTCATTGACCGAGCGACCACCCAGAAACACCCAGCTGCTGTCGCTAAACGGGTAAATCTGCCCATGCCGACGTTGCGAGCCGGTGGTTTTGGTGAACATCAAAATGCCGTCTTCGGTTAATTCGACGCTGCAGCGGAAGGCGGGATAGGCAAAAACGCCGCTGGGGTCAATCTGCGTGGAGCGGCAGCGCCAGTTGCCGACCAGCGCCTCATGGTCCGCCTTACGCGTGGGTGCATCTAGCAAGGCACGCGCTTTGGGCAGGTCTTCGCGACCGTAGGCATCGGTATTGAGATTATTGAGAAGCCAATCAGCACGCGCATGCGCCTGATCAATCGACGGCTCGTGCACCTCATGCATGGGTACGCGCCAACCGTCCTGGGCGGTCGCGAGGGTGGACAACAGGCACAGCAGCAAAGCGTATTTCGACATAGGTTTAGCTTCCGGCGGGGAGAACGGTGCCGATTGTAGTTGTTGGTTGTTGGTTGTTGGTTGTTGGTTGGTGTCGGGCCAGAGGCCGCGGAGCAAGCTCCGCTCTAGCAAAGCCCAGGCCCGACACTTTTGTCACCAACAACCAGCCTACTCCAACGGCTGTCCAGGTTTGCCAAAATCGCTCGGTGC
>CAZLSB010000395.1:0-3219 GCA_964561825.1 uncultured Xanthomonas sp.
CGGACGGCCTTTTGGCATAGCGCAGACTCGAAAGTAGAGCCATAGCCTTCAAAATTAATTCGAAAATGGGTAACGATCGCCAAAAGGACTTCCGGCGCACTCGCGAGGAAAGTTCGACAGACTGCTAAACTCCGCAAATGGACGGAACCAGACAGCCCAACATCGATTCTCCCTGGCACGGCACTCGGCTCTCACCACTTAACCTGGCCGCCTACATCACTTGGCTGGCGGTGCTGCTGCAATCCTTGCGCTGGAATAAGCTGAGCGAGGGCGATGCATCGCAATGGGCCGGTTTCTGCGCGCTGTGCGTCGTTTTGATCGCCTATTTGCTGGCCAACGCGCGCACCGCCGAGAATCGAAACCTGGAACGCGCGCTGGTATTGCTGCAAGCAGCGGCTGTGCTGGTCGCCACTTGGTACCTACGCAACGGCGGACCGGCGATTTTGTTGATCATCGTTGCCGGGCAAGCCGTCGGAATGTGGCCGCGTTGGCAGGCGCTGCTCATCATGGCTGCCTGCAACTTCGCGTTAGTTTTGATTTGGTTGCAGGCTATCAGCTGGTCTAGCGCGCTACTCGCGGTGCTGCCAATGGTGGGTTTCCAGACCTTTGCGGCTCTCACCGTGCACTACGCGATGAACGCGGAGCGTGCCCGCGAACAACTGGCGCACACCCACGCGGAATTACTGGCTACCCAGCGCCTGCTGGAAGACAGTGCCCGCAGCGGCGAACGCTTGCGACTGTCGCGCGAATTACACGATGTAGCCGGACACAAACTCACGGCGCTGAAGTTGAATCTGCGTTTGTTGCAACGCGACCCAAATTTGGCAACGCGCGAAGAGGTCAAAGTGGCTGCGACACTCGCCGACGAGTTGCTCGCAGATATTCGATCGGTGGTCAGCGAATTGCGTAGATACGATGGCATCGATTTGCCGGCGGCCATCCGCACGCTGACTGAGCAAATTCCCGGCACCCGATTCAAGCTTGATATTGACCCTAATTTTCGGGTCGCCGACGTCGCGAGCGCGGAAATATTGTTGCGCTGCGCGCAGGAGGGCATCACCAATGCCTTGCGCCACGGTCGTTCTACGCAGATTGACCTGCATTGCCAGCAAAACGGTGATCGCATTGAGTTAGCGGTGCGCAATGATGGCGCGGCATTAACCAAGCTGTGTTTTGGCAATGGATTGAACGGGATGCGCGAACGCCTAGCCGCCGTCGGCGGCGAACTCTCTCTGCGCGCACTGACCGGCGGCGGCGCCGAACTGAAGGCCGTTCTACCCAATGCATGAAAAATCGAGCCCAAGTAAGATTCGTATCGCGCTGGTTGACGACCAGGCCTTGGTGCTCAAAGGCTTGTCGGCACTGCTGAACGGTTTTAATGGCATCGAAATCGCACTCGAAGCGAGCGATGGCCAACAGTTGCTCAATGCGCTTGCACAACGTCCGGTCGACGTGATTGTCAGCGACATCCGTATGCCCGGTTTAAGCGGCATCGACATGATTGGGCGTCTGCGCGAAAGCGGCGACGCAACGCCGGTGATCTTGTTGACCACCTTCGACGATAGCGCGTTGATGCTGGCGGCCGTCGACGCCGGCGCGCAGGGTTTTTTGCTCAAAGATGCCTCGCCAGAAGATTTAGCCGAGGCCATTCATCGCGTAGCGGCCGGTGATACTTTGCTGCAACCGGTCAGTTTGGGCCCAGTGCGCGCTTTGCGCCGGCCAGAGCCACATATCGGCCCACGCTTGCATTTGACCGAACGCGAAATCAGCATCCTGCGACTAGTTGCCGGCGGCTATTCCAACAAAGAAATCGGCCGATCCCTGCATTTGTCTGAAGGCACGGTGAAAAACTACATTTCCGACGTCCTGGTCAAACTGGATTGCCGCGATCGCACGCACGCAGTGCTAAAGGCGATCACCCAGCGCCTGTTGTAGATGCGCATTCTTAGGCATGCTCCGTGAACTTCTGGACTGGCGCAATTACCCATGAAACGCGTTACCGGAATTGGCGGCATCTTCTTTAAGGCACGCGATGCCGCGATGCTGCGCGACTGGTATCGACGGCATTTGGGTATCGATGTGCAGGACTGGGGCGGCACTGCTTTTCGCTGGAACAACCCAGAAGCGCCTGAACCCGATGCAGTCACCGTGTGGACCATCTTCGAACAGTCCAGCAGCTATTTCGCGCCCAGCAACGCGGCATTTATGGTTAATTACCGCGTGGACGACCTGCACGCGCTGCTGGCGGCCTTGCGTGCGGAAGGCTGCGAGGTCGATGAAAAGGTGGATGAATCCGAGTACGGCAAGTTTGGCTGGGTCATGGACCCGGAAGGCAACCGCATTGAGTTGTGGCAGCCGCCGACAGGATCATCGCCGGGCTGATGGATCAGTCTTCGGCCACGGACGAGACGCCCGTTCCGATCAATATCGCCGCCAGCCTAGCGGCGCGCGCCCTGCTTGCCGATGTGCGCATCGTGCTGGTCGACACGCATTTGACGCGCAACATCGGTGCGGCGGCACGTGCAATGAAAACCATGGGTTTGGCGCGCCTGCAACTGGTGCGTCCGCAGCGATTGCCGGATGGTGAAGCGTACAAGTTGGCCGTCGGGGCGGACGATCTGCTGCAAGATGCGCAGGTTTTCGCCGATTTGCCAGCCGCGCTGGCCGACTGCGTTTTGGTTTTTGGGGTCAGCGCGCGGCGCCGTCGTCTCAGTTTGCCGGTCGATTCTCCCGCGTCGGCGGCCCAAGCGGGATTAGCGCTGGGCGCGCAGCCGGTCGCTTTTGTGTTTGGTGGTGAAGAGGCGGGCCTCTGCAACGACGATCTATTGCGTTGCCATCGTTTGCTGCAAATTCCAAGTGACCATCAGTTTGGCTCGCTTAACTTGGCCGCCGCGGTACAAGTCATCACCTATGAATTGCGCATAGCGGCATTGCAAGCGCAACCGAGCGCGCCGCTGGCGCGCCGCGCCGTGCACAAAGAATTCGAACAATTCATGGCGCATCTAGTGTTGCAACTTGGCCCGACGGGTGGGACGCGCTCGCTGCTCATCGAGCGCGTCCGCCGTCTGCTGCAGCGCGCGCAGCCCAGCCGCGCAGAATTGCGCATGTTGCACGGCTTGCTGGCCACTTTGCGCCGTAACGCGGATGAGCGCGGTTAATACACCCGGCAAAACGCCGACTTCAAGTAGCGCGATTCAGGAACATGGGCCAGCCACGGGT
>CAZLSB010000396.1:0-3214 GCA_964561825.1 uncultured Xanthomonas sp.
CGCGTGAGATGCGTTGGGTGGCGCAACGGATGGATGCAAGGCGCGGCGCGCAGCCAATGGCGCAAGGGTCGCAACGCCGCGGACGCCGCTCAGCCGCTCAACCCGAAGGGCCGGAAGCGCTTTTGGCGCACTGCAAATCAGAAAGGCGAATAAAATGCAATACAACTACCGGAATACTCGTCACCGCTCTGCGCCAAAAAGCGCTTCCGGCGCACTCGCGATGAAAGTCCGACAGGCTGCTAGGCCGCACCTTGCTTGAATTGCGCGATGATCGCGCAGGCTGCGCAGTGGCTCGTCGCCTCGTATACTCGCGCACCTTGACTGGCGCCACGTGCGCTTTGCACCGATTCCTTGCGGCAGAGGTTCTTTGTGACTAAACAAGACTCGACTTTTTTAAAGCATTTCGCCCAGCTGATCTTCGGCTTGATGGGTTTTGCCTTCCTATTGATCGTTTTGGCGTATGTCATCAACGACCGGTTTTATGGTTACAGCGCGGCGGCCGCTGGCGCTGCGCCGGAAGACTTGAACCCCATTCAGCGCGAGCGGGTGATCGCTCAACGCGCCGCGGTGGATGCACGATTGGCGCCGCTCGGCAACGTCAACGCCGGTGAGACCGGTCGGGCCGCCATTGTGGCCGCCGAAGAAGCACGCAAACTGGCAATGGTTGGTCAAGTTGCTTACGGTGGCACCTTGGATGGCTCAGTGATTTATCAGAATTTGTGCGGCGCATGCCATGTCTCCGGCGCCGGTGGCGCGCCGATGTTGAGCAAAGACGCCTGGGCGCCACGTATAGCTCAAGGTCTGGACTTGATGGTCAAACACGCGATCGAAGGTTATCAAGGCCCTGCCGGCATCATGCCCGCGCGCGGTGGCAACGGCGCTCTGACCGACGAGCAAGTTCGCGCGACCGTTGAATTCATGGTAGCTGAGCTTAAGTAAGCCGCTGATTACGAGCGCGCTAGGTTTTGAAAACGCCGCCGCCGCTGGCGGCGTTGTCGTATGAGGAATCATCATGCAACGCCTTTTGATGTTGGCTGGATCGATTGTGATCGCCTTGACGGCGGCGAGCTGTGGCCGAGACGAATCCGCGGCTGCCGCCGGCACCGCTAGCCCCGTATGCGGCGCGCCGGCCGATTTGATCAGCACGATTCAAGGCGCGGCGCAAAAAAGCACTATGGTCGGGAATTTGGCCACTGCCGAGGCGGTGGTCATTGCTGACGCCATCGATGGCTTGGGTGGCGTGTTCTTGCAGGAACAACAAGACGATCGCGATGGCGATCCGATGACCAGTGAAGGTTTGTTTGTGCAGATCGATGGCGCGCGACCAAAAATTGCGCGCGGCGATGTGGTACGGGTGCGCGGTCGGGTGGCGGAATTGGGTGAAGGGGATGCCACGTTGACTGCGCTGGTCGAGTTGAGCGCATTGCAGTTTTGCGGCAAGGTGGATGAACCACCGCAGGCCTCGTTGATCGAAGAACCGCCGCTGGTCGCCGAAGACTGGGAGGTTTTTGAAGGCATGGGCATCATCATTGAGCCCGTTGCCACCATTTTGGCCAATTACGCGCTGATGTCACGCGGCGAACTGTTGATCGGCTTGCAAGGTCGGCAGTGGCAGCCCACCGAACGATTTGCGCCCGGTGAGCAAGAGCGCGCCCTGGCGGCCGCCAACCAGCGCGCGCGATTGCTGCTTGATGACGGCAGTATCGCCAGCCACGCACCTGTCCAGATTCGCTACTTAGCGGTGCAGCCAAACATAGATGCGCCATATCGCACCGGCACCCAGTTGCGCAATATCGAGGGCGTGCTCGATCAGCGGCAAGGCAGTTACCGCTTACACGCACGCGGACGGATCGAAGCGGTGCAGGCGGTGCGCCCGGAGAGCGCGCCAGAGGTGGCTGGCGAGATTCGCGTGGCCAGTTTCAATGTGCTGAATTTCTTCAATGGCGATGGCAAAGGCGGCGGATTCCCGACCGAACGCGGCGCCAACAACGTGGAAGAACTGACCCGCCAGCGCGCCAAAATCTTGAGCGCGCTGAAAGCAATGGATGCCGATATTTACGCGGTCATTGAAGTGGAAAACGATGGCTACGAAAAACATTCCGCCATCGAAGAGCTGAGCTTTCGACTCAATCAGGCGCGCGGTCGCGCCAAAGAATATGCCTTTGTGCGCGGGCCGCAGGCCAAACTCGGCGGTGACATGATCAGTGTTGGAATGCTCTATCGCACTCGCAAGCTAAAACTAGCCGGCGTTGCAGCAGCGCTGGAGCTGGCGCCGTTTGACCAACTTAATCGCGTGCCGTTGGCGCAGAGCTTTGACGTGGTGAAGACCAACGCGCGTTTCACCGTGGTGGTCAATCACTGGAAAAGCAAAGGCGGATGTCAGGAAGCCGACGAGCGCAATCAGGATCGCGGTGACGGTCAAGGCTGTTGGAATGCCGCGCGTGTGGATGCGGCGCGCGCGTTGACCGAATGGCTGAGTACCGATCCGACCGCCAGTGGTGATCCTGACGTGCTGATCATCGGTGACCTTAACGCCTACTCGCATGAAGATCCCCTGCGTCTGCTTGGAACCGTGGGTTTTGATACGGTCGGCCACGGCGAGAATCACTACAGTTTCAGCTACGCGGGTTTGTCGGGCAGCCTGGATCATGCGCTGGCGAGCACCAGCTTGACGGGACAGGTGCGCGGCGCTGCCGTGTGGCATATCAACGCCGACGAAATGCCCGAGTTTGACTACAACCGCGAAGATCGCCCACGCGCTGCGGACGCGCGGATGTTCCGCTCTGATCCGTTCCGCTCTTCGGACCACGATCCATTGATCGTCGGGTTTGATCTGGCGCGACCGCTGCCGCCGGAGCCTGCGGTTGACGCGCCGATTGCCGCACCGTTGCCGGTGAAGTGAGCGCTCAAGAGCGCCGTTGGGGTGGCAGGGTGGGAGTCAAACGGATGTGGTGACCCATCAGGGCTCCGACAGGCTGACGGCGCTACTGTGACTTAAGCTCTTGTGGCAGCGCACTTGCGCGCGGCGCTGATGAAACACAAGAAAGCCAAGCATCGCGAGCAAGCTCGCTCCGACAGGCGGTTTGGCGACCCACATCAGTTTGATTTGCACCCGCGGCGGTATTGAACCTAGCAGCCTGTCGGACTTTCATCGCGAGCGCGCCGGAAGCGCTTTTGGCGCAGAGCGGTGACGAATATTCCGGTGGTTTTATTG
>CAZLSB010000397.1:0-3204 GCA_964561825.1 uncultured Xanthomonas sp.
GGAGCCATCTAAGCGCGATGAGCAGCGAATGCGCAAGCTGGTGGTGACTGATCACCGATAGTCCATTCAGCTCAATGTTGCTTTCCAATTTCCAACCGCACGATCTAGCCGCTTGGTGTCTCTTTGCGATCGTCTGTTGTGGCCTTGCGTTGAACGATAATTCGGCTATGTTGATTTCCTCCACACCCTTGGGCTTTATTGCCGGGTAGTGGCTTGCGGCGTTGGTGTTGATCGCCAACCATGGGTGATGTGGTCGCCAATGCTGCCGCTGCGATCGGTCCACTCCAGCGCCCCGATGTAATGCGTTTTGCGACTGATCTCGGCAGCGCCGGACTCTATTTGCCGCGCCAGACTCAAATCCGGCGTGTAAAAGTAGATGCGCAAATCACTGGCTGCCAGCTCCAATAGGGCGGAACCCGCGCCAGCCAAAGTCCGGTTTCTCCGCCGAGCTCATTGCGTGAATTGCGCCGCCCGAGCGTCCATAGCCTCGCGGCAAACGGTGGAATCCGCACGGTGAAGTGTGTGCGGCGCACTACCATTTCGCCTTACGCGGGTACATAGAAAGACGTTTAGACTTGCCCTAGGCAAAGGGCGCGGAAGTGCCAAGTATGGTCGGCAGAGGTTAGCAATGTGAATAGATACGGAAAATTCAACCCGAAGCGTCGGATCAAAAAGCCTGCCGAGGGCGATTCCGAGTTGCTTATTGGTTTGGCCAATTAAGTCGGCTACGGTGGCAACCCTGAACACAAGAAGAATCCTGGCGACTTTGGATTGACTCCTCCCCCAGACCCTAGACTTGGCAAGGCGCTGTGTGACGACGCAGCTGTCTTTTACGCGCCATGCCGCTCTTGAACTTCTGAAGCAAGGTTTGAAGAAGGGCCTGGTCAGCGACCGATTCGATGGGTCGTGGCCGAAGAACATCTGGTCTGTCACAGAAAATGGGAGGCCGATGGAAGCCCAACTTGAGAATCCTACGCTGGGTACTTATCACGGATATCCGATGCCTGAGAACGATCCACTCGCCAACGATGTCAGGAGTAGATGGGATAGTAATCATGTCTAGCCTCTCCTTTAGCTGTGAGTGGCTCTCAGCCGGACAGGATATCGCCCCGCTGAGGGAAACCGTGGGTCAACTAACGATCCGCGTGGGTGGTGTCAGCTTGACCAAGAATGAAGATCTCTGGTCAAAGACTGTCCGCGATAGCGTATTGGTATCTGCTTACCCGCTAGCTATGTGGCTAGCTGCTTCATGGTGGCGACTGAGCTACGAACCTTTGCCGACCCTCCGGACGCCGCCAGTTCTCGACTAGCGTATGAGCCACGAAATGGGTGCAGCGAACGCTGGCTTTGTTTGGCCGTGCGTAACCATGGCATCCGATGGGGATGTGGTGCAGACATGGGCAGTTCCGTCGGCTGCGGGTGGCGTGCAGTCCGTTCGATATCTAACCGGTCTGTCAGTGCCTGAAGCTGTATCAGTTGAGGAGTTCCAGCGCTCAATCAGTGAGTTTGTCAGAATGGTGCTAAGCCGACTTCGCTCGGTCGGATGCACTGGCACGGACCTAGAGGGGCTTTGGAACCTCGTTTCAGAAGACAACGCTGACAAAGACACCGCAAAGATGAGGCGCCTTGAAGCACAAATGGGTTTTGACCCAGATCAGTGTCCCGAGTCGGTTATGGCTGAGGCACTTGCGCTTGAAAAGCGACTTGGAATGACCGCCTTGTCGGAACTCACCCCCGTTTTCGGGCGACGCGAAGAAGGCGCGGCACTAGGCGAGATCTCTCGGCTGGCTAGTGTTGACGGTTTAGAAGGCAACCCCGACTCGATCCTCACAAGTCTCGTCGATTCGCGATCTGTTGCACCTCCGTGGCAGCGAGCTGTCGCGGCAGCGAGAGAGCTTCGAACTAGGCTGGGCAATCTAGGCGATCCTATAAATGATGTAAGTCTCTATGCACTGCTTGGTCTGACCCGTTCGGCGGTGGACGAGTGGAATCCGTCAACCCGTGTCGAAGTTGGACTCGCAGTTCCTCTGGAAGACAAAGGGCTTAAGTTTTTGCCCCGCAAGCGCCACCCCGTCGCGAAACGCTTCGAATTTGCGCGCTTCGTTGGTGACTGCGCGAACGGCGAGCCTAAGCGTTGGCTGGCTTCAACTGATCTCGCTACGTCACGGCAGAAGTTTCAGAGAGCTTTTGCAGCTGAGTTCTTGTGTCCAATTAGGTCACTTGACAAATTCCTGGGAGGTGATTTTTCGGAACCTGCCATCGAGGAAGCGGGCGCGAATTTCCACGTTAGTGAGATAACTGTTGAGTCGCTGCTGGCTAACAATGGATACATCACAGCGAGATTCGACAGCGAGATCTTGCCTTATCGATTAGCCGCGTAGCACAGCCTCGCAGGGCCGTGCACCCACATTTGTTCTGCGGAAAAAAATGAATACGGCCATTGCGCGACCGAGATTGCCACCGGTGATACGCGAGGCCAGCCGCCGCTGTTGGACACGACAGCATGGTGTACGGACGTGCCGGTGCTGATTCCGCTGCTAATCGCATTTGTGATAACGATTTGGTTATTGCCAAGGCATTGCATATCCAACTTCCAGAAAGTATCCCTTCATTTCGCGTTATGGGATGGCGTGTTCGTTAACCGTCGCGCTTTTCACGACAACACTACCGACGCTGGTAAGCGGGATATGGCGCTTGGACCAACCGGTGCTGGTTGCTGTCATTAGCGAAACGGCCGGGGAATTGGCCACCTTCGTCAAAATCAATTCGAGCATGAGTAGAAATAATCGCCAAAAGGACTCCCGGCGCACTCGCGAAGAATGTCCGACAGGTTGCTAGGTTCAAAGGCCAGATCGTGCGCTGGTTGGACAGCCATCCGCACCGCAGCAGATCCTGCAGCGCCTGCACGAGCTTAAGCTTCGACGGCGGACGCAGCATCGTTAAGAACGACGTGGCGCGCATCCGGCCGCGCCAGCATCCGGCCTTCTTGAAGCTCGACTTCGACCCGGGCGAGTGTGCCCAAGTAGACTGGGGTTCATTCGGCAGCATTGCGGTAGGCAATACCCGGCGCCGCCCGGCGCCGCCCTAGCCTGTCACGAACATGCCTCTATAGGGTTTGTTTGAGCCCGTCCAGGCGCGCAACCCGAAGGGCCGGACGGCCTTTTGGCGTAGCGCAGACTCGAAAGTAGATCGAAATCCATCAAA
>CAZLSB010000398.1:0-3203 GCA_964561825.1 uncultured Xanthomonas sp.
ACGCAGCGCATTGCTGACCACCGATACCGATGACAAGCTCATCGCCAGCGCGGCAATCATCGGACTTAGCAACAGGCCAAAGACCGGATACAGCACGCCGGCGGCGATCGGCACGCCGATGCTGTTGTAGAGGAAGGCGAACGCGAGGTTTTGCTTCATGTTGGCGACGGTGGCCACCGATAGCGCGCGCGCCGTGGCAATGCCGCGCAGATCGCCCTTGACCAACGTGAGCTGTGCGCTGTTCATGGCGACATCAGTGCCGGTACCCATGGCGATGCCGACATCGGCTTTCGCTAATGCCGGCGCATCGTTGATGCCATCGCCGGCCATCGCGACCACGCGGCCCTCAGCCTGCAGTTTCTCGACCAGACGCAATTTGTCGGCTGGTTTGACCTCGCCATGGACCTCCTCAATGCCAAGTCGTTGGGCGACCGACCGCGCGGTGGTGAGGCCGTCGCCGGTCGCCATGACGATGCGCAGGCCGGATCGGCGCAAGGCCGTCAAGGCTTCCATCGTCGTTGCTTTGACCGGATCGGACACCGCCAGCAGTCCGGCGAATTGCGTGCCGACGGCCAGAAACATCACGCTCGCCCCCTCGCTGCGCAGGGCCTCGGCGCGCGCGGTCAACGGCGACACGTCGATTTTTAGCTGCTCCATCAATGCCGTGTTGCCGAGTGCCAGCGCTTGGCCGCCAACCACGCCGCGCACGCCAATGCCCGATTGCGAATCGAACTGTTCGGGCTTGCTGAGTGCCAGTTTGCGGGTGTTGGCCGCAACGACGATCGCGGCGGCCAGCGGGTGTTCGCTGCCCTGGTCGAGACTGGCGGCCAGTCGCAATACCTCGTCGTCACTGTAGCCATTGGCGCCCAGCGCACGTTCGAAAACCGGGCGGCCCTCGGTTAAAGTGCCGGTTTTGTCGACGATCAGCGTATCGACCTTGCGCAGATTTTCGATCGCCGCGGCATCGCGGAACAGCACGCCCTGGGTGGCGCCGCGCCCGCTGGCGACCATGATCGACATCGGCGTGGCCAGCCCGAGCGCGCACGGGCAGGCGATGATCAGCACCGCTACCGCGTTGACCAGACCGTGCACCCAACTCGGTTGCGGGCCAAAGAGTCCCCAAACGACAAAGGTTACGAGGGCGATGGCGACCACGGCGATGACAAACCAACCGGCCACTTGATCGGCCATACGCTGCATCGGCGCGCGCGAACGCTGCGCCAGCGCGACCATCTGCACGATCTGCGCCAGCACGGTGGCCGTGCCCACATGCTCGGAACGCATCACCAACGCGCCACTGGTATTCATGGTGGCGCCGATCAACTTGTCGCCCGGCTGCTTGCTGACCGGCAGCGGTTCGCCAGTCAACATGGATTCGTCGACCGCACTGGCGCCTTCCTCGACCACACCATCGACCGGCACTTTCTCACCCGGACGCACGCGCAGGCGGTCGCCGACCTGCACATCATTGAGCGGCACATCGGCTTCGCCGCCGTCCGCCTGGATGCGTCGCGCGGTTTTCGGCGCCAGCCCAAGCAGAGATTTGATCGCCGCCGAGGTCTGCGAACGCGCTTTCAACTCGAGCAATTGCCCCAACAGTGTCAATGAAATGATCACCACCGCCGCTTCGAAATACACCGCGACGCGGCCCATCGATACGAAGGCCGCCGGAAAAACACCGGGAGCGACCGTCGCCACCACGCTGTAGATGAAAGCCGCGCCGGTACCTAGGCCAATCAGCGTCCACATGTTCGGGCTGCGATTGAGCACCGACTGAGCGCCACGGACGAAGAACGGCCAGCCGGCCCACAGCACCACCGGCAGGCTCAAGACCAGCTCAATCCAGCTTTGCGTCGCCATCGCAAACAGGCCGAGTTGATGCCCGAACATCGCCAGAACGGTGACCACGATGGTCAGCGGCAGCGTCCACCAGAAACGCCGACTGAAGTCGGCGAGTTCCGGATTGTCGTCATCCTCCAGCGACGGCAGCAGTGGCTCCAGCGCCATGCCGCACTTCGGGCAGTTACCGGGATGGTCCTGACGGATCTCCGGGTGCATGGGGCAGGTGTAGATGGTGCCGGCTGCCGCAACTGCGGGCGCTGCCGCGGGTACTGGCTCAAGATATTGCGCCGGATTGGCCTGGAATTTGGCCAGACAGCGTGGATTGCAGAAGTAATAGGGCTTGCCGGCATGCTCGGTGTGATGCTTAGAAGCCGGGGTTACTGTCATCCCGCAGACCGGGTCCTTAAGCACGCTGGAGTCAGTGTCTGCTGCGGCCGGCGCTTGATCGTGGTGCGCATGCGAATCCATCAAGCCTTACTCCTTTTGGGACGTTTGCGCCGATTAGGCGCGGTTGAGTTGGCTCCAGACTTGACTTAATACCCGTGAATCCGGACCCAGTGCATGATCATCAAAGCGCTAAGCAAGTGAGCTGGTGCTTACTTGATGGTTTTGGGGCCGGCCTTAACCTGGCCCCGCATCAGCGAAGCTTGGCGTTAAGCGTAGCGTGCCCAACGCCAGTCGCCAGTCGGCGTCCTATGCTGGGCAAATACCTGAAATTATTGGCCTTGCCTTGCCTTGCCTGACCGGCCGATGCCGAAACGATCACCGGTCCATCATGTCCTGGCGACAGGCTGGGGCAGCGCGTCGATCATCATCTGCATCATCGAGTGCATCATCTGCATGTGCTGCTTCATCATCGAATGATGCATCGCCATGTCGGTCGCCATCGGCGCTTTGCCGTCGCGCGACTTGCCCATGCCGTGCATATCCTTCATGCCGTGCATATCTTGCATGGCGGCCATGTCGTCCTTGGCCATCATGGCGTTCATCATGTCCATGCCGTCCTGCATGACCTTCAAATGCTGTGCCAGCAATGCGTTGCGCTCGGCAGGCGTCTGGGCCGCTGTCATCTTGACGTGCATCTCGTGCATCAGCTTGAGGTGATCGTCCATTTGCTGGTTCATGTTCGTCATGGCGGCATCGCTATCACCCATGTTCATGGCGCCGCCCGCGGCGTCGGCCTCTGCATGATGGGCGCTGTGGTCTATCGGTTCTGCGCTATAGCCACTGGCTGTGAAAACGAGGCCGGCGGCAGCCATCGACAGGGTTCGCATGGAAATCATGGCGTTCTCCAGGGTTGAGTAGTGCTTGGGCTGTTTGCCGTCAACGGCAAAGTGCGAGTTGGCCGCTGCTTGGCGATG
>CAZLSB010000399.1:0-3187 GCA_964561825.1 uncultured Xanthomonas sp.
GCGCTTCGGCGGCGCCGATGGCGCGGTAGTAGTCGGAGCCGACGGCCAGCACTTGTCTTCGCCAGCGTTCGGGCGTGTAGCCGATGCGGGCGAGCGCGGCGGGCGATTTTCGACTGTCCCCGTCTGCGCCCGTCTGCGCTTTTGTCCCGGTCTTCGCTTTTCGGCGGCCTACCGACGTTGCGGCGCATCGGCAAAGCATGCACACTGGTCTGGTCCAACAGGAGCGACCAGAAAATGAAGGTTAACGTGCAGGAAGCCAAGGCGCAGTTGTCGCGTCTGCTGGATGCGGCTTTGGCCGGGGAAGAGGTCGTGATCGCCAAGGCTGGCAAACCGGTGGTGCGTTTGACACCGATCGCTGTTACCGACCGCAAGCCGGGGGCGGCGGCTGGGAAGGCGCAGCTGACGGACGCGTTTTTCGAGCCCCTACCGGTGACTGTACTGGCGGATTTTGAAGCGGATCCGTCGTGAAACCTCTGTTGCTGGATACGCATGTACTACTTTGGTGGCTACTCAACGCGCCGGATCTCAGCGCAGTCGCGAAGGCAGCCATCGCTCACGGCGGACAGCGCATTTTCGTGAGCACGGCAACCAGTTGGGAACTGGCGATCAAGCACAAGTTGGGCAAGCTGCCATTGGCTACCGACATTGTTGAGAATCTGCCACGTTATCTGCGCAAAGAGCGTTTCGACGTCCTGTCCATCGGCCTCAATCACACCCTGACGGCAGGCGCACTGCCGGGGTCACATCGTGATCCGTTCGATAGAATGCTCATCGCTCAAGCGCAGATCGAGAAACTGCAATTGGTCAGCTGCGATGCTGTTTTCGCCGAGTACGCGTCGGATGTCCTCTGGTGAGCCAAACCGTGCAGCAACACGGTGAGTGGCAAACCCGGACACCCAGAACCCCGCCATCGAGTTGACCTGCGGGAAAGTGGGTGTCCAACTTCGACTTCCATCTACACCGGCGCCGGCTCGCCGGATTCTTTATCGGCGTCTTCGTCCTTAGGCAACTGATAGTCGATCTCAAAGTCCGGTGGTTCACCGCCGGGGCCGATCAGATAGTGCTCCATCCAACCCATCAAGCGCAGTGAATAATCCCAGCGTGAGGCGGCGCGCTGATTGCCGTGACCTTCGCCGGGATAAAGCACCAGGCGCACCGGTGCTTTGCCAGCAAGCTTTAGAAAACGGTACATCGTGCGCGATTGGCTGGGATCTACGCGCGGATCTGCCTCGCCGTGCAGGATCAAAGTCGGCGTGCGCGATTTGCTTGCGTAATAGATCGGGCTGGCCTCGGAGTAGAGCTGCCAGTTTTCCCAGGGCCACGTTTGGTAGTGCACCAGATAAAGCTCCTGGGCGATGTCGGTGGTGCCAAACATGCCGATCTTGTCAGACAATCCGACATTCATGACCGCCGCCGCAAACCGCTCGCTGTAATAGGTCGCACCCCAGGCGCTCGCGTAACCGCCGTAGGAACCGCCGGTGATGCCGACTTTGTTGTTATCGACCAAGCCGATATTGACCAAATGATCGACACCGTCGATTAAATCGTCGAATTCTTCTTTCGCTGGTCGACCATGGTTGAGTTTGGAAAAGGCCACGCCGCGACCGGTGCTGGCGCGATAGTTGGGAAAGAAGGTGGCAAAACCTCGGCCGGCAGCATACTGGGCAGGCTGCGAATAGGCGGTCAGCCATCCATTTGAATAATGTGCCTCAGGCCCACCGTGCACATTCAAGATTAAGGGCACGCGCTGAGCTTCAGCACGCTGTAGCGGATGAACCAAGATACCTTCGATCTGCAAGCCATCACGCGCCGCATAAGTCACCACTTCCTGCTTCGCCAAGCTGAGTTCGGCCAACCACGGATTGTTATCGGTCAGCCGCTGCGGCTGACGCGCATTACGGGCGAGGCGATAGACCTCATTCGGATGCGCTGGGGTATTGGCCATCAGCGCCAGATCACCACGCGCGCTGCTGCTCATGCCAGACCAGATCGGCCCGCCTGCGGCCACCAGGGTGCGCTGAGCGCTGGCGTCGACAGCGACCTCGCCTAGGCGTGCCTGTGCACCTTCGTAGCTGATGAACAGCAGGCGCCGCGGATCTTTCCAGGCGATGTGCCAAACGTGGCCTTCCAGCCCGGGCAATAGATCACGCTGAGCCCCGCCCGCGGCGCCGACCAGGGTCAAGCGTCCCTCACGCGGATCGTTGACGTCGGCGGCCGAGATAATCGCCAGATGGGCGCCGTCGGGTGACCATTCCATGACACCAATCTTACCGGGATTGTCGACGCGGCCGATCTCACTGCCATCAGCGCGAATGATGCGCACGCGCGTGAACATGATGACCTCGTCGACCAACTCGCGCGGACTCAGCTTGATCGCCAAACGATCGCCGGCGGGACTCCATTTGACCTCTTGCAGCGAGCCCTCGAGTTCTACTAGGCGCGCTTTGGCCTCATCGGTGTCGGCGAGCGATTGAACCCAGAGTTGCCAGGGTTGGGCATCTTCTTCCAGGACCTTTTGACTGAAGCCTTTGTCGCGCAATTTCTTTTGCGCCTTGTCCTCGACGTGTTTTGCGATCAGGGCAATTTGTTGGCCATCCGCTGCGTAGCTATAACCGCGGATATCGGACTTGAGATGGACCACGCGGCTCGCTTCACCGCCACCCAGATCGATCTGATAGAGCGCCTGAAAATCATCACCCTTACGTTTGGACAAAAAACTGATCGCGCTGCCGTCCGGCAACCACGCCGGGCTGAGCACCGGGTTGCGGTCAGCGACATAGACGCGATCGCGACCGTTGGCATCGATCACATGCAGTTCGCTCCAAGCCGGACCATCCTCGTCCTCGCCAGGCTTGCGCTGCAGCGACAGCACATAGGCGGTATGACTGCCATCTGGACTGATCAAAACCTGAGAAACGCTGCGCATCTGGGCGATCTGCTGCAGGCTCAAAGCCTCCGCAAAAGCGGGGCCAGCCAGCAGCAGGGTCAACAGCGAGATTATCCATCGAAACATCGCCGACTCCAGGCAGAAACTTGGCTCAGCGGACACTAGCACTATTCCGAAGCCACACCCGTGAGCTCGGCACTCAGCTCAAGGACAGGAAATCCAAAGCCACTTTTTGGTTAGTGTAAGCCGCGGATCGGCGCGGTCAAGAGGCGCGCATGGCCGCTCGGCCTGCCCGGTGAC
>CAZLSB010000400.1:0-3162 GCA_964561825.1 uncultured Xanthomonas sp.
CGCAGGAACGCCTCGAACTCCTCGCGCACATACTCCGGCAGCGAGCGATCTTGCGCCGCAAGAGCAATTTACTAAAACCTTCGGGCTTTGCGCGTGAGATGCTGCAAGGCGCGGCGCGCAGGCAATGGCTCCGCCATGCCTAAGCGTCGCAGCGCAGGAGACGCCGTCCAGGCGCGCAGCCCGCCGGACGGCCTTTTGGCGTAGCGCCGACCCGAAAGTAGATCGAAATCCATCAAAATCAATCCGAAGAATGACCAAAAAACGATCGCCAAAAGGACTTCCGTCGCACTCGCGAGGAAAGCCCGACAGGCTGCTAGGATGAATCGATCAAAGAAACGGGCGCGAATCGTCGCCGATTTGCGCGCGGCTGTGCAATGCATGTGCATGGGCGGCGGGGACGGGCCGCACAGTGGGCCTGTCCCCGCGCCCGCGTTCAGCTTGGACGGATGTCGCTAGCGACGGACAGCAGTCCATCGACTTGTGTGGCGCCTGTGTTGGTGGCGGACTTGGCTACGGTCGAAGTGTTTGTCACTAGGGGCGCATTGAACACCGCAGCCGGCTGGATAGCATCCGTTGCGGGCGTGATTGCGCACCGACCCGTCTCCCATGGCGCATTGAACACCGCAGCCGGCTGGATAGCATCCGGGCTCTGCCGCAGTCCGTGCTTGAAGATGTCGTTGGCAATGGCTAGGCCCAGAGGAACGCCCCCAAAACCCACCGGTACGCCGGCCCCGTGACGACCGCCATTGGTTTTGTACCGGATGTCCTCTGGCGATTTGTGCTGCGGCAGCTTGTCGCCACCCAAACGATTACTC
Organism: uncultured Xanthomonas sp.; assembly: GCA_964561825.1. Lineage (GTDB taxonomy): Bacteria > Pseudomonadota > Gammaproteobacteria > Xanthomonadales > SZUA-5 > JADKFD01. Next base: position 816 of record CAZLSB010000400.1, read on the forward strand.
ACCACGTCCGCTGCAGCAAAGGAGTCAAAGCGCCAATGCACGCCCAGATACACCCGGCTCGCGGCGTTCTCGTAGATCGCCGCCCACAGACTGCCGAAACGGCGAACTACGCGGGTACGTACGAGCCCCTGCTGGCCCTGGATCGGCAAATTCCGGTCGTATTTTTGGTAGAGATCGCGGCTGATGCCATCCAGTTCATCGGAGACAAAATCAAACGCCAGATCGTCTGGTGATTCATCGCGCACCCGACCACCGGCTTTATATTCCGCATTGTGGCGCTGTTTGTAGAACAGCCGCGCCATCTGGAATGCGGCGGCGCCAAAGGTGGCATGCCCGGAGGGATAGGCCGGGAACGGCGGCTTGAACGGCACTCCATTGGTATTGGTCGATGGCGCACCCAGCGCCAGCCAGAATGGATCAGCGCTCCCGATCAGATGTTGGGTGCCATTGACGCCATCGGCGCGGTACGGCGCACTGTCCTGCGGGCCGGTGCCGGAGTCATCTTCACGCAGTCCGCCAAGTGGTCGCCAGAAGTTGTGGTGGTACTTCTCGGCCCAGGCGAGGGTGCCGGCATCGGCCATGGCCACATTGGACAAGGCAAACAAGCGCACGTACTCGTCGGTGAGCTCAATGGGTGTCCGTGGCAACTCGTTGCGCTGCAACCAGGCCACACGGCGCAGGATTTGATTGTACAGACGCGGCGGTGTGCCGATCAGGTTGGCGCCGTCGTAGGCCCAGTACAGCGCTGCCACGGTCTGGTCCGGCGTGCGCGTGGTGGAGTTCAAGGTCGGCGCCCCGCCGCGGTGATAGACCTCGCGTACCGCGGCATCGTATTCATCGCGCTGCGCGCGCACCGTGTCCTTGGGCGGATCGGCCAGCACATGATTGACGGTGACCGCAAAGCGTATCGCGGTCTGACCGTAGAACGGACCGTGATAGACGCGCTTGGCCACACTTTGCTCCGTGCCAGGCTCCGCCGTCTTGCACTCCGGGACGCGCACGATAGGATTGGCTGGCTCATCGCGAAACTGGAAGCGGGTCAGCGGCGCCGGCGTATAGGTCTGTTCGGCGTACTCCGCGCCCGCGCCTGGCTCACCGACACGCACGGCCAAGCGCAGCAGGATGCGCTTCGCCACCGCCACGCCGTAGTCAAAACTGGGGCCATTGGCAGCGCGCGCCATGATTCGCGCACCAGGCTCCAGCTTTGGCACGGCATTGAGCTCGTCGACCGCGAGCGGCAGCGCTGCACCTGTGACATAAAGATGGTAAATCCGCGCCAGGGCCGCTTGCAGGGCCTGCACCGTGCTAGGCGGAAACTCTTGATCCAGCTTGGGCGGGTTGTACAAGTTGTCCAGACAGCACCAAGCCGCGCCAGCCATGGCGGCAACCGGATCATCAGCACCGGTTGGCCGCTGCGGCAGGTGTTTGTAGCGCTTGCTGGGCAGTGCATCCTCGTCGGCACAGGGCAGCAGAAAACTCGACCATTGGCGATGCTGACGGATCGAAAACCACGCATCGTGGATGGCCAGCTGGATCAAGCCCAGCGCCCGCGAACTCATGGTGGGGCCGCCATGCGGGCCACTCACGCTGTGGGTGATGCGATTCATCTCGCACGCCGCCCAATTCCAGAACATCGCAGGATCAGTATTCAGTTCGCCAGGTTCAAAAATTACAGGCAATGCAGTCACGACAACCTCCAGGCAGATAGATCAAACCGACAGGAGCTCTGCAGACATTCAATCCGCGCCCTGTCGCCACATAAAGAGTGCGGATGGCGATAGTTGTCTCACCATAGTCTCAGCGACGCTGAAAATCGCAAGATCGGGATTGAGCGGCCTAGACTTTGGTCTCAATAGTCTCAGCGATTGGAGGGGGTCTCAGCGACTGGAGGGGCTGCAACAGGCAGATGCGGCTCGATGAAGTACTTACCGCTTGTCTCAATAGTCTCAGCGACTGGAGGGGCTGCAACTTGTGGCGCCAATTAACCATTACCGAGTAGTTGAGTCTCAATAGTCTCAGCGACTGGAGGGGCTGCAACCCGACGGCAATTGTGTGGCGGTCGAGAACCGCGGTCTCAATAGTCTCAGCGACTGGAGGGGCTGCAACAAGTCACCGACGAGGTGCTTGTTGGACTCCAGTCGCCGGGCCAGAAATTCGGCAAAGGTCTGGTCGTCGGAGGTCAGCCCACGCAGGGGCAACCACACCGGCAGGAGATCAGGGGGCAGCCCCAGGGATTCGCTGCCACGCTCCAGGCAGAGCATCAGGAGTTGGCGCAGGAGCGTGGTCTTTCCGGAGCCGGGGTCGCCGACCACAACAATGCCTTGAGGTCGCCCAGCCTCTCCGGCCG
>CAZLSB010000401.1:0-3063 GCA_964561825.1 uncultured Xanthomonas sp.
TGATGTCGAGGGTGGTACGCATGCAGGCAAGCGTATTAATCAATGCGTAAATATGCAAGGTGCGCATGGGTGTCTTGAACCCGCCCCGTCTGGACGCAAAAACGAAGACTGAACGAACCGCGGCTGAAGCAGGAATTGAAATCACATCTGGCACAAGGACTGCGGCGAAGCAAGCAAACGCAATGTACGCAAAGTTCCAGCTAGGAGGCGACTCCGAAGTTGCACTTTACGTCAACGCAACTGCGGCCTAGGAGATTTATTCAGCCCATAGTTCCGGAATTGCCGCAGGCAACAGTCAAGCGGCTACAGTCGAGGCCATGGCGACGGTAATCAACACTCAAATTTCATCCGGTACATATATCTCAAAGCATCTAAAGGCTGGAGCAGTTGACGTTCGAAGTTCCAACATGTCAGCACAGCAAAAGGATCACTTCCGTACCGCGGCCGAAAGCACGGCAACTTCTGTCATACTAGAAACTAACCCAACTCACTGGCACCTACAATTCTAGGCTACGTTATGAACGTCGCAATATTCTGGATCATATTGATTTGGTCGTCCGTTGCGGGCCGTAATGGGCCCGTAAACGTGAAACATGTAGACGTTTGCGCCATGCGCGAACTTGATATATCGCAACTCGATAATGTCGTTAAACTCAATATACCGGACGACTTGAAGTTCTTACTGATCTCGTTTGAAGAACATGAGTATTATGCAATTGATCGAGATTATCATTCACCGGAGTTAAAGACCTTCCCGCAGGAATGGCAATTTAATCCTGAGCGTCTTGTGGGTCGCCAATGGAGAAATGGGCAGCCCTTCCAGGGGAAAGTGTTCGGGAAAGATGGTACATACCAGTTCTACTTTTCCGACAATCTTCACACTGAACCAGAAAATTCCATGAATTGCACGCTGTTCGTGAACTTTACTTCGAAGGCAAAGTAATTCTGTTCTCCGCCATTCGGCGTCCGGGCAGCGCGATCGTGTTCGTCTACGTGCGCTATTACCTGCGCACGCACCAGTTGCTCGTGGCCGAGTACTACACGCTCTCGCTGTTATCCTCGGCATGTGCCTGCTGATTTCGCGCGGCAATCTCTTAAGCATCTATCTCGGGATCGAGCTGATGGCGCTGTCGACCTATGCGCTGGTCGCGCTCGATCGCGATTCAGCTGTCTCCGGCGAAGCAGCCATGAAGTATTTTGTGCTCGGCGCGCTCGCCTCCGGCCTGCTGCTCTATGGCACGTCGATGCTCTATGGCATCACCGGCAGCCTCGATCTGCACGAGATCGCGACGCGCCTTGCTTCCGGCAATCACCCCAGGGTGCTGCTCGCCTTCAGCGTGGCCTTTATCGTGATCGGCATCGCCTTCAGGCTCGGCGCCGTGCCATTCCACATGTGGGTCCCCGACGTTTATCACGGCGCATCGACCGCAGTGACCCTGTTCCTGTCTGCCGCACCGAAACTCGCGGCAGTCGGCATGACTTTTCGACTGCTCGGCGAAGGCCTCGAACCATTGGTGCGTGACTGGTCGCAGATGCTCGGCTTCCTTGCACTGATGTCGCTCCTCGTCGGCAACTTCGCCACAACAAAGCAAAAGCAGCGTTCGGCGTTCACAGGAGGCGTCCATACGTGTCCCGTGTCGCTGGTGCGGATGTACCGTGTCGCTGCATTTTTACTTCTTGGAAATCGAATCTCTTAGCTCTTTCGACCAATCAAGTTCCTTCTTCACATGAATTAGGAAGGCTTCTCGCCAAGCATGTGGTGCTTTGACTTGCGCGCGCTCCAATCTCGCAACATCTTTGCTCAATAGCGCGATAAGCGAATCCGTTCCAACGTATGGTTTCGTGGGATTGACGATCTCCCAAATCCCCGCAGTTCCTTTTTTTAGCGTGAGCGAGACTTTTTTACTTTGCGTCTCCCTCTTGAGCATCCTGTTGGGTCGAAGAATTCTGGCGCCACAGGGATAGGAAACCTCTCCTATGACATTAAATGCAATTTCGGCATTGATAACGTCCCCTGTCTCTCGCTTGATCCCCCTAATTTCATATGAAGAGATCACGTAGAACGGGTCCACGTCATAATCAAACTCATCGTTGACGGCCCAGTCACAATTGCTCGCCCCGCCGACCCATTTAATGTTTTCACTTGCGATCAGCCCCTGGCGGGATATCCGTTCACCCGCAAAGTCACCCATAAGATAGCGATCGACTACATCTTTCGGCGAGACATCTCTTGTCGCAGCCAAGCAGGGCACCATTGTTAGCATCAGAATCAATACACGCCACATCGCCATTTACTGACTCCTCTGGTACCTGTAATTTGCCACTGGCTGCGGCCACCACCAGTCCACTCGCATTTTGTATACGATTTGTTTTCATAGCTTCCAGCCGAATTATAGATCGATCGCCGCGCCGTCCACATTTCCCCATCGCCAGCGTAAATCGCCAGATGTCCGTTGAATCGAATGACGTCACCTACCTGAAGTGCCTCGTCAACCGCCAATCGTCGAAATGGAATGCTGCCGTTGCTAACGGCACTATCCCATTGCCAGGATGCCTTATACTCAAACGGACGTCCTGCCTCCTGAAGTATTTTCCAAGTCGATCCGGAGCAATCTGCGGCGGTCCCTTTTTCTGCAGCCGCACCCTTGTAGCTACTGTATGGCCATTCAGGGCCATCATGCTGGTCGGCATAGGGTGTACCCTCCCATCCCTCGGCTACATTGGCGATGTCGTCACCCTCGGACTCGTCGACGTCATGATTCTCAGCATTGAAAGCTCGGGAAAACGCCCCCGTCATTGCCCCATTTGCAAATTTCCCTCCTATCACTTCGGCAATGGTACCGCCGACCACGGCTGCGGCCATGATGCGGTGGGCCTTGTACGAGGCGGCGCCGTTGCCGATTTGATCAATCATTACGCTGGATAGTTGCGTGCCCGCGGCACTGGCAAAACCATGCCCAAACTTACCGCCGCCCATTGTCGACATGACCCCACCGGCCATGCCGTGCAGCGAGTAGGGCGGAACCCGCGCCAAGCAAGTTTCCGGTTTCCCCAGTCAACCGT
>CAZLSB010000402.1:0-3044 GCA_964561825.1 uncultured Xanthomonas sp.
CCCGGCCCGCAAGCTGTGCTTGCGGGCGTTCGAACCGGCGCGCCGCATGCGGCGCCAGCCGCCGGTTCTCACCCGCCAGAACCGCGCAATCTGCCGCGTAGCGGACTCACCCTATAGGTGAACTGATCAAAGTGCTGAAAAGTCAAAAAAATCATCGGGTTAGGGGTGATAGGAAGCGGTCAACGGAGGTTTCTAGGTTTAACCCTATGCCGGCAGGCTGAAAGAAAAAGTGGTGCCCACCTGTAGTGTGCTGGTGGCTACGAGTTGCCCACCCATGGCCTGCACTAGCCTTCGCGAGATGACCAGGCCTATGCCGGTGCCAGCGAGCACGCCGCGGTCATGGCCAAAGCGGTTGAACGGCTCGAAGAGGTGTGGCAAGTCCGCCGGCGAGATGCCGACGCCGCTGTCGGCCACCGCCACATGCACCCTGGCGCCATCTAAGCTGCGCGCGGTGACCGTGATGCTGCCGCCATTGACGTTGTACTTCACAGCGTTGCTGAGCAGGTTCAACAGCACCTGTCGCAGCCGTTTGGCGTCGGCCAGCCAGGGGCGGTCGAGCAATGCGCGGTCGACATCGACGTTCACCTGCAGCGCACGCGCAAATACGGGGGCATCGAACATGCGCAGCAACTCGTCCACCATCGACTTGAAGTCCACCGGCTCCATGCTCAGTTTCAGCTGCCCGGCTTCCACCAGCGAGAGATCGAGCAAATCTTCCACCATGTGCAACAGGTGGTTGCCGGCCTTCAGCAGGTCTTTGACCCAGGCGCGCTGTTTAGGGTCCAGCGGCCGCGTTTCCGACATGTCCAGCATCTGCGCGTACCCCAGCACCGCCGTCAGCGGCGTGCGCAGCTCATGGCTCATGTGCGAGACGAACAGCGACTTGGCCACGTTGGCGCGCACGGCGGTGTCACGTTCCACGCGTACGGCGTCAGCCGCGCGCCGCACCGATGTGTCTGACAAGGTGCCGCGGTAGCCGACAAAGGCACCCATGGGGCTAAACAGCGGCTCGGCATTGAGCGTCAGCGGCAGGCGGCGGTCATCAGCTAGTAGGGCATGGCAGTCCAGATCGCGGATCACACGTTGCTGCGCCATCGACACGAGCAAGGGTTCGGCATCGGCGGCATCCGGCTGGAACGACTCGGCCAAGGGCCGGCCTAGGGGTGCAAGATGCAGGCCCATGGCGCCCAGACGGCCGGTTTCGAACTGCGTGAAGTGATGCTGCGCGTCGGTTTCCCAATACGCATCGGATGACAGCCCGGCTAGGCCTCTGAACTTTTCTTCGCTGGCGTACAGCAACTCGTTGGTTTGATGGGTGTCCAGCGCCAGCTCCAGTGCGCGCAACGACCCAGCGGCTTCAAGATCAGCCGCGGTCCAGGGCGCACATTGGCTTTGCACAATCTGCTTCCAACTCTCGAAAGACTGACGTGGGCTGATGGTGCTGCTGCCGTCGCGGTTCAGGGTCTGGGTGGCGGGCTCGTCGGGGTTGCCCCCCCACAGCACCATCTGGCGCAACTCCGGCCGCAGCCAGATCAGGCCTTTGCTGGCCTGCGGGTCCAGCGCAATCGCCAGTCCGCCGCCCAGTACCGGCGTACCGCTGCCGCGCTGGCCCAGGTCGGTGCTCTGCCACGGGCGCTCGGGCAGGCTGGCCAGGGTCGCGCGGGCCTGGCTGACCACAGCGGCCAGTACCTCGGGCTGCGGCGTGTGGCCGAAGGGCAAAATCACGTCGCCCAGCCATAACACGCCGCCGGTGGCGTTCATCAGCTTGGTGAAGTCCAGCGCGGCTGACTTCAGCGCGGCCTGCACCGAGCGACCTGGCACGCCGAAGGCCTGCAGAATGGCCAGCTGCAGCGCGGCGCGGCGCATGCGTTGTTGGCTTTGCTGTTTGTCCTGCAGCGACTTGACCATGGCACCGGCCACCAGCGCCACCATGCCGCAGACTTGGCGCTGCACTAATGCCAGCGCGGTTGGCGCGTAGTGGTGGCAAGAGATCAGGCCCCACAGCTCGCCGTCGACGACAATGGACATCACCAGCGTGGAGCTCACCCCCATGTTCTTCAGATACTGCAGATGCACGGGTGAGACGCTGCGAAAGATGCAGTAGCTTAGGTCAAAGGGCAGATTGCCCTGTGGGTTCAACTGCGGCACCAGCGGCACTGGGGTGTAGCTGACGTCGGCGATGTAGCGGATGAGCCCCGTTCGGTAGAGCGCGCGCGCCTGCGCGGGAATGTCGCTGGCAGGAAAGCGCAGTCCAAAGTACAGCGGCACATCGGCGCGGCTGCACTGTTCTTCGATCACCTCCCCATGCCACTGCTCGTCAAAGCGGTAGATCATCACACGGTCGAGGCCGGTGACGCGTTTGACGTAGCCAGCGGCGATGCTGAGCATCGACTCCAGCGACTCGGCTTCGGTCATGCTGCCCAGTACCGGGTAGGTGTCCTGCATCGCGGTGTACATGGCCTGCACTTGGGCGAGCGGGGCAGGGCCAAGCTCGACGTAAACCACGCCTTTATGGGCGTGTACCTTGCTCTGCAGTTCACGGCCATCGCGCAGCTGCAAGGCAACCAGACTCGGCATGTGGGGCCGCACCACGGCGTCGTCCAGTGCGCTGCGGATGCTGGCGACGCTGAGGGGATCAAGCAGCACGCCCAAGCGCTGACCACACAGCTGCTCAGGTGTGCAGCCCAAAATGTCTTGCGCATTGGCGCTGACCGACAGCACGGTCAAGCCGCGTTGTTCGCATGCTAGCAAGGCGCCCTGTGGCTGTATGGCGCCGGGCAGATGGATGGGTTCTTGCGCGCAACTGTCCAGGTTCAGCGGCGCTGCTGTTGCCGGGGCCGGCGCGGTCTTGTCAATCATGCGGTGCTTCAACCTAGAAACCTCAGTTGGACGGGGTAGAGTGTGCCGTTGTGGGTGTGCAGGGCATAAGCGCAATGAGGGTGCAAGCCGGCAAGCTTGCGCGGCATGCCGCGCGCCGGCTTGAACGGCGGGCGGCTACGCCGCCAGACCGGGGGAATGGTTGTTCCATTCCAACGAGTTGCAAC
>CAZLSB010000403.1:0-3035 GCA_964561825.1 uncultured Xanthomonas sp.
TGCCGCGCTGGCGATGAGCTTGTCATCGGTATCGGTGGTCAGCAATGCGCTGCGTTTGCGCGGCGCGCGCCTATAAATAGCCGGCGCTAGAGCTATTCGGCGTTGATGCCCGGCGATCCCTGGCTCGGCATTGGCTTGAACCTAGAAACCTCAGTTGACCGCTTCCCATCACCCATAACGCGATGATTTTTTGACTTTTCAGCACTTTGATCAGTTCACCTATTGGGTGACTCCGCTACGGGGCAGATTGCACGGTTCTGGGGGGGTGAGAACCGCACACTCTACCCCGTCCAACTGAGGTTTCCAGGTTCAACATAATCACATGATCTCTGGCGCCTGCTCACTCCGTATGTACTGGTAGGCCCGCAACCAAGGGGCCACCCCACCTTTAACAGAAGTACACGCAATGAAGATCGTTTACGGCGCCCTGCTGGGCGCAGCCGCACTACTATGCGCAGGATCGGCACTGGCCGACAACGTCGGTTCGTACGGCTCGGTCGCCCAGGTCACCGTCAATGGCACGTCGTCCGACGAGCAATTCAGTGCGCGTGGCCGACTGGTCATCGACGAGGGGCAGCAGTTCTACCGTAACTACCAGTGGGGCGGCACTGCCTGTAGTGGCAAGAACATGAGCGATGCCGACGTCGCCAACCTGCTCATGGCGCTTCGGGAGCGCCGCTCAGTGAGGCTGACGCCGGTCTGGAAGATTGGCGCCGGCGGCGCGCGGTGCCTTGTCTCTTACCGGGTCACCGCGATCGAAGTGGCGCAGTAGGCACTTGCCAGCTGCGCCTTCCATGGAGCGTTTGCTTGCCACCTGGATCGAGGTGTAGTCGCGGTGTTTCCAGGACCTCGGCCATTACGGCGCAGACGGGGTTCAGATCGGAGAATCGCCGGTATGCGTGTAAGCAAGTTCTGAAACTGCATTCTGACCTCGGTTTCACCTTCTGTTGTCCGCTGAAGAACCACCTGCGCTGCGCTGCGCATCGACCCCTCGCACGGACCGGTCAGGTCAAAGGCGTCCGCTGCGGCTATTGGCGCATGGTCAGCAGCGTGGAAGCGCTGATTGTCCGTGCCGAAGCGGCCCGCCACCGCTGGATGAAGAGCCTGCCCCCGACCTGATCGGGGGCATTGGCTACGCTCGGAAGCTGACCACCACCCGATGACGCAAGCGCACCGGCGGCCGGCCTTTTGGCATAGCGCAGACTCGAAAGTAGAGCCCAAGCCGGCAAAATAAATTCGAGAATGAGTAGAAATGATCGCCAAAAGCGCTTCCGTCGCACTCGCGAGGAAAGTCCGACAGGCTGCTGGCTAGGATAATCGACCCGTTACTTCGCGATCCGCACCGGCGTCCCTGCCAACCCCGCCTTTGCCATCCAGGCGAAAACGGAGTCGACGGTCACGGTGTCAATGCGGCTGGAAAAGCGCTTCTTGGGCGGATGGTCATCGAAAGCGACATTGGCGGCGGTCAGGCGGCCGCCAAGGCGCTCGAGCGTGCTGATGTGCAGCGTGCTCGGTTCGTAGTTGTGCTCGCGCAACCAGTCCTGCGCCTGTGCGCGCGTGTCAATTGCGGAATCCAGCGCGGCAGCCAGTGTCTCCAGGGCCCATTGATTGGACTGCTGATAGCGCTGGCTCCAAGCGTAGCTGACGATACTGTAAGGCTTACTATGCAGGTGGATCAGCTGCTGCGGATCGCGCACCCGCGCCAGCAGCCGCTCTTGCACCGCCTCGCTCGGAACTACCCAGGCGGCCTCGTATCGCCAAGGGCGATCAAGAAAGAACTCGGCCAGCCCTTGGCGATAAATGGACGCCTCAGCGGTGCCGCAACGATTGAGCTTGTGGACGACGCGCCAGACGTGTCCACCGTGATCGTCGGAATGCCGATAGGCAAAGCCCAGATGCGAGTAATGCAGTCCATAGTCGCTGAGGTCCTGACCGGCGCGCGCGAGGATGACGATGTGCGCTGCGCTGGCATCAAGCGCGACGACGGTCCGCTGCGCAAGCTCCAGACCACGCTCGACGTCAGCGACCTGCAGCGCCCGCGGCTCGCACGAGCGGCCGGCTTGCGCTACGGGCAGGAATGCCAGCAGCAGCCACAAGGCGACGACGATCCGACACATGCCGGGCGATCAGTCCGACAACTGCTCGTGATGCATCAGCGCACGCCCGACTTCCGTTGGAATCAACGCAACAACTTCTCCAGCGACCGACAACACCGTCCCAGCCGCCACCGCGCTGGTCTCGATTGTGGTCCCCACGCTCAGCGTCACGGTGCCCGCGATCTCGGCGCCGATCTCGATACTGACCCGCGCACCATCGCCGGCGCGTTCGAGCAGATAGACGCTGCCCTTCGCCCCTGCCGTGACCGACAGCACGACCAGTGACGCACCCGCCTGCGACAGCGCCGCGGGCAGCACCACCGCCGCACTGGCCCCGTCGCTCGCGAGGGTGCTCCCGGCGTCGACGACCGACGCAATCGGCACAGTGAGTTTGCTGCTGAGCTCGCTCTTGGCAAACGCGCAAGGCGTCTCGATCAGTAACACACTGCCGGCCAGAATGGCTGCGATCCAGAGATTCATCGATCACACACTCCGCGTGCCGAAATTGGCAACGGCAGTCTCTCACGCAGGAATTTCGCCGAGTTAGGAGCGGATAAATTGCGCAAGGAACGGTGCGCAAGGAACGGTGCAAGCATGCGCGGCCTCGACGAGTCGTCGCCCGGCAGGGCAACGCCGAGGACGGCAAGTCGGGTCGGTTCTGGCAGCGGCGATTCAAGTGCCAAGCTCGAGCGCTTGAGTCATGCGGCCATTGTTGCAACTACCGCGCGCCGTGTCGGTCAGGGTTCTACGCGTCTTCTGGTAGGAGATTTCTGACCGCTACGGCTGTTGGGCATGCTGCGCTCAGCCCAACGATCATTGATCCTGGCAGCCTGTCGGACTTTCATCGCGAGTGCGCCGGGAGTCCTTTTGGCGATCATTTCTAATCATTTTCGAATTGATTTTGAAGGCTATGGCTCTACTTTCGAGTCTGCGCTATGC
>CAZLSB010000404.1:0-3023 GCA_964561825.1 uncultured Xanthomonas sp.
GGCGCCGCTGCCTCGCTGCCGATTTTGGATTTGCTGGGCTTCAATCCGGGCGCCGGCCAGTACAACACGCAGGCGTTGGTGATTGTTTATATCGCCCTGCCGGTGATCGTCAAACTGATAGCAGCGGCAATGTTGTGGTTTATCCGGATTGAGGCCGAGCGCCCGTCGGTGAAGCAGATTTTGTGGCGTTAGTTTCCCAGTATCGCACTCACAGATAGCGTTTCCCGTACCTGTGAGCGCGCGCCGGACGCTGTTTGACTGTCAGTACTTCACGCTGCAACCATAAGGCTGCGACGAGGCCACGCTGATCGGCTTGCCAGCGGCCAGTTCGGCCAAGGCTTGCGGCACGTATTGGGTGGCTTTGGGAATATCGGCCGAATCGGCGCTGGGAATGGAATCAATCGCACCGTTGTAGCGCAGCACGCCGGCTGCATCGACGATGTACAGATGCGGCGTGGTTTTTGCGCCATACGCGCGGCCAGTATCGCCACTGGCATCCAGCAGGTAGGCGCTCGATTTGAAACCCTGCTTGCTAATCAACTGGTTAGCGCCGGCGCCATCGACCTGCCCTTGTTTGCCTTGCGCCCCGGAATTGATGGTCAACCAAACGACATCCGACGCAGTCGCCGCGCCCTGCTGAGCCTGCATATTGTCCGCGCCGTAGTGCTTCTTGACGAACGGACACTCGGCATTGGTCCATTCAAGCACCACGGTTTTGCCCTTGAAATCTGCCAATGAATGCGATTTGCCATTGGAATCGGTCAGGCTAAAGTTGGGTGCGGGCTGGCCGACCGTGGACGCAAAACTAGCGGTCGTCAGCACAGCTAGGCTCAGAGCGAGAAGGGTCTTGTGCATAGAAATACTCCTTGGTTTGGATGGATTTTTCGGTGAAACGTCAAGGCTTGCGACCCAGCGCGTCGAGTTCTGCGACGACCAGATCCGCGGTCAACAATTGCGGCAACACGCGGGGCTCGCCGCGCGCCGGATAGAGCACATAGAGTGGCACGCCCGAGCGGCTAAATTGCGCCAGATAGCGCGTGATGGCGTCGTCTCGGCGCGTCCAATCGCCCTTCACGTAGGTCACACCTAGTTCTTGCATTTTGCTGCGCACCGCATCGGTCGACAGCGCCACGCGCTCATTGGCCAAGCAGGTGATGCACCACGCTGCGGTCATATTGACCAACACCGGTTTGCCCAGCTGCCGCAGCTGCGCCAAGCGCTGCGCCGAATAGGCCTCGTAGTTTGCCGATTCGCTGCGCTGAGTCGTCGACTGCAATTGCGCGCCCGCCTGCAGCGCAAAAACCACGGCGGCAAGCGCCACCGCAATGCTGACACCGCGTAGCCAGCGCAACGGCGCGGGAAGTCCAAGCAACCACAGCGCGAAGGCCAGAAACACCGCGCCACCGGCCAAACGCGCCATCGCCAGCGGGCCTTGTTGTTCGCCGTACACCCATAACAGCCAAACGGCGCTCAAATACAGCGGAAACGCCAGACCCTGTTTGAAGCGATCCATCCACACACCGGGCTTGGGCAAACGCTGCGCCAAACCGGGAATCACACAGAGCAGCACAAAGGGCAGTGCCAAGCCTAAGCCCAAGGTCGCGAACACACTCAGCGCCAGCGGCGCGCTCTGGGTCAGGGCATAACCCATCGCCGCGCCCATGAACGGCGCAGTGCATGGACTGGCGACCACGGCGGCCAGCACGCCGGTGAAAAAAGCGGCGCGATCGCTCTCGCCTTCGGTGAGCGTTTGGCCGATCCCCATCCAGCGCTCACCAAAGCTATAGACACCGGAAAGGCTCAAGCCCATCGCAAAAAACAAATACACCAAGATGCCGATCAACCACGGCGATTGCAGCTGGAAGCCCCAGCCCAACACGGCGCCCGCCGCGCGCAAGCTCAGCAACACGGCAGCCAGTGCCACAAAGGCCAACACGCAACCCAATGCGTACAGCAGACCGTGGCGCAAATCAGCGCTATCGCTGCGCAGCGCCAGCGCTTTGAGCGTTAACACCGGAAATACGCACGGCATCAGATTCAAGATTGCGCCGCCGAGCAACGCAAATAACAATGCCGCAGCCAGCGACATGGGCTCGGCGCGCGCGCCAGCGGTTGCAGTCGCCCACTCAGCTGTGCCGGCGACCGTCCCTACATTGACCACCGCAGCCCGCACTTGATAAGCGCGACTATTCGGTGGCGTGCCATTCACAATAACCAGATCGATGTGCTCGGGCACGGTTTGCAGGTATTCGCTGCGCGCTGCGGGCCACAGCAGCACGCCATTGCCGACCGACACATCCGCGGGCCGCGCATTGGACAGCACCTCGATTTGCAGCGGATAAAGCTCAGGTTTTTCATTGGCCGGAAAGTCTGCCGGCAACGCCACTTCCACCCGCGCCTGCTCCGCATCCAGTTGCACACGGGCGGACCAGTCCACCACTTGCGGCAGGCGTGCGCGTGTAGCGGCAAAATCAGCGACAAAACGCGGGTCGGCGCTGGTCTGCGCGGCAACCGGCAATTCAAGGGCGAGATCAGCGCGACCGGGGATGCACTCTTCGCGGCACACCAGCCAATCCACTCTGACCGCCAGCGTGGCGCGCTCGCTCAAGTCAGAAGCGATGTCGATCGGCACCAATAACAACACCCGATCATCAAAACCAAAATTAATAATTCCGGATAAATCAAAGCGCTGCGGGTGCGGCCATTGAATCTCGCCGGCCTGAACGGCGGCCGGCAATTGCCAGCTCAACTTGGTCGGGATGCCCGAATCGCCGGCATTTTGCCAATAGGTATGCCAGTGTGGCTGATGTTCGATCAGCAATCCCAAAAACTGCTGCCCACCGGGCACCAGGGCTTGTGACTCGCTGACCAAGCTGATTTTCAGCTCAGACGTGGTCACCTCGGCAGCCGACCAAAGTGGCCCGGCAAAAGCCATGGTCAACAAGGTCGCGAACCATATTCGAGTGAAGTTAGGGCTCGTAAGGAAATAACTTGGACTTTTGGCCGTCGGATTGGGATGCGAT
>CAZLSB010000405.1:0-3010 GCA_964561825.1 uncultured Xanthomonas sp.
ACCCGTGGCTGGCCCATGTTCCTGAATCGCGCTACTTGAAGTCGGCGTTTTGCCGAGTGTATTAAGGTTATGGAGAGATTTCCCTATGCTTGGGCTCTATTCGTGGTGGCGACCTTCACCATGCTCAATCTGTTCATTGCCATCATCGTCAATGCCATGCAGAGCTACACCGAAACGGAGCATGAGGCGCTGGTGGAGGGTGGTGGAGGAGGCACGCGACCACATTGAGACCGATCTGCATGACGAAGTGCGCTTGATGCGGGCCGAGATAGGCGAGCTGAAGGCTTTGCTGATCGCGCGCGTCGGGTCCACGCCCGACCAGATCAGGCCATGAAGCCGGGCGCTCCTGCAGCACCCAAGGACAAGGCGCTGGCCGTCGAACTGCGCGAGCGCTTGCGCGGGCTGCCGCCGGCGCAGATTGTGCTGATGCGCCAGGTGATGCGGCTGCACGCCGCTGGCGATCGCGCGATGGCGAACCATTGGCTGGCTGAGGTCGCCGCGCAGGCACCCGATCATCCTGAGGTGCTTTATTGGCAGGCTTTGCATCACGCCGAATCGGCTGATTGGCCGCAGGCCGTTCAGGCCCTCACGCGGGCGTCCGCGCAGCGTAGCGACGACTTTCGGATCTGCTGCCTGCTCGGCGCGGCGCAGGGACACGAAGGCGATGGGGTCGCGGCCAGACACAGCCTAGGACTAGCGGCGGGCTGCGCACACAGCGCCAAGGATTGGTTGAAGCTCAGTATTGAGTGCGATAACCAGGGCCTTTACGATGACGCGCTGAGCGCTGCCGAAGCGGCATTACGCTTGGACCCACGCTCGGTGGTTGGACTGCTGCAGCGTTCGCGTTGCAACAAGGCCCTCGGCCATGCCCACGCAGCGGCGGCCGACTGTCGCACGCTGATCGCCGCTGGCCGCGAAAGCGCGCGCGCCTGGTTTGCCCTGGTCGATCTGAAGACTATTGCGCTAAGCGCGGCCGAGCGTCAGCAACTGGAAGCGGCTGCCCTGCGCAGCGAGGTAGCCGCGGAGCGGCAACTGCTGGACTTTGCGCTCGGCAAGGCGCTCGAAGATGCTGGCGAATTCGAGGGCGCATTGGCTGTCTTCAATCGCGCCAACCAAGCGGTGCGCGCTGCGGCACTTTGGGACAGCGCCGCCTTCGCCCGCCGCATGGCTGGTGTGCGCGAGGCCTACGACGGGCCCATCGCGCAGGCAGCGCCGCAGGGCCGCGAGGTCATTTTCATCGTCGGCTTGCCACGCTCGGGCAGCACGCTGATCGAGCAGGTGCTGGCCGCCCATCCTGCAGTGGAAGGTGCCAGCGAGCTGCCCTACCTGCAGCAGGTCATCAGTGCGGAGTCGCGCCGCCGCGGCCAGCCTTTTCCGGCGTGGGTCAGCCAAGCCAGCGCACCAGACTGGACCCGCCTTGGTCAGCACTACTTGCGCTTAAGCGCGCGCTGGCGCCTGCATAAGCCGATCGCTACCGACAAGCTGCCGGATAACTGGCTATACGTGGGCGCGATTCGCGCGATGTTGCCAGAGGCCCGCATCATCGACTGCCGCCGTGATCCGCTGGAAACCTGCTGGTCCTGCTACAAACAGCTGTTCGGGCCTGGGTTGGCGACTTTCAGCTATGGCTTCGACAGCCTGGCGCAGTACTGGCAGGCCTGCGAGCACATGGGCGATCGGTGGGCCCGGCAATCTCCTGAGCAGCTCAGAATTCAAAGCTACGAAGCCTTGGTGACGCAGCCGGAAACCCAAATCCGCGAACTGCTAGCTTTTTGCCAACTGCCTTATCAGAGCGCCTGCCTGAACTTTCAGAGCGCGCAGCGCGCCATCCGCACCCCCAGCGCGCTGCAGGTGCGCCAGCCATTACGCCAGACATCCACGCCCGCGGCGCTTTTTGGTGCGCTATTGGACCCGCTGCGCACGGCGCTGGAAGGTGCGCGGATTAGCGAACCAGGGTGACGGGAGTGGCAAGTTTGCCAGCCAATCCAGCGCAGTTTTCGACGGGAACTGGGATCTCGCAATGACGAATCAATGAGTTAGGTGATGGATTGATCGGAGAGGAGCAGCCTTGGGAGCACGCTTGCTCGCGACTGGGCTTTCTCCATTTCATCAACACCGCGCGCAAGCGCGCTCCCACAAGAGCCGACCTGCCGGGTGGCAGTCAATCGCACCTGTCTTTCAGACAAATGTCGCAAAAGGCAAACGATTTCCAAGCTCGGAACCCTAGACGGCATTAGCGAACGATCTATACAATTCAGCAATGGTGGATTTGGCTTTTCGCAACATCTGCCACTTCAAGTATCCATCACTCAGCTCCCTCCAAACTTCACCCAAAGGGCGTCACTCTTATGTTGACCGATCAGCAACACCGCTCGAAGCGAAGGTCCATTCGCAGCATTGTCTTTGCCGAAGCCGCTGCACTCTGCCTAATGTCTTCGACAGCCATGGCCGCACTGGTTGACAGTGGCGCTGTGAATATTGCAATGCCTGACACCCTTGACGGCATCTACTTCAACGTTGTCACGGGCGTATCGGGAGTGACCACAGCCGCGGTTCCCGGCTGGGACATCGGCCCTTACTCGCCGTCCGCGGGTCAGTTCGCCCTCTGGGGCCCTACAGTCAATACTTGGTTCAACCCTCAGGCCATCGCAGGCGGCAATTACAATCTGCCCGCCGGCACGATGATCCAGGGCGCTGCGGCCGTGTTCTTCCGACCCGGAAACGTTGTCAGTCAATTCACGCTCAACAGCAGCCAGAACTATCTGGGCTTCCGTTTCGTGAATGAAGCCAACGCCAATGCCGTCCACTTCGGTTACATTCAGGTCCAGTTTGGGGCCACGGGTGCTACCCGATCCATCATCCGCTACGTTTACGACAACGTTGCCAACACGGCCGTCACCATCCCTGGTGGCCCTGCGAATGTCGCCCCGGTTGTCGCGGTCGCTGCGACTACGCTGACCGCTGGTGCAGGTTCGGTCACGCCGACGATTACCACGCCCAGAGTAGGCAC
>CAZLSB010000406.1:0-2996 GCA_964561825.1 uncultured Xanthomonas sp.
AGCCGCTTAAGTGGCAATAACTCATTAAGGTACCTTGCACATTCGGCACGCCATTGACGGTGCTGGTGGCCGGGCAAATCTGTGGTCCGGAATAACATCCACCCTCGGTGTTAAAACACTGATCGATGGTATTGCCGCTTTGGCCACCTACGCCGGTCGTCGCGTTAGAACAATGCGCGTGGAACGCGCCCAAATTGTGGCCAAGTTCATGGGCGATGACCGATAAGTCGTTGGCGGCCGTTGCCCCCTGAAACTTGAAAACCTGCGAGACGCTGTAATGACCGCCAACGGCATTGGTGCTTTGGCAATAATTGGCAGCCGCGCCCAATACCCAGGCGATACCTGAGGCACTGTTTGGACTCGATGCCTTGCCGGATATGAACATCGCAAAAGCACGGGAAACGCCGCTTTGCGTGTTTTGCCACAGCGTGCCAAATTCGGTCAATTGCGCGGAGGTGCTGGTGGTGGTATAGGGATCGGGAATGTTCGAGGTGCGCAAGATCGTCGTACCTTGCAATATGCGCAGATCCAGATCGCGTTCGTAAACCACGTTAAGCGCGACAAATAACTGGGCAAAATAATTGCTGGCATTGCCGGTGTTATTGGCAAACTTTAGCTGCAACAGCTCGTTATCTGTATCGATGGCGACCACTGCAGAACGCGTTGCGCCTTTGGGGATTTGGATGGTTTTGATATCCGCAATACTGGAACTGTGATCGGTGATGACCATCGATTTCCAGCTGGGTCGGTCGTTATCACAGGCAAATAGCGTTGGTTTACCGTTTTTGTCCTGTTTTGTTTCCTGCAACTCGAAACTAAGTCCGGCTCCTAGAGGGCTGCCGCTGATCGCCATGGTGCGACCATCATCGGCCAACAACACGCCGGCCGCGCTCTTGCCATCGGGCGCAATCGACAGGCCCAAACGCGGCGCGTTTGGCACTGAACTATCGGCAATAAAATGCAGCCAGTTGCTGCGCGGCAGTTCGATATAGCCGTCCTTATCGGCCAGCAAAATCTTGGCGTCGGGCGCATAGACATCAATGCGCTTCATGCGCACTGATCCATCCCGTTTGCTACCCAATGGCAGGTTTTCGAAGGTGAAAGTCTGCTCGATTGGGGTTTGCCGGGCCTGTGCCGATTCGGCGGCGCTCAGTTTTGCCTCAGCGGCGCCGAGGGTGGGGAGCAGCAATCCCAGCAATAACAACAGTGTTTTGCGCATTTTTGGCTCCTGAGGGATCGAAACAAGCTAAGGCAAGCCTAGTCACTTTGGATGGTGAATGATGTGCGGCGGATGGTGAAGTTTTGTTTAAGGCCATCGTGAGAGCGCCACGAGTAAGGCTGTCGTTCGCGAGCACAACGCTAAAAGTATCGTAGTACAACGGGATTGGGTGGGCTGCGGTGCCAAGATTTTGGGAGGGCTTGCCAGCGCTGCTTTGCGATTATGCCCCGTAGGGGCTAGATGTCGGTAGAAACAGGGCATAACGGAACAAGCGTCCCGTAGGGTCGTAACCCGCCGTTCAACCGACATTACGTCCCTACGTGCCGGGCTATTGGAGCTAACCCGCACAGATTGCTACCGCACACGCTGCCGAGCAGCACCGCGCTTGTGGTTTTTCGTTTTCAGGACTGGCCAGTGGGTAATAAACCCAGAGCCAGCGGCCCTGGGCTGCGCGATTTACCCGTTGGGGGTATAAACGGCGATGTCTGCGCACCAAATGGAGCTGGCTATCACCCAGCCACACTATTCCGGCTCTTCGTTCTCGATGTCTGGATCAAAGTAATAACTGTTGCCGCCGTGGAAATAATAGAATCCAAATGCATAGGTTTCCACGGCGATGGTATCTTCATCTTGAAAAATAAATTGTGTTGCACTGCTGGAAACCAAGCTGATATCGGGGCAGGGTGTTTTAATTATGATATCGCCAAGCGTGAACCCGGCTGCAATGGACGGTTCCGCAAGCTTATAAATGATTAGCGCCGGCGTGGGCGTGCCGGTAGTGTTGCGCATATTCACTACATTGGGCACGCTCACCGAATAGGGTGCTGCGTTTCCGCTAATGGTGATGGTGAAGTATAGTTCTACGTAGGTGCTCGTATTACTCATGTCGTCAGACTCCCGGTTGATGGTTGAATGAGGCGCGCATTCGATCAATTTGCTCGCTCATTTTGCTACTCTCAATACTTGAAGAATCAATTTGTTCGCCCAAAGAACGAAGCACGAGCAAATGGCTCATGCTGGCACGTAATTGCGCCGGCAAATTCTTAAGCCGATCCGCAATAGCCCTTATCTGCGCTTTTGTCACACTGTCTGGGCGGTTTTTTGCCAACGCAACGGTGAGTTCGCCAGCGAGTTCAATCATATCGGCTTCGTCGATAGCAGATTGCATCAGCTTTGGCCAAATACGCAGCTCGCAATCGCTGACGCTGGCCGCGCTCGCATCAATCACCAGTTGCGCCATACAAGCGCGCGTCTGCAAGCCCAAGGTTTCGGTGCTGCTCAGCGCATGCTCCGGCAGCTTCGCCAGTGCTTGTAGTCCTTCGTCTAATATGGCTTTGGCCGCAGGGTCGGCGTTTTCGCTGGCGCGTACCCACTCAAAGCTAATGCGGGCCAGCATGGCGTGGCGGCGCGGCTGGCTGGGGTCGTTTTCCACGTCTAAACGCGCCAGAGCTAAGGCTTGCGCTAGTTCATGACGAGTACGCTGTGCATCACCGCGGTACAGGCTGTTCATCCCAAGCATGTAGCGCAAAGTCGTCTCGCGTTGCCGGAGTTGGTTGTCGTCAGCATGCAAGCGCAACTCTGACACCAACAGCACTGCACGCTCCAAGGCATACCATGCTTGCGCGGGTTCACCCAGGTTATTGTGAATTCGCGAGATCCATGAAAGCGAATTCGCCAGATCGAGTTTGACGCGATCGGTTGGGCCACTGATCTGACTCTCGCGAATCGCTGCGGATTGTTTGAAATAACCAAGCGCCTTGGAAAACTGGTTGCGGCC
>CAZLSB010000407.1:0-2996 GCA_964561825.1 uncultured Xanthomonas sp.
AAGCCCTGAAAGGGCGAACCAAGACAGCCCAGGGCAACGCCTGACGCAATTAAGTCAAGCCCGAATCCTCATCATTGCGAGGGAGCCTTAAGCGTTGGAGATGGCTGGAGCGAACGTTCCTGGATTGCCGCGGTCGCTTAAGGCTCCCTCGCAAAGACGAGCCTGGTGGGTTCATCCGCGTGCATTTTCGGGCTGAAAAAGGACGCTCGCAATGACGAATCTGATTTCGCCCCGTTCGGGGCGCTCGCTCGTTGCCCGCTTGAAGCAACCGCGCAATTGAACCTAGAAACCTCGGGGAGGCTCCTCTATTCCAACGAGTTGCAACGCAGCCAGGCGCGGCCAGAACCGTGTAATCTGCCCCGTAGCGGACTCACCCAATCGGTGAACTGATCAAAGTGCTGCAAAGTTAAAAGAAGCATCGCGTTATGGGCGATAGTAAGCGGTCAACTGAGGTTTCTAGGTTAAACGTCCGCTGACAACTCAAGCCACCACCGCCTCTAACGCTTCGGCTAGTGTGCTTGCGCCGATCACTTCCATGTCTCCGACCATACCCTTCTTTGGTTTATTCTGCGCCGGCACGATGGCGCGTTTGAAGCCGTGGTGGGCGGCTTCACGCAGGCGTTCTTCGCCATTGGGGATAGGTCTAATTTCACCGGCTAAACCCACTTCGCCGAAAGCCAGTGTGTGCGTGCCCAGCGCGCGATTGCGAAAACTGGAATGCACGGCAAGCAATACCGGCAAGTCAGCCGCGGTTTCGCTGACGCGGATGCCACCAACAATATTAACGAAGACGTCTTGATCGTAAATCGCCACGCCACCATGACGATGCGCGACCGCCAGCAGTAAGGCTAATCGATTAGCTTCGTAGCCAACCGCGACCCGCCGTGGATTGGCCAGCGGGCTCTGATCGACCAGTGCCTGCACTTCAACCAATAATGGCCGGGTGCCTTCGCGGGTGACCATCACAATACTGCCGGGACCGCGTTCGGCTTGGCCGGAAAGAAAAATGGCCGATGGGTTGGGTACCTCGCGTAATCCGCGATCGGTCATCGCGAATACGCCCAGTTCATTTACCGCACCAAAGCGGTTTTTCAGCGCTCGTAAAATACGAAAGCGACTGCCGGATTCGCCCTCAAAATAAAGTACGGCGTCCACCATATGTTCGAGCACGCGCGGCCCGGCAATACCCCCTTCTTTGGTTACATGGCCGATCAAAAATACGCTAACGCCCTGCTCTTTCGCATAACGCACCAAACGCGCCGCACATTCACGCACTTGCGATACCGATCCCGGCGCAGAACTCAAATCTGGCAACCACAGGGTTTGGATGGAGTCGATAATCAGAACCTTGGGTTTTTCCTTGACTGCGGTGGCGAGAATGCGTTCGACGTTGGTCTCGGTTTGGCAGCGCAATCCGGCAACCTCAACCTGCAAACGGCGCGCACGCTGCGCAATTTGTCCCAGCGATTCTTCGCCGCTGACGTAAATCACATCGGTCTTCAGCTGCAAACTGGCATGCACTTGCAGCATTAAGGTGGACTTACCGATGCCCGGATCGCCGCCCACTAACACCACTGACCCGGCCACCAATCCACCCCCGAGCACGCGATTGAGCTCGCCCAAACCAGTATCCATTCGCACTTCGTTTTCAGCGGCGATCTGCGCCAAATCGGCGACTTCACCGGCACTCGCCGTACCCGCGTAACCCCCGCGTCGCGCGCCGGGGCCGATGCCCGCGGCGAGTTCTTCGGTGATGCTGTTCCAGGCGCCACAATCACCGCACTGCCCGGCCCATTTGGGCGAAACAGCGGCGCATTCGGAGCACACGTAGCGCGTTTTGGCGCGGGCGCTGCTCATCAGTGCGCGTGCGCTGGATGGTCTGCGCTTGGCGCGCTTTCTTGCACGCTAAAGCGCACCACTTGCTCGTTCTCCTCGCACAGGCGCAAGGCGACCTCGATGGTATCGCCCATACCAAACTGCCGTTTGGGCCCGATCAGCATCAGATGTAATCCGCCCGGCTCTAACTTCACGGTTTGCTCAACTTTAACTTCGAGCATGTCGAGTTTGCGCATCTGCATAACGCCGTTATCCATCGTCATGCTGTGCACTTCAACACGCTCAAAATCCTTGGAACTGGCACTTTGTACCAATACCGATTGTTCACCGGCATTGCCGAGTGTGGCGTAAGCGGCCATGACCGTTGCGGTCGGCGGCGCTAAGCGCGCCCAAGCATCGCTCACGGTCAGAACGCCGCAGGCTTGCGCCGGCAGTGCAAAGAGCGTCAGCAATAGGAGGCTGCATTTTGCGTTCATTTGTCGTCCTTGTTAGGGCTGCAAGTCTGGCCCGCGATGTTATGTTGCGCGACCTGAACCCGCTACCGAGTTGGCCCGATGCTCGATCATGTGCAGCACGATGAAATCCTCGAAATTCGATTGGCACGCCCGCCCGTCAATGCCTTATCACCGGAACTCATCGCCGCCCTGCGACAATCGGTCGCTGGCGCTGCTGGGTCTGGTGCGCGCGCCGTGGTGTTATCTGCGGGACCTGGTTTGTTCAGTGCGGGTTTGGACGTGCCGGCTCTGCTGAAATTGGATCGCGCCGGTATGTTGGCGATGTGGCAGGATTTTTTCGGTTTGCTGAGCGCGATTGCTTGCTCAGAAATTCCCACGGTGGCGGCTATCACTGGACATAGCCCGGCCGGTGGCACGGTGGTGGCGCTCAATTGCGACTACCGGGTGATGGCAGCAGGTCCGTTCAAGTTGGGTTTGAATGAAACGCAAGTTGGCTTAGCCTTGCCGCGCGCCATTTTGGCGTCCTTGCAGCGGCTGTTAGGCCCGCATCGCGCCGAGCGGCATATCGTGGCGGGCAATATGATCGACAGTGCGGCGGCCCTGGCGGTTGGCTTGGTCGACGAATTGACCGCGCCTGAGCTCGTCGTACCGCGCGCGCTGGAATGGTGTCGATTTCACCTCGCCTTACCCGCCCGCGCGATGCGC
>CAZLSB010000408.1:0-2989 GCA_964561825.1 uncultured Xanthomonas sp.
CGGTCTTAAGCCACTGCCGCCAACGCCACTTCAATCATGGCGTCTAAACCGCGTTGGCGTTGTTCGCTGCTCATTTTTGCGCCAGTGAGCAAGTGGTCTGAAACGGTCAACAAGGCCGCGGCTTCCGCGCCTCGTTCGGCCGCGGCGGTGTACAGACCCGCGGCCTCCATTTCGATGCCGAGGATCTTCATGCGGCGCAACATATCGACCAGCCCGGCCTGCGGCGAGTAAAACAAATCGGTCGAATAGACATTGCCAATGCGCAGTGGGCGCCCGGCGGCGCGCGCCGCATCGTCGATCGCGCGGGCCAATGGCCAGGACGCAATCGCGGCCAAATCGTAACCGCCAAAACGCGTGCGATTGACGCCTGAATCGGTGCTGGCACCCAGACCTAAGACCAGATCACCGATCTCAACCTCGTCTAACACCGCGCCGCAGGTACCCACGCGCAATACCCGGCGCACGCCGTAGTGATCAATTAACTCGCTGGTGTAGATCGAGCAGGACGGAATGCCCATGCCGCCGCCCATCACCGATATCCGCTGGCCGCGATAGTGGCCGGTATATCCGTACATATTGCGCACCGCGGTCACTTGCACCGGATTTTCTAAAAAACGCTCAGCGATGTACTTGGCGCGCAGCGGATCGCCGGGCAACAACACGGTCTCGGCAAAGGCACCCGCAGCAGCTTCGATGTGTGGCGTGGTCATTGGCGTAGCTACCCGTAAGTAACTGAAAAAAATGGATTCCCGTTTTCGCGGGAATGACGATGTTGAACCACCCTGGCGCGCACGCGGCCGGCATTTACGACAAGAACGAAGCACCGCTAGCCAATGGCGGCAAGCCAAACCACGTGGCCAAGCTGGCGCCAATGTCGGCAAAACTATCACGGCGGCCCAATGCTGCGGGCGCCAAGCTGGGGCTGATCGCCAGGATGGGGATGAACTCGCGCGTGTGATCGCTGCCCGGCCACGTGGGGTCGTTGCCATGATCGGCGCAGAAAATCGCCAGATCGTCCGGGCCCAGTGCGTCGATGAAACTCGGCAACAGCGTGTCGAAATGTTCGAGCGCCGCGGCATAACCGGCCACGTCGCGGCGATGACCAAAATCCTGATCAAAATCCACCAGATTGGTAAACACCAGCGTCGGCACGCGGGCGGCGGCAAGGGCTTGCATCGATTTGTCCATCAGCGCGTCCAAACCGTGCGCTTTGATTGACCGGCTAATACCCATTCCTGCGAAGATATCGCTGATTTTGCCAACCCCGATCACTTCAGCGTCGGCCGCCTGCAGCGCATCCAGCAAAGTGGGCGCGATCGGCGGGACGGCGTAATCGCGACGATTGGGCGTGCGCGCATAGTTGGCCGCAGCGTCGCCCAAAAAGGGTCGCGCGATAACCCGACCGATCCGATAGGGATCCACCAACAAACGCGCGGCTGCGCATAAGTCGTACAAACGTTGCAGCCCAAAATGCTGCTCGTGCGCGGCAATTTGCAGCACGGAGTCGGCCGAGGTGTAGACGATCGGCCAGCCGCTGCGCAGGTGTTCGTCGCCCAGGCGCGCGATGATCTCGGTACCGGAGGCGTGACAGTTGCCCAACATCCCATCGCTACCGGCGGCTTGTTGCAGCGCCGCCAATAACGCTGCTGGAAACGATTGCTGACGGTCGGAAAAATAGCCCCAGTCGAATAACACCGGCACGCCGGCGATTTCCCAGTGACCGCTGATGGTGTCTTTGCCGGTGGAGCGCTCTGCCGCGCAGCCATAGCGCGCGCTCGGTGATTGCGATAAATCAAAACCCGGCAACGCCAGTCCACAGGCGGTTTGTGCCGCGTGGCCCAAACCGAGCCGCTGCAAATGCGGCAAGGACAGCGCACGGCCCCGCCCACCTTCAGCCAGCGGCCGCGCACACCAGAGGGCGATGTGCCCCAGCGTGTTGGAGCCCACATCGCCATACACATCGGCATCGGGCAAAGCACCCACGCCTAGAGAATCCAGCACAATCAACGCAGCGCGACGCATGCTTTTACTCGCAAGTTAAGGGTGGGGATCAGGGTGTCGCGTGCACGCATTCATAGACCAGCGTGGGCAGCGCTACAGCGCTGTTTCCTATGCTAAACGCCGCGCGCAATTGCGCGGCGGCGCGCGCATGCGCAGCAGCGTCGGCGGCATGGATGATCGCCAGCGGCGTATGGGCGTCGACCTTGCTGCCCAACTCGGCGACGCGATCCAAGCCCACGCGGTAATCGATCGCCTGCCCCGGCCGAGTGCGGCCGCCACCCATGCCGACCACGGCGAGGCCTAGCGCGCGTGCATCCACGGCGCCAATCCAGCCCTCGCATTGCGCGAAAACCGGGCCAATCACCGGCGCGATCGGCAGGTGTTTGTCGGCGTTTTCTAACAAATCGAGCGGACCGCCCAAGGCCACCACCATGCGCGCAAAACGCAGCGCCGCCGCGCCGCTATCGAGCGCTGCCAGTAGTCGGTGCTGCGCATCCGCTGCATCAGACGCGATGCCCGCCATGCACAACAATTCAGCGCCGAGTTGCACGGTGAGTTGATGTAAGCGCGCGGGCCGCGCGTCGCCGCGCAAATAGCGCAGCGCACAGTGCACTTCCAGCGCATTGCCGACGCTCGGCGCCAGCGCCTGATTCATATCGCTGATCAGTGCCCGCGCTGGCAACCCGGCGCGCGCGGCGATATCGACCAGACTGACCGCCAGCTCACGCGCCGCGGCCAGTGTAGGCATCAGCGCGCCGCTGCCGGTTTTGATGTCGAGCACCAACGCATCCGGATGCGCCGCGAGCTTTTTCGACAGGATTGATGCGCTGATCAGCGCGATTGATTCAACCGTACCGGTGATATCGCGTATGCCGTACAAACGGCGATCGGCCGGCGCCAGATCGGCCCCGGCGCCGACGATGGCGACACCCGCTTCGCGCAGCACATCGCGCAACTGGGGCAAACCCACTTCCACCTGATAACCCGG
>CAZLSB010000409.1:0-2972 GCA_964561825.1 uncultured Xanthomonas sp.
GTCGCCGCGCGGCGACCGGCGCATTCGAGCCGATCGGCGCGCAGCTAGACGGTCCACTCGCCGGCGAGTTGATCATGAGCCTGTATGAATTGCACGATGGACGCATCGGCGTGGGCAGCGCACGCGCCGGCAGTTGGCTGGTCGATCCGCACAACGGCGCGCTACTGGGCATCCCGTCTGGTTTGCAGAAGACGGCGAGCGCCAATGAATCGCTGGCCCTGGCGATGATCCAACCCAATCCAGACGAGTTATGGCTCGCCGCGTTTGGTGGCATCACCGTCATCGACCCGCACAGTGGCCGGGTGTTGCGCCAAGCACTGCCCGACCCGTCGGTGAGTTCTAGCCTCGCGCATGCGCAGATTCGCTGTTTCTTGCTCGACCGCGCCGGGCAGATTTGGATTGGCGGTTACAGCGGCGGCTTGCAACGACACGATCCGCGCAATCTAGCGGTGCAGCTAGTGCACTCTAGCCCAGCGCGTGCCGCGAGCTTATCCAGCCCGAGTGTCAGCAGCATTTTGGAGTTGGCCAGCGGCGAAATTTGGCTAGGCACGCGGGAAAACGGCATCGACATTTTTGATCGGCAACGCGGCGTGATCGGTGGCTGGCGGGCCGACCCGGACGATCCTGCGGCACTGGGTAACGGCATGGTGCTGAGTTTGGCGCAAACCCCGGATGGAGCGGTGTTCGCCGGCACCCTAGCCGGCATGTTTCGCTTCGACCCGCAGCGTAAGCGCTTCGCCGCAATCGGCACTGAGCAGGGGCTCACCGGCAGCACCGTGCGCTTTTTGCGGGTCGACTCCACAGGCACTTTGTGGATTGGCAGCAATACCGGGCTAGCGCGCTGGGACGCCGCTAGCGACCGGGCGCGCGACGTGCTGACTGAGGATGGTTTGACCCTGGCCGCCGATGTGAACGCCTTGGCGCAAGATGCCAGCGGTCGATTATGGGTGGGCAGCGCTGGCGGCTTGCTGGTGCTGGAGGCCGGAACGGAGGCGCTGCGCCAGGTGCGCCCTGCCGATGAAATGGGTGCCGATCCCAGCAGTGACAGCGTGGTTGGGCTGCTCGTTGATCAGCAAGACCGGCTGTGGATCGATACCGTTGGTGGTCTGTTTCGCATGTTGAGCTGGGACGGGCAGCGCGCGCGTTTCGATGCCGTAAGCGCCCGTTTGAACATCGCCGGACGCCCGTTTGGTGCAAATTTGCTGGAAGACCATCTGGGCCGCATCTGGTCGCAGCGCCATCTGTACGAGCCGAGCACGGACTCGGTGTACGAACTCAGTCGCGCCGACGGCATTGATATCGGCACCGCTTGGTTTCGCTCCTACGCGCAGACCCGCGATGGTTTACTGATGTTTGGCGGCAGCCAAGGGTTGGCGATCGTCGATCCCACCCTCTTTTCCAAATGGCAGTACTCGCCATCGGTAGTCGCGACAGACTTGCGCATCGATGGCGTGGCGCTCAAGCAAAAGGATGGCACTCGGGGTTTGCTGGTGCCCGCTGGCGCCAAAAGTTTTAGCGTCGAATTTGCCGCATTGGACTTTTCAGCGCCGCAGCGCAATTCCTATGCCTATCGATTGAACGGCTTTGATCCCGATTGGGTCGCAGCCGACGCCAGTCGACGCCTGGCTAGCTATAGCAATCTATGGCCGGGTAAATATGAACTGCTGGTGCGTGGCAGCAACCGCAGTGGCGTGTGGGCAGCGGATATCTTGAGCGTTCCCATCACCGTGTTGCCGCGTTACTGGCAAACCGCTTGGTTTGCGACGCTCGTGCTGCTGGGGCTGGGCGCTGCCGCCTTGTTGATGTATCGGCGCCATGAAGCGCGCATTCGTCACCACGAGCATGAACTGGAACTGATGGTGGAGGAACGCACTGCAGAACTGATCGACGAGAAGGAAAAAGCGCAGACGGCGTTCGTCCAGTTACGCAGCGCTCAGAAACAGCTTGTGGTGTCAGAAAAACTCGCCTCGCTGGGTCAGTTGGTCGCTGGCGTCGCCCATGAAATCAACACGCCATTGGGTATCGCATTGACCGCGTCCTCGCTGCAAACCGAACAATTGCAAGCCCTGCAGCGGCGTATCAACGAGCGTTCGCTAAAAGGCAGCGATTTGGATCTGTATGTGGCCACCGCCACGCAGGCCGCACGTTTGGTCGACGATCATCTAGCGCGCGCGGCCCATTTGGTGCGCAGCTTTAAACAGGTTTCGGTGGACCGCAGCCTGGACGAACGCCGACGTTTTGTATTACTGGACTATTTGAATGACGTGGTCGAAAGTCTGGAGATCGTCTGGAAGCGCCGGCCGATCAAATTGCAACTGCAATGCCAAGCCGATTTGGTACTGGATAGCTATCCGGGCACACTCGGCCAAATCATCACCACCTTCGCCCAGAACGCGTTGCTGCACGCCTACAGCGACGCCAGCAGCGCCGGAATGCTGTCTATCGAGGCCTATGCGTATGATCAGACTCAAGTTGAACTGCGCTTCTCCGATGACGGCAAGGGCATTGCCAGCGAGGCGCTGCCACGCATTTTCGAGCCTTTTTTCACCACCCGTCGCGGTGATGGATGCGTGGGATTAGGGCTGCACATCGTATTCAATCAAGTCAACGCGCGTCTGGGCGGGCACGTTGAAGTGGCCAGCACGCCAGGGGTCGGCACCACGTTCACACTGCGGTTCCCGCACTGCGCACCGCTCGCCTGAAGGCGAAGGTCAAAAGTTCAACTTGTGCCCTACACTAGCTTGGTTCTTCGGCTGCGCTTGGCTACCATCGGCAGCTTCTGCGAGTCGGAGGTGAGACACCTTAGCCATGAAAATCTTGGTCGGTTTAAAGCGAGTAGTCGATTACACCGTGCGTGTGCAGGTCAAGCCGGATGGCTCGGGCGTGGCCATCGACGGCGTCAAGATGAGCATCAATCCTTTCGATGAAATCGCGCTGGAAGAAGCGCTGCGCCTGCGCGATGCGGGTAAGGC
>CAZLSB010000410.1:0-2939 GCA_964561825.1 uncultured Xanthomonas sp.
ATCCTGTGCCAGGCGCAGACCGGAAAATTGCCAGCGGTCGCGCGGGTGGAAGAAATTGCGATAACTGGCGCGCACATGGCGTGATGGCGTGACGCAGGAGCCGCCGCGCAACACAAACTGCCCGCACATGAACTTGCCGTTGTACTCGCCCAAGGCGCCCGGCAAGGGCTGGAAGCCTGGATAGCTGAGGTAGGGGCTGGCAGTCCACTCCCAGACGTCGCCGAACAGCTGCAGCAAGTCGCCGTCAGCCATGGCGGCTTGCGGGTGCAGCAGGCCGGCATCCGCAAAATTGCCAGCGTTGGCATCGCGGGATGCTGCGGCATGCTCCCACTCGGCCTCGGTAGGCAGCCGGGCGCCGGCCCAGTGCGCGTAGGCATCCGCCTCGAAGTAGCTGATGTGGCAGACCGGCGCACCCGGATCAATCTCGCGCACGCCACCCAGCGTGAACTCGGTTTCCGCGGCTGCATCCCAGTACATCGGACCGCTCCAGCCCTCGGCCTGCACCGTCGCCCAGCCCGCGCTCAGCCACAGCTGCGCGCTGCGATAGCCGCCATCGTCAACGAAGTCGCGATACTCAGCGTTAGTGACCGGCCGTCGCGCCAGCGCATGTGGCTGCAGCAAGCTGCGATGACGTGGCGTCTCGCAGTCAAAAACGAAGCCGGAATCCGGGTTGGCGCCGATTTCGACGATGCCGTCAAAGCCGTCGACAAAGTTCTGCGCTGCGGCCGCGCGGACCGCTACCGGCAGATCGCCGCTGTAGGCCGGCAGCAGCGGATTGCACCAGAACAGATGCTTGATATCGGTCAGCAGCAGTTCCTGATGCTGCTGCTCATGGTGCAGACCCAGCACGATACGCGCGCACAGCTCGGGGTCCGGACCGCGCTCAATCAGACGTGCCATGGCCTCATCCACCGCGGCGCGATAGGCCAGTACCTCGTCGAGGCGCGGGCGCGTTAGCAAGCCGCGACTGCCACGCGCATGCATCGGCCCCACCGATTGGTAATAGGAATTGAACAGAAAGCGCCAGCGCTCGTTGTAAAAACGATAGCCCGGCTGCTGCTGCAACACGAATTCCTCGAAGAACCAAGTGGTGTGCGCCAGATGCCATTTGCTCGGGCTGGCATCGGGCATCGATTGCACTGCGGTATCTTCAGGCGAAAGCGGCGCGACCAGTTCAATACTGGCTGCGCGCGTGCGCACGAAATCGAGCAACTGCGCGACAACTGGTCCGTTGACCGCTGCACTATTCATTGCTTGCACCCAGAATCCTTTTGAGCAAGTTACGTGGATGCGACAGAGGTTCCCCATCATCCCCCAGAATGGAGCTGCAAGACAAACCGTGACCATTGCCAACATTGACCGGGCTGGCGCTGCAATGCTGCCCAAATTCAACCTGCCGGCAGGGCTGGTGTATCTCAATAGCGCCGCACAAACGCCGCGCCTGCGCGCTGCACTCACAGCCGGCGCGCAGGCGCTGCAGCGTGCGGCGCTCCCGTGGACCGAGACCATGCACGACTGGCTGGCTCGGCCTCAGTGCGTTCGCGCGCTTTTCGCACATCTGATCGGCTACGACCCGAATGGGGTGGCCTTGCTGCCCAGCGTCGCCTATGGCATGGCGCTCGCCGCACGCTGCCTGACCCTGCAGCCGCGCCAAATCGTGTTGACGCTGAGCGACGAACATCCCTCCGCAGTCAACGCCTGGCAGGTCGCCGCGCAAAACCAAGGAGCCGAACTGCGACAGGTGTCGATTTGCGATCAAGGCGACTGGACCGAGTCTTTGCTGGCGGCCATCGACGAGCGTGTGGCGGTCGTGGTCACGCCCGCCTGTCACTGGCACGACGGGCGGCGGATCAATCTGCCCCGCATCGCCGCCGCTGCGCGGGCGCACGGAGCAGCGCTGGTGGTGGACGCCACGCAAGCGCTCGGAGTGCTCGACATTGATCTGGCGGCGCTGGGCGCCGACTTTGTCATCGCCGCCGGACATAAATGGCTGCTCGGTGGCGCCGGTCTGTCCTATGCCTGCATCGCCGAACGCCATCGGCAAGCCCAGCCGCTAGAACAGACCGCCTGGGCGCGAGTGGGCGGACTCGCAGGCGCCATCCATAATGGCCAGCTGCCGGCCTATAGTGGTGGCGCGGCGCGTTTCGATGGCAGCGGCCTCTACAGCCATCCGTCCCTGGCCATGTCCGAAATCGGACTGCGCCAACTGCAGACCTGGGTTCCTGCGGCAGTGCGCCAGCGCCTGCAAAGCTGGCAACATTATTTGCTCGAAGCCCTGCTGAGTCACGGCCTGGGCGACTGGCGGGTGATCGCCGATTCGCCCCATCTGACCGGCTTGCGGCCGCCGGGCGGCAATCAGCAATTCTGTCAGGAACTAGCACAAGACCTGCTGGCCCAGAACATCGTGATCGCAGCGCGCGGCGGCTATATCCGCGTCTCGCCCTATCTGCACAATGGCCCCGAAGACGCCGCACAGCTGTGCGCAGGACTGGCCCAGGCGTGGCTGCGCCTCAGGCGCTGACCGTTACGCCGCGCCAGAAGGCGACCCGATCCTTGATCTGCGCGGCGGCCGACTTGGGCTCGGCGTAATACCAAGCGGCATTGGCATTGGTTTTGCCGTCGACCACGACATCAAAGTAGTTGGCTAGGCCTTTCCAGCCGCATACCGAGGTGTGACTGCTCGGCGCGAAGTATTCGCGCTGCAAGGCACTTATCGGGAAGTAGTGATTGCCCTCCACCACCACTGTGTCGTCCGATTCCACCAACAGCACTCCATTCCAAACGGCTTTCATCGACACGCTCCAAAATAAACACCAGCGCAGCATAGCTGTGGTGATCGCAGAGGCAGGTGAAGGCCGCTCGCCCGCTCAGCGCGGCAGCAGCGGCTCGGCGGCCTTCCACAGCATCGCGTCGTCGACGGTTGCGGTTTTGCGCTGCTG
>CAZLSB010000411.1:0-2905 GCA_964561825.1 uncultured Xanthomonas sp.
TGCCGCGCAAGCTTGCCGGCTTTCACCCTCATTGCGCTTATGCCCTGCACACCCACAACCGCACTCTCTACCCCCCTCCAACTGAGGTTTCTAGGTTTAAATGTCTATCTCTCGCAGCGATAAACCGGTCGCGATTATTGGCGCCGGCATTTGTGGAGCCAGTGCGGCGCGCGCGCTGACGGATGCAGGTGTGTCGGCGGTGGTCTACGAAAAAGCCGCTGCTGCCGGCGGGCGCGCCAGTACCCGCTTACGATCGGGTGCACACTTTGATCACGGCGCGCAGTATTTCACCGCCCGCGATGCGCGGTTCTTGCGGCAAGTGCAAGACTGGCAAAACACCGGGGTGGTGGCGTGCTGGCAACCGCGGCTGGTGGCGATCGACGCGCCGCGCCAGTGGCGCAGCTCCAGTGACGAGGTCCGCTGGGTGGGCACACCCGGCATGGCTAGTTTGGCCACCCAGTTGCTGGATCGCGTGGATGTGCGTTTTGAGCAGCGCGTGCTGGCGGTGGAACGGCGCGGTGTGGATTGGTACCTGCGCCTGCAGGACGGAACTACGCACGGGCCATTTTCGGCGCTGATCTGCACCTTGCCCGCGCCACAAGTGGCGCAATTGTTGAACGGCGAAGCGCTAGCCGAAATGGCGCTGCGCGTCGCATTTGCGCCCTGTTGGGCGCTGATGCTGGAGTTTGATCAAGCTTTGCCGGTCGAAATGGATGCCGCCTTCGTCAATTTTGGGCCGCTTTCTTGGATCGCCCGAGATAGCAGTAAACCGGGTCGCCCAGCCATCGAGCGTTGGCTGGCGCATGGCGGGCCTAGCTATAGCGCTGCGCATCTGGAAGCGTCGGCCGAACACATCAGCAGCGACCTGGCAGCGGCCTTTTTCGACGCTTTGGGTGTTGCGCCCTGCACGCCACGCGCCTGCACCGTACATCGCTGGCGCTATGCGCTGGCGCAACCGCCATTGCAGATGGGCGCTTTGTTCGACGCTGAACGCCAAATCGCCGTCGCCGGCGACTGGTGCCACGGATCGCGTATCGAAGGCGCCTGGCTGAGCGGACTGCGGGCGGCACAATGGCTAATCCCGAAAACAGAAGAGTAGGTTGGGCTAAGCGCGCCCAACACGCGTCTACAAATCAATGACTTGCCGGAGCAAGCTCCTCGAAACCTCACGGAACAACAAAATGCATACGCGGAATCGGCACCAAGCGCGTTACGACTTTGCGGAGCTGATTCGGCATTGTCCGGCACTTGCGAGTTACATGATCAACGCACCTGACGGGCATGCGACGATCGACTTTGCCAGTCCGCAGGCGGTGCGTTTGCTCAACCGCGCTTTGATCGCTAGCCAGTATGGAATTGCACACTGGCAATTCCCAGATGGGTATTTGTGCCCACCGATTCCAGGTCGCGCGGATTATGTGCATGGACTTGCCGATTTATTGGCACAGGACAACGGTGGTGTAATTCCGCGCGGGCCGGCACTGTGCGCTTTGGATATCGGGGTCGGCGCCAGCGCTATTTATCCATTACTCGGACAGGTGGAATATGGCTGGCGCTTTCTGGGATCAGAAATCGATGCCCAGGCTTTGCATTCCGCGCGTGCCATTGTGGCGGCTAATGCGCTGGGCGCGCTTATCGAGTTACGGCCACAAATGGACAAGAACCGCATTTGGACGGGATTACTGCAGCCGGGTGAGAAGCTCGATCTGACTTTGTGCAATCCGCCCTTTCACAGTTCGGCCGATGAAGCGGCGCAAGGCAGCGCACGCAAGTGGCAAAATCTGGCCAAGGGCCAAGTGAGCCGCCATGGGAAGCCGGTTGAGCGCGGCAGCGACGCGCCGGCGCTTAACTTTGGCGGTCAAGCTCATGAACTGTATTGCCGCGGCGGCGAAGCGGCGTTTGTGCGGCAAATGGTCAGCGAAAGCCTTGCCCTGGCCGATTCAGTGTGTTGGTTTACCAGTTTGATCGCCAAAAGCGGCCATTTGTCCGCTTTGTACGCGCAGTTAAAGCGCTTGGGTGCGCAAGAGGTGCGCACCATAGACATGGCGCAAGGACAGAAAAAGAGCCGATTCATCGCCTGGACTTTTTTGCAGCCCCAGCAACGCGCGGCTTGGCGGCAGTCGCGTTGGGCGTAGGCGCTTTTCGGCATGGCAACGGGGACGGATCAAGGCAGCGACTAAGATGTGCTGAGCCTGCGAACCGTAACGATAGCCAAGTGAAAAGCGAGCAAGACAACCCCACCATTGGCCCGGATCGCGAGCAAACCCGCGACTCTGTCAATCAACCTAGCAGCCTGTCGGGCTTTCCTCAGTGCGCCGGAAGTCTTTTTGGCGATCATTTCTACTCATTCTCGGATTGATTTTGATGGATTTCGATCTACTTTCGAGTCTGCGCTACGCCAAAAGGCCGTCTGGCGGGCTGCGCGTCTGAACGGCGTCTGCGGCGTTGCGACCCTTGCCAATGAAGGAGCCATTGGCTGCGCGCCGCGCCTTGCAGCCATCCGTTGCGCCACACAACGCATCTCACGCGCAAAGCCCGACAGGCTGCTAGAAACCTCGGATTGACCTGGCCGAGCCATCCGCGATATGGAAGCGCGCGATCGCTTGCTTCCGCGTTTTATGCGCTTGACGCGTCTGTTGGAACCCGCGTAAGGCGCATTCGCGAGAGTAGGGTGGATCCCGCCGCCATCCTTCACCGTGCGGATTCCACCGCTTGCCGCGAGGGTACGGTTGGGCGGGCGGCGGAATCCGCGCAACGGGCGCGGCGGGAAAAACCGGAAACTTGGGTGGCGCGGGTTCTACCTGAGTCAAAACAGCCGACTACAAGTCGGTGATCCAGGTCGCTTGCCGTCACCGGTCTGCGGACAGACGAGGCCGCCGCTGGCATCGCAAGACCAGACGACGTT
>CAZLSB010000412.1:0-2880 GCA_964561825.1 uncultured Xanthomonas sp.
ACCCAATGCCGCAGCTGCCGGCAAAGGCTGGCCGCTGTTGCTGATCTTGGTAAAGTCAAAACCTGCCTCGCCACCACCGATTTTGGTAAGCAAGCCCGCAAGGGCCAAGGCATCGCGGCCAAACTCGCCGTCTTGCCGGGGGAAGCCGGATTGCGGGCAGGTTAAATTGCCGGTAGTGGCGTCGGCGCATCCGTCTTGGCCGGTGTCGTTGAGGGCAGCAATCACATTTTCAAAGCCATCCGCATAGATGCGATCGGCCAGTTGGGCGAAGGCGGGCGGGCAGGCAAAAGCCAATAGCAGCGGACAAACTAGCTGATACAGCCCTGCTTTGGGTCTAATTCGTTGAGATTTCATGCCGTTCCCGCCTCGTTAAGCTACCGATGGTAAGAATAGTTTAGCGCTGGCGCGTTCACAATAACTTACGGTTCACCAAAACCCGTGTAAGGCGGAATGGTAGGGTGGATCCCGCACACGCTTCACCGTGCGGAATCCACCGTTTGCCGTGAGGGTATGGTCGCTCGGGCGGCGGAATCCACGCAATGAGCTCGGCGGAGAAACCGGGAATTTGGGTGGCGCGGGTTCCACCCTACTCGCGCTGCATTGCTGCGGGGCGGAGCAAGCGTGCGTGCGGTTTTGCAAGGTTGTTTGACGGGCGCTTACCAGCCTTTGATGGGCGCTGCGCTGTATGCGGAATATCTGGATGTCAGCGCGCGTACTAATTTGTTCGCCAACTCAATGCTGACGCCATCTGAGCGCGCTGAAGTCATGGACGCCCTGTTTAAGGTTTGTCGTTGGGTCGAGGTGTATTTTCTTTGGCGCCCGAACTTGACGGATGAGGCGGACAATCACTTATTGGAGCTAGCGGTGGCAGGCGGGGCGCGCGCCATTGTCACCCGCAACGTGCGAGATTTTCAGCGTGCCGAGCTGTTATTTCCGCACATTCGCATTTTGCCACCCGAAACGTTTCTGGAGACCTATCCATGTCCACGCTAACCCTTCGATTTCCTGAGAATAAGCACGTCCGACTTAAACAATTGGCAGCCTCACGCGCGATCAGCGTTAATAAGCTGTTAGATGAACTTGCCACGATTGCGCTAGCGAATTTCGATGCGCGGGCAAGCTTTGCGGCCCGCGGTGATATTCCGTATGCGCTGAGCTTGCTGGATCGGCTGGATCAGGCGGAAAAGTAGTTAGATAGCGATCCGACTCTCGCGGACCATCATCATCGCGGCACTGGTAGAGGAATTGAAAACGTCGTCGTCGAAATGGCTTGAAATCCAATCGCCGGAACGATCGGATTTCGCATGGCTATAGCGTGTTCTCCGCCGGCCCTGCCGATCTAGCCGCGCTGCTGGCTTACATTGACAACCAAGATGAGCATCATCAGATGTGGATATTCAACGATGAATACCGCCGGTTTCTCAAACAACATGCCGTGGCTTTCGATGAGTGCTATGTCAGGGATTAACCGATGGAGCGGGCTTCGGGCCCTTGGCTTTTGCTGTCCTGAAACCTGAAGCGTTGCCCCAGGCTGGTATGGCTCCGGGGCTTTGCCCCTAGTATTCCAAGAAACCTCAGTTGGACGGGGTAGAGTGTGCGGTTATGGGTGCTGAGAACCGTGCAACCCGTGTAAGGCGGAATGGTAGGGTGGATCCCGCACCCACTTCACCGTGCGGAATCCACCGTTTGCCGTGAGGGTATGGTCGCTCGGGCGGCGGAATCCACGCAATGAGCTCGGCGGAGAAACCGGGAATTTGGGTGGCGCGGGTTCCACCCTACTCGAGCTGTGGCCGCGTCACACCCCGGCCACGACGCCGAAGGCGAAACAAGGTAAGACAACGCTAAGCCGCAACGACCCCGCAGGGCCGTCCTCGGCCCGCTGCCGCGAATCGGCGAGGAATGACCTCGGGCGGTGAGGTGTCGCGCCCCCGCGATGCCAAATCCCACTCGCAAACGTCCGATCCGCGCCCAGCCCGGCTCTTGCACGACCACCGCCTACTCGCCAGCGTGTTCGAGAAGGCGCGTTTGAAGTTCCTATACTTATACTCTGCGGCCCTGTATGGCCTGGAATATGATCATGATGATAGCGATTACCAACAGGGCATGGAGAAGCCCGCCTGCCGTAAACGATGTAACCAAACCCAGCAGCCACAAGACCAAAAGGACGACGGCAATGGTGTAAATCATGATGTTGAGTCCTCATTAAAGTTTCAGTTCAGTAGAGTTAGAGTAAGGACTGCGAAGCTGAGGGTCTGTACGCCAGACCACTTACCTGATTCCAAGGCCACAAGGCCAGGGGTCAGGTCTGGTATTAACACATCCCCTCGTTGCGCCCAGCATCGCCCGATGTCCCGTCCGCTTCGAATCGAGTTTGCAGGCGCGCTGCACCATGTGATGGCGCGCGGCAACGCGCGGGCGGCGATCGTGCTGGAAGACGTCGATCGTCAGCTGTGGGTCGATGCGCTCGGTCGCATCGCTGACCGTTTCGGCTGGCAGGTGTGGGCGTACTGCCTGATGGACAATCACTACCACCTGCTGGTGGAGACACCGCAGGCTAATCTCAGTCGCGGCATGCGCGAGTTGAACGGCGTCTACACGCAGGCGTTCAACCGGCGTCACGCGCGTGTTGGGCATGTGTTGCAACCCGTGTAAGGCGGAATGGTAGGGTGGATCCCGCACACGCTTCACCGTGCGGAATCCACCGTTTGCCGTGAGGGTATGGTCGCTCGGGCGGCGGAATCCACGCAATGAGCTCGGCGGAGAAACCGGGAATTTGGGTGGCGCGGGTTCCACCCTACTCGAGCTTAACCTAACCGTTACCGGCTTCGGGCGAAAAAGCATTGGTCTATTTGGGCCGCTATCTGTATCGCGGCGTAATCC
>CAZLSB010000413.1:0-2853 GCA_964561825.1 uncultured Xanthomonas sp.
ATGTATTCACCGTGGTGGTGAACGGCGACACGACAGTTGAGCCCAACGAGACCTTCTTCGTAAACGTCAGCAATGTGGTAGGCGCAAACGTCGGTGACGGCCAGGGACTGGGTACCATCACCAATGACGATTTTGTCATCACGCCGATCCGCGACATTCAGGGCGCAGGCGCAACTTCGCCGCTGAATGGCTTGGTGGTGACCACCACCGGCGTTGTTACCGGTCGCAAGAGCAACGGCTTTTTCATGCAAGAGCCCGATGCCAGCATCGATGGCAACCCACTGACCTCCGAAGGCATTTTTGTGTTCACCAGCGTCGCACCGCCGGTCGCTGCCGCAGTGGGCAACCGCGTGCAAGTAACGGCGACGGTGCTGGAGTTCGTTCCCACTCAAGATCCATTGCAACCGCCACTCACCGAACTGACCTTTGCGACGGTGAGCTTGTTGAGCGCTGGCAACCCGATACCGGCCGCTATTCCGTTGACCACCACCTTCCCGAATCCGGCCGGTCCTTTCGATCAGTTGGAACGTGTTGAAGGCATGCGCGTATCAATTGCCTCCTTAACGGCCAACTCAGGCACGCAAGGCAGTGTCAACGAACCAAATGCTACCGGCAGCAGCAATGGGGTGTTCAGTGGCGTTGTCACTGGCGTAGCGCGTTCACTGCGTGAAGCCGGCATCGCGCCGCCAGATCCGGCGCCGGCCGGCAGCATTCCGCCCATCCCACGTTGGGATGGCAATCCGGAACTTATTCAAGTGGATAGCGATGCCTTGGGTTCGGCACAAATTAACTTGAGCGTCGGTCAAACGGTGACTAATTTGGTGGGACCGCTCGATTATGGGTTCC
Organism: uncultured Xanthomonas sp.; assembly: GCA_964561825.1. Taxonomy (GTDB): domain Bacteria; phylum Pseudomonadota; class Gammaproteobacteria; order Xanthomonadales; family SZUA-5; genus JADKFD01. Next base: position 847 of record CAZLSB010000413.1, read on the forward strand.
GCCGCTACACGCTGTTACCGGAATTGGGCAGCACACCGACGGTAACGGGCACCGGAGCCACGGTGCTGGTGAGCGCGCCGCTGCCAACCGAGGTCACCATCGGCACCTACAACTTGGAGCGCTTCTTCGACACCGTCAATGATCCAGGCATCAGCGAGCCGATCCTGACCGCGCTAGCCTTTAACACGCGCTTGAACAAGGCCTCCTTGGGTGTTCGAAACGCCATGCAAACCCCGGATATCGTCGGTGTGGTGGAAGTTGAAAACATCGCTACGCTGCAAGCGCTGGCCACCAAAATCAACAATGACGCGGTTGCTGCTAGCCAACCCAATCCGCAATACAGCGCCTTCTTGGTCGAAGGCAACGATGTGGGCGGCATTGACGTCGGTTTCTTGGTGAAAACTGCGCCGGTCGTGGGTATTACTCCGCGCGTCACGGTGAATGCCGTCGTACAGGAACTAGACGGCACCTTGTTCGTTAATCCGAACGCCAGCACCGAAACACTCAATGATCGTCCGCCACTGCGCCTGGATGCCGTGGTCAACAACGCCACTGGGCAGACCTACCCAGTCACCGTCATCGTCAATCATTTGCGTTCACTCAATAACTCGGCCAGTCCAGCCGCAGACCCGAACGGTTGGCCGACAGAGGGGCATCGCGTGCGTGCCAAACGCCAAGCACAAGCGGTGGATCTGGCTAACTTTGTGCAAAACCGCCAAGTCCTGAATCCGAACGAGCAAATCGTTTTGATCGGCGATTTCAACGCGTTTGAGTTCAACGACGGCCTTGGTGACTCGATTGGTACGATCATCGGTGTCCCAACACCGGACAACCAAACCGCCGTCATTGGCGACGGTGCTGACTTGGTAACGCCAAACTTCGACAACCTGTTCGATAGCGTCCCGGCCGATGAACGTTACTCGTTCATCTTCGGCGGCGTTGCGCAGTCGCTTGATCACGCACTGATCAGCGCCTCGGTGATTAGCGGCACGGTTGCGCCCCGTTTGGAACATGCCCGGATCAATTCCGGTTTTGCCGAATTGGAGCGTAACAATGCGGCGACGCCGAATCGCTTGGCGGATCACGATCCGTTGGTCGTTTATCTGACGCCCAATGGCTTTGTGCCTATCGATCTGGCGATCAGCAAAGTCGCCAATATCGATCCGGTTGCCGCTGGTTCCAACCTCGATTACACCATCGCGGTGCAGAACTTGGGTACGCAGCCGGCATTGAACACCGTTTGGACGGATACCCTGCCGACAGGCACGCGTTTTGTATCGCTGAGCACCGTGGCCGGCTGGACATGCACCACGCCACTAGTGGGCGCGACCGGCACCATCAACTGCAGCAATGCAAGCGTTGCGGTGGGCACCTCGACCTTTACGCTGGTGGTTAGCGTAGACGCCAACGTGGCCGCAGGTCTGTTGAACAACACCGCTGCGGTTAGCACCACATCGATAGACAGCGATCCGTTGAACAACACCGCTATCGCGGCGACCAACGTCATGGTGTCGGCCGATGTCTCGATCACCAAAACTGACGGCCAAACCGACGATACCGCTGGCACATCAATCAGCTACACGATCGTCGCCAGCAATGCCGGCCCCAGCAACGCCGCCAGCGTGACCGTTTTGGATAGCTTCCCGGCCACGCTGACCGGCGTGACCTGGACGTGCGTGGGTGCCGCGGGTGGCACTTGCGCAGCCAATGGTTCCGGCAACATTGGTGATGTGACAAGCCTGCCAGTCGGCGGCTCAGTGACCTACACCGTGTCGGCCACCATCGCACCGGATGCCACGGGTACGCTCAGCAACACGGCCAGTGCAACCGTCGGTGGCGCAGCGTCTGACCCGACACCGGGCAATAACAGCGCAACTGACACCACCACGCTGCTGGTATCGGCTGATCTGGCAATCCTGTTGAGCAACACGCCCAATCCGGTGATCGCTGGCACCAATCTGACCTACACCGCGACGGTCAGCAACAGTGGTCCAAGCACGGCGACTG
>CAZLSB010000414.1:0-2848 GCA_964561825.1 uncultured Xanthomonas sp.
GCGCTGCCACATGCACAAAATTGGTGGGATTATTGATCTCATGCGCCACCCCGGCGGTCAGCGTGCCTAAACTCGCCATCTTTTCCTGTAGCGCCAAATGTTGCTGGGTCTGCTGCATTTGTTGGTGCGCTAACGCCAGCTCGCTGGTTCGTGCCGAAACTAAATTCTGCAGAACGATAGCTTCGCTTTTCAAATGCGCCACGCGCCAGCGATAGCCTGCAAAAACCACGCCCAGACCGCTCAACACCGCCAAGGTCAGAAACCAGCCCGTCTGCCAAAATGCTGGCAATACCCGGATAGGCACTTTGAGTTGGTGCGGGCTCATTTCCCCGAAGCGGTTCGTGCTGCGAATTTGCAAGGTATAATTGCCAGGACGCAAATTGGTATAACTCGCCACACGATTGCCGGCGTCGGTCGCTACCCAGTCGCTATCGAAGCCCTGCAATTGGTAGCGGTACTGCACGCGCTGCGGTGCAGCATAGTCCAACGCAGCAAATTCCAGACTAAAGTTACTTGCCCCTGGCTGCAATACTAAGCCATCGCGCAGGGTGCTAACCGGGCGCGACTGCCCTGCAACTTTAAGCTCGGTCGCAATCAACGGTGGTTCAAAGCGGCGCGGTTCGAATTTGCTTGGATCCACCACTAAAACGCCTTTGCTGCCGCCAAACCACATTAATCCATCGCCCGTGCGGGTGTAGGACCGAAACCATGGCGTGCCAAATGCGACGCCATCGGCTTTACCCAACTGGTAGACACTTTGTGCGTCCGCTGCCAGCACAAAATTTTGGCTCCAAATACGCCCGCGCCCATCTTCAAGCAAGTTTGCACCGAACGCTCCGCCACCAATACCGAGCCTAGTGCTGACTGGATCAAATTCGGCTTGGATAATGTTTGGCGATTTGGCATGAAAGCTAACCAATAAGTTTAAGCCTTCCGTCGTATCGACCCATAGCCGTTGTTTTGAATCCAGCAGCAACCCAAGCACGCTTAGTGGGGAATTTGCGTCACCCCCAGTTGACAAACCGCGTACATTTCGAAGCATGCTGGTATTTGGGTCGATGGTGTGAAGCCCAGCCCCGGACCCCACCCACAGCCTGCCTTCGCTCGTTAGTATTAAGGCATTAATGTCGGCATTGACGTCGGCACCATCAACGAGCTTGATAGCCTCAATGACCTGGGTGCGCGTCTCACAGCGATAGAGGCTGTTATTAGTGCCAATCCAAAGCTCGCCATTTTTACCCGCAAGCAAACGTCGAATGCCGTCTCTTATCCCATATTGTTCGCCATAGCTGCGAAATATTTGCGTGTTTGGATCAAACCTAAATAAACCAGCCCCCGTGCCCGCCCAGATGGCGCGATCCGCAGTTTCCGCCAAACTAGTCACCATGCCATTGCCCAAGGCGTCTGAATTCCCGGCTTCAGGCTTAAGGTGGCGCATCGTGCCGCTGCCACGCTCCAGAATGTCAATGCCGTTTTCGCGGGTGCCCAGCCATAGTTCGCCGTTGGATCGTTCTAATATACTGCTGATACTTTGGCTGCTTAGGCCGTTTGGGCGCATTGGGCTGTGGTGTAACACGCGTATCGCGCTGTTGGTCGGATCATGCCGTTGCAAGCTGCCACCGTAACCTCCAATCCAAATATGGCCTGAGCGATCTCGGATCATCGTTCGTACCTGCGTGTGCGCAAGACTGCTCAATACCGAAGGGTCAGGCCGCAGTTGCCTCAGCACTGCGCCTGCGGATGCGCCGGGTGTGCTGTCAACGATTAGCAGGCCACCAAAACTGCCTAACCAAAGTTCATTAGCATTAGCATTAGCATTCGGCTGCATCATCGCGAGCGCCCTGGCATCGGTGGAGTTCGCTGTGCCCTGCATCCTGATCGGAATGGGCAGCAAGGTGCCCCTGCCAGGATCCAAAAGCATGCTTCCTTGCCGAGTCGTGCCTATACCGATTCGGCCATCTTGCAGTTCATACAGGCTCGATATGTTCTCACCAGCGAGTGAAATCTGTGGCGCTGCTCCGGCCCGTGCGTGCACCCTTACAAAACTCTTGCTGCCGACAGCCAGCTGACTGAGCCCATTAAAAGAGCCAACCCAAAGCGCGCCACGCGTGTCAAGAAGCAAGGAGGACACACGATCATCTAGATCGCTGGTATCTGCGCCAAGCCGAAGTGGAAAGCGCTCAAAGCTGGTTTGCCCGGCACGTCGCAAGTTGATACCAGCCCGAGTTCCCACCCACATCCCACCGTCGGGCGTTGCGGCCAGGGCTCGCACCTCATTGTGCGATAAACTGCTGGCGTCATGCTCCAGGTGCCGAAATTGCGTAAAACGCTCGCTTTTCGGGTTATAGACCGAAACGCCATTGACATTGGTGCCAATCCACATTTGGCCATCCTTTGCAAGCGCTAGGGCACGAATAGTTGCCGTGCCTAATACGTTTGCGCTGCCGGGCTCCCCGGTAGAGGGGCGAAAACGGTAACCGTCATAACGAAACAAGCCGCTGGGTGTGCCAATCCAAATCAGGCCACTCGCATCCTCGGCAAGTGCAGTAACGTTATTGTCCGGGATCGACTCGCTATCGCCCACCGCTTCAAAGTATCGATCAGCAAAACCCAAATCATCTAGCGATGCACCGCTTGGCGTCCGCGTTATTTCCTGCGCATACGCCCATGCGTTTGCGCAGATTAGCAACACGAGCAAAAAGCGCTTCATGGCGTTTGCCCTGAAAAATCCCCTGACGCCGATGGCAAGCGCACGCTGAAACAACTCCCCTCGCCCGGCGTTGAGTGAATTCTTAATTCACCCCCATGCTGCAAAATAATGCCGTAGCTAATCGACAAACCTAAACCT
>CAZLSB010000415.1:0-2842 GCA_964561825.1 uncultured Xanthomonas sp.
CCCTGGGCCTGGTGCAAAGCGGCTGCGGCATGCCGCTTGATTTCGAGGTCTTTCCTGGCCGGGAATCCGGAGCGGATTGAAGACCTTCGCCATCGACTCGGCGACCTTTCTTGGTTCATGCGTCGTCTTGCCGAACCGAACGCCCAGCGAGTAGTGCGCGGCGACGCGTCAGGCTGGGCGATCAACGATCCTCTCATCAGAAACGACAACGCCCGGCGCAAGGCCGTGCGTTGTTGCAAAAAACAGGGTGTCCAGTTCTTCAGATCCTTGCCGCTCCGCTTCAGTGCCAGGCCGTCGGACTCCACCAGGCGCACCAGATCGACGCCTTTCAAGCGCTCCAGTTCATCGCGTGGGATGCGGGACATGGGTTCTATCACAAGAAGTCATCGTCATGCCTATATGCTTGATGCGCTAGCCAGTGCGCATTATTCTGTCACGCCCGTACCCGTCATCGCAGAGCATGCGCACATCGATTTCCATCGATCCATCCGGCAACATGGCTGCATCCATGCCCATTCGGCAAAGGTGCAGCATATGACTGCCGTGCTCGAAGGCTTCCCCCAGCGCCTGCGCGAACTGCGCAAGCGCAAAGACCTCTCGCAAACCGAATTCGGGCTACTGGCCGGTCTGCACTACACCCATATCGGTCGCTTCGAGCGCGGCACTTCGCGACCGTCGGGCGATACGCTCAAGCGCCTTGCCGACGCCCTCGACGTCACCAGCGATTACCTGCTCGACGGCGCCATTGGTGTTGCCGCCAAGGCGCGCTTCGAGGATCGCGAGTTGCTACGCCAGTTCCAGGAGGTCGAGCGACTGCCCGACGAGGACAAGCATGTCGTCAAGAAGCTGCTCGATGCCTTCCTCACCAAGAAGCAACTGCAGGCCTTGATGCGCGGATGAGCACCATGAACAGCACCACCGAACAATCCGTCCTCTCCAAGCTGCGCACGCTCTCGCCGCAGCAGGTCGCGCAAGTCGAGGACTTCATCGAGTTCCTCGCCCGCAAGCGCGCTCGCGCAGAGGCCTTCGACCGGCTCCTCGCCATCGCGCCCGCACTCGAAGCCGCAGGGCTCGCGATGAGCGAGGAAGAGATCGCCATCGAGATCGCAGCAACTCGCGCCGAGCGTCGCGCACGCGCGGCGCGCTGATGCGCATCGTCCTCGACAGCAACGTCGTGTTCTCGGCGCTGCTGTGGCAAGGCACACCCTACCGCCTGCTCGAAGCCCTGCGCCGCCATCCCGAGGCCCATCTCTGCAGCAGTCCGGTGCTACTGGCGGAACTCACGGATATCCTCAGCCGGCCGGCAGCCACCAAGCGCCTGGCACAGATCCAGCGCGCTCCGGCCGAGGTCATCGACAGCTATCTCGAACTTGTCGAGATCTTCCACCCTGCTGACCTCCCGTACGCCATCTCTCGCGACCCCGACGACGACCCCGACGACGACCACGTCATCGCCTGCGCCATCGCCGCCCGTGCCGAGATCGTCGTCTCCGGCGACCGCGATCTGCTCGACCTTGGCCACCACGGGGATATCCGTATCGTCAACGCGGCCAGCGCGACGGCGGAGATCGAGGCGCGGCGGTAAGCAAGAAATGAAACGCCAGCGCGAGGCCGGGTGGCGAAAACAGGGTGTCCAATTCCTCGCGATCTAACAAGTTGAGCTTTTAGCCGAACCATGATTTGCACCTCGTCGACGAACTAGCTGCTGGCGACCTAAGAGTAAAGCCTCAGGAGGATGCTGTGAGCCTGCTACGTAGCCTACTGGGGCTGATCAACCGCAACGCACAACTCAGCCTGGTTTTCGGCGCTGCTCACCTGCGTGCCTCGCACCGCGCCGCCCCGCAGCCGTGTAGCTTCCACCCATCCGAGCATCAATCCACCCAAGTTAAGAAATAGTCGAAAATATCTAAAATAACGCTTGACATTCACAATTCAGAAGCGTTTCCGGGCTCAAAATTTTTGGCCCCTGAATACCAATGTCTCTGCCTTCCCTGTTCAACGACCTCGCCGCATACCTGCAATCTACCGAATTTCTGGCGACGGCTCGTCATCCCACGGCATTCACGCGGCGGCGGAAACTTCCTCTCGCCTCGCTCGTCGCGCTGATGCTGTCCGGCATGCGCAAAAGCATCCAGGCCGAGCTCGATACCTTCTTCGCTCACTTTCAGCATCGGCTAAGCGGCGCGTCGCCGCAGTCGGAAAACAGCCCGACAGCGTGTAGGAAATTTCTGAAAGTCGACTGTCCGGTGTTGTTGGGCAGCACGTCGGGCGAACCGCGCAGCCTACGCGCCGAGGTCTAACGGGTCTGTTCGCTGGCGCACCATGGCAGCCAACTTCACCCGCAGTCATCAGAGAAAACGCGCAAACTGCCCACGCCCGACGCGGCGTGCCGCGTCGAAAAGAAACGTGCCGTGCGCCATGGGTTCTTCCCAGGTGTATCAACCCGGCGAACGGCAACCAGGGTCGCTCACGCCCGCGCGCATGGGCCACGGCGATGCCGTCCTCCACCACCTCCTGGCCGCCGCTTTGCGCGCAGCGCTGGAAGGCAGGCAGGTGCCTTTGCTGCGAGGCCGCTTGCAGGTTGCGCAAGACACCGAGGAGGTCCGAACGCTGGGTGGTGGCGATCAGCCGCTCATACATCGCGCGTCCGGCGATCTCGGAAAAGCGGCTATCGCTCTCGCCGCAGCGCAAGGTGCCCTACCAGCTCAAGACGCCGTGGAAGAGCGACACGACACACGTGGAGTTTGAGCCGTTGGAGTTGATGGCGCACATCCCTGTGCACCACCCTGCGGGCGACCTGCGGTCGTCCAAATCGGCAATCCTGCCGATTTGTCATCGCCAA
>CAZLSB010000416.1:0-2836 GCA_964561825.1 uncultured Xanthomonas sp.
GAAAGTAGAGCGGAAGCCTTCAAAATCACTTCGAGCATGAGTAGAAATGATCGCCAAAGGAACTTCCGGCGCACGCGCGAGGAAAGTCTGACAGGCTGCTAGGATTATGAAACATGCGGGTGAAAGATCCGGGCAAGCACCGCCGGTCTGAATCGGGTTGATGTGCACTTTCCTGGGGCGGATACTGCGCGCCCCGGCCGCTGGCCAGATCTGGAAGTTGCCTGCAATGACGAGTCGCCTGCTGCTAACCCTCGCCTTGAGCGCTATCGTGGCGCCCAGCTTCGCTGCCAAGCCGGGCAATTATCCGCCGCTGGAATTCGGTGTCAGCGCGCCGGCGCCCAACGAGACAGGTTCCGACGGTCGCTTCGATCGCGCGTCGCAAACGCCGCTGGCACTGTACCGACCGAACTTCAAAGCGCAGCCAGCTGACGCCGACACCATGGCTCGGCAATTCCTGAGCGAGCGCAGCGCAGCGCTGCGGCTCGCGCCGCGCAGCGCCAGTCACCAACTGCGCACGCAGTCGGTGCGCGATTTCGCCAGCTTCAGTGTCGTTCGCCTGCAGCAGTATTGGCATGAGCTGGCGGTGTACGGCAGCGAGATCGTGGTGACCGTCACACCGTCGGGCGAGGTGATCTTCGTTCAGCAGACGCCGCAGCCGGTCGACGGGGTGCCCGCCGAGGCGGCGCGCATCAATGGCAAGGAGGCACTCGCCAAAGCCGCCGCTTACCTGGGCGCAGGAACCGGGCATCACTTTGCTGAGGCCACCGAAATGTGGTGGAACCGGGACCAAGCGATGCGCGTCTGGCGCGTCATGCTGGAGCCCACCGGCTATCCCGGAGGCAGCTGGGAAGTGCTGGTCAACGCGAGCACTGGTGCCATCGTTCGTGCCGAGAACCGCACGCTGCACTTTGATGGCAGCGGCCGCGCGTTTAACCCCGATCCACTGTCGAGCGCGCAGGTCAGCTACGGCGCTCCCGGCTACGTGGATGGCAATGACGCCAGCACGCCGCAGCTTGATGCGCAGATCGTCAACCTGCCGCTGCGCGATCTAGTGCAAGTCGGCGGCCAATGGACGCTCGACGGCCCATGGGCGAAATGCGTCGACTGGGCCGCTCCGATCGGCGCCAACAATTGCCCAACCAGCGCCACCGGAACCTTCCTGTACACCCGCGACAACGACAATTTCGAAGCGATTAATGTGCATTACCACATCGACACTTATATGCGTTACGTCAACGTGACGCTAAATGTACCGGTGGTGCCGCGCCAGTATTCCGGCGGCGTGCAATATGATCCGCGCGGTTTCAATGGCGCCGATAACTCCTCGTTCAGCTCCGGCACTGGGCGCCTGCAGTTCGGCGAGGGCGGCGTCGACGACGGCGAGGATGCCGATGTCATCGTGCATGAACTTGGTCATGGCCTGCACGATTGGATCACCAACGGCGGCCTGTCGCAGGCCCAGGGACTTTCCGAAGGCGTCGGCGACTACGTGGCGGCATCCTATAGCCGCAGCTTCAACCATTGGCCGCTGAACGCACCGCAGTATTTCTGGATGTTCGATTGGGACGGCCACAATCCATTCTGGGGCGGACGCATCACCAACTACCACATGAGCGCAACCTACCAGACGCTACCCGGCGGGCTGCACACACCAGGGCAGTATTGGGCGTCCTGCAACTTGCTTAACTACGAAAGCATCGGGCGTCAGCGTTCGGATCGGGCGTTCTTCCTGGGCTTGGCAATGACCGGTGCATCAACGAACCAGCAGGACGCCGCGCAAGCGGTCCTGAACGCCGCCGCAGCGGATGGTTACACCAGCAATGAGATGCAGACGATGTACGCCAACTTCACCGCCGGCACCAGCGTGCCGGCCAATCGTCGTTGCAGCTACGTATTGACCCTGCCCGGCGGTTCATTCTCGTTCGCGAACGGATTTGAGTGATCGACGGTTGTTATCGCCCAACGGCGATAGGCAGTTACGGGGAAAGTGGCAGGACGATCGCGCCGCGATCCTCGCCACGCAGCGCGGCGCCGCGGCGCTGTTCAGCGCGGCGCATGCGCCGTTGCCAAGCAGCGCGCCAGCGGCTCGCTCAATCCCTGGACGGTGCGCCCCTGTTGATCTTCCACCCACAAATTCAGACGCGCGTGGTCACGGTTCAGATCAGCAGGCAGTTGCAGCGACAGGCGCTGCGCTAAGCCGACCGGCTGGGCAAAGGCGCGCACCACATGATCGTGGCGCAAGCGCGAGCCGCGATTTTCGCCGGCCTTGACCTCCGTATAAAGCTGACTTTCAGTGATCGCCAGAAAGGCGCGCGCGCCCTTCGGGTAGCCACTCGCCGCTGCCAGCTGGACATTGATCTGCTGATCGACGCTGATCTGGACGCTCAGTGTCGGGCCGATGCTGGCGGCTGGCGCTGGCAGTGCATTGCGCCAGCCACGGTACTCGCCACCCTCGACAGCGACTTCCGGCGTGTACACCGCACGGCTGCCTGCTCGGGCAGCAAGCTGACTCTGCCGCTGCGAGAAACGCGCGTCGGCGAAGCGGTCGGGCCAGCCGAGCTGATCCCAATAATCCACATGAAAGGCCAGCAGGATGCGGTCGTTGGCAGCCTCCAGACTGCTCATCCAGCGATCAGCCGGCGGACAGGAGCTGCAGCCCTCGCTGGTGTACAGCTCAACCCGTTGCGGCGCGCTGCCGCGCGTGCTGAGCTCGCAACTGGCCGCGCTGGCGCACAGCGGCGTCAGCGCGCCCAGAATGAAGAAAGCTAAAGTACGCATGTGATCTCCTCCTGACGTTGCAGGACTAGACCGCGCGGCGCGTCAGCCGCTTTCAGCC
>CAZLSB010000417.1:0-2812 GCA_964561825.1 uncultured Xanthomonas sp.
GCGTCTGCGCTGCGACCCCAACGGAAGAGCCATTGGCTGCGCGCCGCGCCTTGCAGCCGCTTAAGCCACACAACGCATCTCGCGATGAAAGTCCGACACGCTGCTAGGTTAATTCGTCATTGCCAGCACGCTTTTTCAGCCCGTAAAATGCACGCGGATGAACCCACCAAGCTGGTCTTTGCGAGGGAGCCTTGGCGACCGCGGCAATTGAGGGACGTCCGCCCGCTTCCGAGTGCGTAGGGTCAGCGCGGGGCAGGCCTCGCGATGACGCGACTGGGGTTTTTGGCTCGGCCAAAAGCGTTCGACCGATGAAGCACAGGTCGAACCCACCATGACTAAATCAAAGCGGCGCGTAAGCCACGCCTGCTTTGTAGGTCATGACCGGTTTTTGCAACTCGGTGATATCGGCTAGCGGGTCGCCATTGACGACGACGATATCGGCGTAATGGCCCGCGCTGAGCGATCCGATATCGGCGCTTAATCCAAGTACCAACGCGGCATTGTGGGTGGCTGACTGAATCGCGATGGCCGCCGGCATGCCGGCATCGACCATCAGTTTGAATTCGCGGGCATTTTGTCCGTGGGGTGAGACGCCAGTGTCAGTGCCGAAGGCGATCTGCACACCAGCCTGATAGGCGCGTTTGAAGTTTGCGGTTAGCAAGGGGCCGATTACGCGCGCTTTGGCGGCGACTATCGGCGGGAACTCGTTGGCTTTAGCGCCCACCCAATCGCCTGCCAACAGTGTCGGCACCAGCCAAGTGCCGTGTTCTTTCATTAGCGGGTAGATGTCTGGATCCATGTAACTGCCGTGTTCGATGCTGGTTACGCCGGCCAAAATCGCGCGGCGCATGCCTTCTTTGCCGTGGGCATGAGCGGCAACCGCAAGACCATAATCCTTGGCGGCCGCGACGATGGCGTTTGCTTCTTCCTGGCTGAACTGCGGGTTCAGCCCGTTTTTGGCGTAACTCAGCACGCCGCCGGTGGCGGTAATTTTGATTAGATCAGCGCCTTCTTTGTAGCGATAGCGCACCGCGGCATACGCTTGTTCTGGACCATTGATTACGCCGTCTTGTGGACCGGGTTGGCCTGCCAAGCTGCGATTGCGGCCATTGCTGGCATCGGCATGGCCACCCGTGGTGGCGATCGACTTGCCGGCCGTGTAGATGCGCGGGCCTTCGGCAATACCCTGATTGATCGCATCTCGCACCGCGATACTGGCGCCGTCTACGTCGCCTAGATCGCGGATCGTCGTGAAGCCCGCACGCAAAGTCCGTTTCGCGTTGAGCGCACCACGCAAAGCGTAGTCGCCGGGGTTCAGTCGAAATCCTTCGGTATAGCTGGCCGGGCCAGCTTCCAAATTACTGATGTGGGTGTGCAAATCGATCAAACCCGGCAGGCAAACTTGCGTGCGGTGATCGACGTCGGCGCCAGCGCTCGCACCGGATTTGAGCGCGCTGATACGGCCATCGGTAATTTCGATGGTATGCGGACCCAGCAACTTGGCCTGCTCAGCATCAAAAATCTTGCCGCAGGCGATCGTCAATGCCGCAGTCGGTGCACTCGCTAGGGCGCAAGTGACTGCAATGGTGCAAAGGGCTGAGCGCATGTTGGCAGGCATCGGCTGACGGCGGAGCGCCGCAGTCTAGCCGTCTAGCCGCAAGCTGTCGTGTTCAGCACACCCGCGTTGTAGTCTACCCGGCTCAGTTTTGATCGGCCGATCACATGCAGACCACCTACGACCCACGCAGCGCCGAAACCGCGGCGCAAGACTATTGGGAGCGCACGCGCGCTTTTGAGGTGGTCGAAGACCCAAATCGCGAGAAGTTTTATTGTTTGTGCATGTTGCCGTATCCATCTGGCGCGCTGCACATGGGGCATGTGCGCAATTACACGATTGGTGACGTGGTCAGTCGTTATCAGCGCATGCTGGGTAAAAACGTGCTGCAACCGATGGGTTTTGATGCCTTTGGCTTGCCGGCAGAAAATGCCGCCATTGCGCGCCAAGTGCCGGCGGCGCAATGGACCTACGCCAATATGGCCAATATGAAACGGCAATTGAAGGCGCTCGGTTTTGCCTACGATTGGTCACGCGAGTTAGCCACTTGCAAACCCGATTATTACCAACACGAGCAGCGTTTTTTTACCGAGTTGTATGAAAAAGGACTGGTTTATCGTAAGAATTCCGTGGTCAATTGGGATCCGATTGATCAGACCGTGTTGGCCAACGAACAAGTAGTGGATGGTCGCGGCTGGCGCTCTGGTGCGGTGGTCGAGCGTCGCGAGATTCCGCAATGGTTTTTCCGCATTACGGATTACGCCGATGAACTGCTCGCTAATTTGGACGATTTGAGCGGTTGGCCGGATTCGGTCAAAACCATGCAGCGTAATTGGATTGGGCGCTCGGAAGGTTTAGAGATTCAATTTGCGGTCGACGGCGAAACCGATCCCTTGAGCGTTTACACCACGCGCCCGGACACCTTAATGGGCGTTAGTTTTCTGTCGGTAGCCGCCGAACATCCGCTGGCGCGTAAGGCGGCATTGCACAACCCGGACTTGGCGGCATTCATTGCGCAGTGCGCGCACGCGGCCGTCGCCGAGGCGGCGATGGAAACCATGGAAAAGAAAGGCGTGCCGCTGGGCATTTTTGCCATTCATCCGATCAGTGGCGAGCGGGTGCCGGTTTGGGCGGCCAACTTTGTGTTGATGGGTTATGGCACCGGTGCCGTGATGGCGGTGCCCGGTCACGATCAACGCGATTGGGAGTTCGCCAGTAAGTATGGTTTGCCAATTTTGCAGGTGATTGCGCCTGAAG
>CAZLSB010000418.1:0-2799 GCA_964561825.1 uncultured Xanthomonas sp.
GGCCTGATGTTGCCGGGCGCGGCATTTGTGAACCCCAATACCACGCTGCGCGATGCGCTTACCGTGGCCGCCACCGAACGCGCGTGTGCGATCACTGCGCTCGGCGCACAGTACACGCCGATTGGCGTCACGATTGACGAAAAAGCCATCGTCAACGCGATCATCGGTTTGGCGTCAACCGGCGGTTCCACCAATCACGCGATTCATCTGGTCGCCATCGCGCGCGCCGCGGGCATCATCATCGACTGGGACGATCTGGATCAACTTTCGCGCGCCACGCCCTTGTTGGCGCGCATGTATCCCAATGGCAGTGCCGATGTGAATCATTTTCATGCGGCCGGCGGTTTGGCTGTGGTGATCGGCGAGCTGCTCGACGCCGGTCTGTTGCACGCCGATATCCGCTGCGTGCACGGTGGCGATTTGCGTAGCCAAGCTCAGGAGCCTTATCTGGATGCGCTGCAATTGCGCTGGCGCGCTGCGCCAGCCGCCAGTTTGGATACCGACGTGCTGCGCGGTTGCGCGGCGCCCTTCGATCACCAGGGCGGCTTGCACTGCGTGAAAGGCAATCTGGGCCGCGCGATAGTAAAAATCTCCGCGGTAGCGCCAGCGCATCGCCGCATTCAGGCGCCAGCGCGGATTTTCCACTCACAAGACGAGGTACTGCTGGCCTTTAAGGCTGGAAAACTGGTCGGCGACTTGGTCGTGGTGGTGCGCGGTCAAGGTCCACGCGCCAACGGCATGCCGGAATTGCACAAACTCACGCCGACGCTGGCGGTCCTGCAGGATCGTGGCCAAAAGGTCGCGCTACTTACCGACGGGCGCATGTCTGGGGCCTCCGGCAAAGTCTTAGCGGCCATTCACGTATCGCCAGAAGCCGCATCCGCCGGTCCGATTGCCAAACTGCGCGAGGACGATTTGATCATCATCGACGCCGACGCCGGCACCATGAACGCGCACGTCGATGATGAAGAATGGGCAGGGCGCAGTGCGATACCGATGGATCTGCGTGGTAACCGCTTTGGCGTGGGCCGCGAACTTTTTGGCCTGATGCGAGCCAACGCCACTTGCGCCGAAGAAGGTGGCTCCGCTTTGTTTGTGGAGGGTTGACCGATGCTTGCCTTGCTCGCCGACATTGGTGGCACTAACGCGCGCTTCGCGCTGACCGAGCTCAACGCCAGCAGCTTGCTGCTGCACGAGCAGCAATCGCTGCAAGCCGCTGATTTTGCCAGCGTGCAACACGCCGCCAAACATTATTTGGCCAGCGTTGGCGCCAAACCGACGCGCGCGTCGATCGCGGTAGCGTGTCCGGTGACCGGCGACGAGATCCGTTTGACCAACCGCGCCTGGGCGTTTTCGCAATCCGAGCTGCAGCGCAATTTGGGCCTGGATGAGCTGAAAGTCATCAACGACTTCGGCGCGGTTGCCTATGCGATTCCGGCGCTGGATGCGGAGCATCGCGTGGTGCTGCATGGCAGTGACACTTTGCCACCACGCGCGCCGGTGTCGGTGATTGGCCCGGGTACCGGACTTGGTGTGGCCTTGTTGGTTGGCGACGCGCGCGCTTGGCACGTGGTGGAAACCGAGGGCGGACACGTCAGTTTTGCGCCGCAAGGCGAGGAAGAACTAGCCATTTCGCGTTGGATCGGCGCGCGCTTTGGCCGCTGTTCCACCGAACGCTTGTTATGCGGCTCCGGCATCGCGCATATCGACGCCGCGCTCGCCGCCGGCGACGATTTGTCCGTACCCGCCGATTGGGCCAAACATCTGCGCGATCCGGCAGATATCGTTGCGGCGGCCTTGCACGGCGAAGATGTTAACGCGCGACGCTCACTAGCGCGCTTTTGCGCCGTGCTGGGTAGCGTGGCCGGCGACGCCGCACTGTTCCACGGCGCCCGCACGGTGATGATTGCCGGTGGCATCGTGCCGCGTTTCATCCCATTTTTACGCTCCAGCGCCTTCCGCGAGCGTTTCCTGGCCAAAGGCCGCTTTGCCACCTACTTGGAATCGGTTTCGATTCAGGTCGTCACCCACCCACAACCCGGATTGCTCGGCGCCGCAGTGGCCTTGCGACAGGCCAGCTAGTGGACGTAGGTTGGGCGTTTTTGCCTTTCCCCTCCCCAGTAACCCATGCCATTAAGTTAAGAAACGACTTCGTTATTTCGCGCCGCTAGCCACTTTTCTGAGATACGCTGCGCGCCCAGTGACCTTATTAATCAGCCGGAAAGCGGGCCTGACCGCAGTGTGCACCCAGCAACTAATTTTCAGGCTTAGTGGGAAAATCCTTTAGCCTGCAACTTTTGCGCTAGTAATTCGTGGGCATGTTTGGGGTAAAGTAAGTGAAACCTAAACCGGAGGAGCGGGAACCAAACACACAAAAGTCTTCGCATGATTTGTCAAGACTGAACTGGTTAGTGACTAACTAGCTTACCGTGTTGGCTTTGGATGTTTTAGTGCGCCAGATTTGTTGTTCGACATTGAGCGCCGCTGCCGGCATGACGAGATGCACGTGTGGATGATCCAAAGTAATCTGCACGCCACCCCGATCTAGCGGTGTTTTAGCGCAGGATGCACCTTTCAAACCGCCGTGACGATTCGGAAAGATCAACTTCGGATTGCGATGCGTAAGCCAAAAGCGGCGTAGCAAATCTAAGGTCACTTGCGGCATTGGCACCAAGCGATCTTTATTGCCCTTGGCGTCGCGAATGTGGACGCGCATGCGCGCTGCATCGATATCACTTAACTGCAAGTGCAGGCCTTCACTGAGGCGCAGCCCCAAACTATAAAGCGTGAAGAAAAACA
>CAZLSB010000419.1:0-2777 GCA_964561825.1 uncultured Xanthomonas sp.
GTCAGCGACGTGCCGCAGGATTACTTTCCGGTCAGCTCTGGCCTCGGCGCCAGCACGAGGTGCCGGGGCCTGCTGGCGCCGAGGCCAGAGCTGACCGGAAAGTAATCCTGCGGCACGTCGCTGACAGTTAGTACCGACTGCTCCTGCATAGCTTGGCGCGTCAAACCAGCCACCGAACGATCGGTGTCGATTCCGTCTGATGTCTGCGTCTGCGCTGGAATCGCATAAGCGCCGACCAGCCGGAGCTGGCCTTGCGCATCGGCAAAGTACATAGCCCCGACCTGGGCGTTGAGATAGCGCGCCACGAAACTGATAATTTTTTCGCCCAGTTGATTGAGCTCCTGAGCACCCTGCAGCCGCTCATTGAGTTCATTAAGGCCCGAACGTAGCCACGCCTGCATTTGCATCTCGCGCAAATCCCGCGAGGACATGACAGCGGCGGCGGCGATGAGGAACAGCAAGAGCGCCGCCCCCGCCCAGCTAACGAAGGCCGAGAAGGTCGCGGCGCGCGCCCATTCATCTTTGCTGGCATCGAGCGTTGCGAGCTCGGCGGTCTGCATTTCGTCGATCAACGCACGCACACGATCCATCATCGCCTTTCCGCCGCCCGAACGAAGCAGCTCAAGCGCGGCATCAGGCTGACTGAGGCGCTTTAGTTCGACGCCATCCTTAAGAATTGCCATCCGGTCGGCGGTGAGGCGTTCGACGGCCGCAATCCGCTGCAGTTGCGCTGGATCGTCTGCCGCCAAGCGCCGAATATCTGCAATCTTTTCCGGCAGCTCGGCGAGCGCGGCAGTGTAAGGCTCGAGATAGGACGGGTCGCCCAGCAGAAGATAGCCGCGGTGACCTGTTTCCGCGTCGGTGACCGCGGATATCGTGGCCTCAAGCGCCTGCGTCAACTTGAGCGTTTGCAACATCCGTTCTACACCGGTTGAGCGCGCCTGCAAGGCATAGTAGGAGACGACCGACATAGCCAAGACGGC
Source organism: uncultured Xanthomonas sp. (assembly GCA_964561825.1). Classification (GTDB taxonomy): domain Bacteria; phylum Pseudomonadota; class Gammaproteobacteria; order Xanthomonadales; family SZUA-5; genus JADKFD01. Next base: position 984 of record CAZLSB010000419.1, read on the forward strand.
AATCAAGGCGAGGATGAAGCCGACCAATGTTTTTCCCGGCAGCGAGAGGCCCCATCGACCACCAAGCGTAGTAGATGGCCGAGATTCTCCGAAACGCGGGTCAGAAGGCTTTGACTGCGCGGATTTTTCGTCCATGGATTGCTTGTTCATGATTTCTTCTTGAAGGGCGTGAATTTTTTACGCCAATGCATTTTTTTGTTGAACACCCCCTGCCTTGCAGATGCATTTCAGTTCAGCCCGATCCGTCAAAATGATGGGGCCGCGTTGATAGACACTGGTGGAGTGTAAGAAGACTCTAAAAAGGGTGGCGTGCAGTGAGCGCAAAATACTCTGTGCCTCTTGAGCCTATTGCACCTTTCGCTGTTTTGTATGCGCGCTACCGCACGGAACTTTTGACTTAACCGGCCGGCCGTAAGTCCGCCCGGTTGAAGGAAAGCCGGGATTTTTGCGGCATGAGCGAAGCGTTTGCGCCGCGCATCCGCTGTGACACCAGAGATTACTAAAGCCGTGATCTCTGGCTGCCCCGGATTACGTATGTCCTTGGGAAGGCGGGTGAACTTGCGTCGACTTCAGCCCCCCCCAAACGAGACCAAGCCAATGAAACAGATTCCGCCCTATCTCCCAGTCCTGCTCGGCCTAGGCCTGTTTGCCTACACCTCACTTGCCACTGCTGCCACGATCACGGTAACAACCACGATCGACAGCATGGATGCATTCGACCAGTTTTGCTCGCTGCGCGAGGCCGTCCACAACGCCAGCAACAACCTTCAGTTCAGCCCGGTGGTCAACGAGTGTGCGGCCGGATCGGCGGCAGTGACCGACGAGATCGTGCTGGTGGGTGGCGCAACCTACACGCTAACGCTTCCCGGCGGCGGCAACGATCAGGGCGATCTCGATCTGTTCCAGAATGTGCCGCCGTTTGGTTTGGATGTGCGGATCCGATCAGACTTCACTCCGGGTCAGGTGACCATCCGCCAGACCGTCGTTGGCCAGCGCGTCATTGAGAACACGGGTCTGCGGCTCGATATGCAGGACATACTGATTCGCGGCGGCAGTGTCGTTGGCGCGGGTGGTGGAATCCTCAACTCGGGCGGCATGTTGACTCTGAATAACGTCAATATCTTTAGCAATAGCGCCTTTGACGGCGGTGGCATTCACAATACCGGCACGGTCTTTGCTTTCGATTCGCAATTCCAGCTCAACAGTGCAACGTTCATCGGCGGTGGCGCGATCTTCAATACCGGCAGCGGTGATGTGTTTCTGAACAATGTGCTGCTGCGCGCCAATACCGCGCCCGCCGGCGGCGCGATTTACAATGCAGGCGATGAGCTGATGCTGTTCAATGGCAGCTCGGTATCACTCAATCAAGCCAATGGCTCCCATGGGGGTGCGATCTTCAATCAGGGCACCGCACGCTTGTTTGTGGACGGCGGGTTGTTCGAGAACAACACAGCCCAAGGCAATGGTGGCGGGATTTACACCACCGCGATAAACCCTATATCTGTTATGAACTCCAGTTTCGTAACTCATAATGCGGTTCGGGGTGGCGCGGTATTCGCCCAAGGCACAGCGGCAATAATGGTCAGCGGCTCTACATTTCGCGAAAACAGTTCTGGCAGTCATGGCGGCGCCATCCACCTCAATGACGGCACCATTAGCGGCAGCGTATTGGAAAGCAATACTGCTTTCCTTGGCGACGGTGGGGCGATCTATACCATCGACGGCAACATCAACGTCATCAACACCACGGTGCGCAACAATACCGCGGTCAGTGGTGGCGGAATTCGTACGCAG
>CAZLSB010000420.1:0-2776 GCA_964561825.1 uncultured Xanthomonas sp.
GGGCGAACAGCTCGGTTGCCAAGCCAATCTCCAGCTGCGCGCCAGTGCTTACCGGCACCGCGATCAAGCGGTTGTCGCCTGACACGTAGAGGATTTCGCCAGCGGCGCGCGGCCAGCGAACCAGGACCGCGCCGTTGGCCGAAATCCTCACTTTAGGGCCGGGACCTGGAAACGGGGCGACATAAAGTTCGCGCTTGCCGGTGTCGTTGGCAATGAACGCCACATGCCGCCCGTCAGGAGAAAAACGCACAGCGCCCTGCTGGAAAGCTGACTGATACAGCGGCTGTGGCGTCGACGTCCCGTCGAGTTCCAGGGTCCAGGCCCTGAACTGTCCTGCGCCATCGAAGGGGCGCTCGGTGAAAGCGAGGACCTTGCCGTCTGGCGAGACATCCTCTGGTCGCTGGAATCCGCGGCCTGGCAGCATTTCCCGGTCCGCGCTGGTGGCCAGGTCCAGGCGGCGCAGACGCGGCCCAGCACCGGTGTTGGCTGCATAGATGATCGCATCCATGCCCGGCAGCCAGACTCCGGAGATCTCGGTGTCGCGGCCAGCGCTGACGCGGGTTTCGCCAGCGCTGCCAAACTCGTGCATCCAGACGTCAAACGTGTTGGGTCCTGGTTGGATGCGATCGAACAGCAGACTCTTGCCGTCCGGCGAAAACGTGAGGTCAAGGTACTGGCCCTCGTCGCCGAGAGTTTCACCCGCGCTGCCGGAGCGGTCGAACCAGACCATGCGCGAATTGGCAGTGTAACTCTGGAAGGCGATCAGGCCAGTGTCCGACGCCGAAAAGGCGGCAAATCCGGTGGTCAGGAAATAGCCGACATCGGACGCGATCGGATGCGGTTCGCCCAGTAGCGCCGCCTTGTCGAGGTCGTAAGGCTGCATCAGCAGCGTCGCATCGCGCACGTAGAGAATGTTGCCGTTGGCGAGTACACGGGCGTCAGATTCGAGCGCGGCCACCACGCGCGGCTCGCCGTCCGGACGGTATTCACGCAGTTCCTTGCGGTTGTCGACGGCATGCGCGAGGAACACAAATCGCTTGCCATCGGGCAGGAAACTCGGCCAGGTGAGCCTGGCATCGCCACGCGCGAGGTCGGCCTGCAGCAGCACTTCGCTCTTGCCGTCGGACGTCGACACCGCCAGGATCCTCTCGCCGCTGACCTGCGCGTAGACGATGCGGCCGTCTGCGCCCCAGGTCGCACTGTAGCCAGCGCCAGGACTGACGTCAGTAATCGGGACCGGCGGCGAACCCTTGTCGATATCCACCCGCAGCAATCGATTGTTGGTGAAGTAGGCGAGGCGGCGACTGTCGGGTGACCAGGCCAGCGACAGGGCACCTTCGGTGCCGGCAAGAGGAAGCGCTTCCAGGCTGGACAGCGCGCGCAGGTAGATTTGGCTCGACGCATTGCCTCTAGCCAGGAACGCGAGTTGACTGCCGTCCGGCGACAACGCGAAACTGCGGCCCTCGCTAAACAACTGGAACGACGAGTCCGCTGGCGGGCTCACGGTGAACCGCACACTCGGCTGATTGACCGGCAGCGCGGCAGGGTCACGCGAGAGCCAGCCCACAGCGGCCAGTGCCACCACTGCAATCGCCCACGGCAGCCACGCCAGCGGCCGGTGCGGCGGCATCGGCGCTGGCCCATGCAACTCGTTGATCGCAGCCAGGTGCAGCGCAATATCGCGCGCCGCCTGCCAGCGCAGCGCTGGGTCTTTCGCCAGGCAGGTGCGCACCAGGCGTTCGAACGCCGGCGGCAGCGCCTGGGCGTCGCCGCTGAACTCCGGTACCTCGCCGGCCATGATGGCGCCGATGACCGAGGCGTGGTCGGCGCCGGCGAAGGCGCGGCGCCCGGTTGCCATCTCGAACAGCAGCGCGCCGAGCGCGAACACATCGCTGCGAGCGTCGACTGCCAAACCCTGCAATTGCTCGGGTGCCATGTAGGCCAGCGTGCCCTGGATCTCGCCCTCGCGCGTCAATGCCGGCCCCGGCTCGCCGAGCGCATCGACTGCCAGCGGGCCATTGGGCACGAACGCCTTGGCGAGTCCGAAGTCGAGCAGCTTGGTGCCAGTATCGGTCAGCATTACATTGCCGGGCTTGAGGTCGCGGTGGACGATGCCGGCGCGATGCGCGCGATCCAGCGCCGAGGCGATCTCGATGCCATGGCGCAGCACCTCGGCAAACGATAACGGGCCGCGCTCGATACGTTGCGCCAACGATTCGCCCTCGAGGTACTCCATCACCAGGTAGCCGATCAGGCCATCGCTGCCCGGTGTTTCTCCGATGAAGGTTTGATCGGGATGCGGTGTGGTCGGCGCACCAGTGCCAGTCTGCAGCGGCACCGAGGCAATGACACGCGGCACCAGCGCAGTACCGACGTCGTACAGGGTGCAGATGTTCGGGTGCGACAGTTGTGAGATTGCATGCGCCTCGCGTTCGAAGCGCTGACGTGCGTCAACCGACGCCGACAGGCGCTCCGGCAGCACCTTGATCGCAACCTGGCGCGAAAGGCGCGTGTCGCGGGCCAGATAGACCTCGCCCATACCGCCCGCACCCAGGATCGACACAATCTGGTAAGGCCCCAGCCGCGTCCCGCTCGCCAGCACCGAACACCCCGACAGCAATGCATGGAAGGCAACAGATTAGACCCATTGTGCTGTCCCGGCGAGCCGTTTTCCGACGCACCGGTAGAGCGGTGCTTGCTCCACTGCTGGTTGCGAACACCCCAGGAGATGGCCCGCCGTAAGCGGTAACTCACCGGCGTTCTTCCGCTGCCGTAT
>CAZLSB010000421.1:0-2767 GCA_964561825.1 uncultured Xanthomonas sp.
CGCGCCTTGCATCCGCTTAAGCCACACAACGCATCTCACGCGCAAAGTCCGACAGGCTGCTAGAAACCTCAGTTGACCGCTTCCCATCGCCCATAGCTGATTCTTTTGACTTTTCAGCTGTTCGACTCGCTCACCCATTGGGTGAGTACGCTACGCGGCAGATTGCACGGTCATGGCTGCGCATGGCTGCGTTGCAACTGGTTGCAATGGAACAAGCATTCCGCCGGTCTGGCGGCGTAGTCGCCAGCCGTTCAAGCCGCGCAAGCTTGCCGGCTTTCATCCTCATTGCGCTTATGCGCTGCACATCTATAACCGCACACTCCACCCCGTCCAACTGAGGTTTCAAGGTTGAACCCCAAAAGGCGCCGGCTTGCCACTTTTTTGCTGACACCCTTGCCTTCTCGCCATCGACCCCCACAGTTTAGCGATGGATATTCGACCCCTGCCGGATGAGGCATTTACCGACGCCGCACTGAAACGTGATCGGCGACGTTTGGAAAACGCGGTGTTCTTGGGCGCGGTCGCTGTCGGCTTATTATGGCTAGTGGCCTTCGCCGAGTGGGTGGCTGGCACGCCATTTTCCCTGCTCGGATTGGCGCCGCGCGAGCCAATCGGCCTGCTGGGCATCCTCGGTTCGCCGTTGGTGCATGGCTCGCTCGATCATTTGATGGCCAACAGCTTGCCAACCTTTGTGTTGTTGGCACTCGGCATCTACGCGGTACCGCGTGCGACTTTCAAAGCGGTGCCGCTGATTTGGATCTTAAGCGGCATTCTGGTGTGGATCTTTGGCCGCGAATCCCTGCATATCGGTGTCAGCGGGGTCACCCACGGGTTGATGAGCTTTCTCTTTGTGTTGGGCGCGCTGCGCCGCGACCGGGTCACGCTGGCTATCGCGCTGGTTGTGTTTTTTCTATACGGATCAATGCTGTATGGATTTTTACCACGCGAGGCGGGGATCAGCTTTGAGTTTCATGGCGCAGGGCTATTGACCGGCGTGCTCGCCGCCGTGCTGTTTCGCAAGCTCGATCCGCTGCCGGCACAACGCCGCTACAGTTGGGAAGACGAATCCGAAGACGACGAAGACGGCTCAACGCGTTTGGGCGTAGACCCGCTGGAGCCGCCGCCGCCGATTGATGTCAAACCGATTTGGGACGGACCGAGCGCACCGCAACGCGGCGTGATCATCGCGTTTCCAACCCGGCGCCCGCCGGACGACGAACCACCGCGCACGCTGCATTGAACCATCCGATCGTGGAGAATCAGCGGTTAACACACGCGATCGGCAGCCAATGACCTCATTACCCAGACTTCCATTTGGCTTTGCCCGCAAGCATGGTGTAGCCGTGCTCGGTTTGGCGGGCGCCAAGGCGCGTATTGCCTGCCGACCGGACGTCAAACCGGAGGCGCTGCTGGAATTGCGGCGCTTTTTGGCGGTGCCGCTAACACTCGAAAAAGTCAGCGTCGAGCGTTTTGAGGCGCTGCTGCAGGAACTCTACGAAGCGGGTGGTGAGGACTCGCGCTCGATGGCGGCGGATATTGATCAGCGCCTGGACTTGAAACAACTCGCGGACGAACTGCCCGAGCCCACCGATTTGATGGAGAGCGAGGACGACGCGCCGATCATTCGATTGATCAACGCGCTACTCGCCGAAGCGGTGCGCGAAAATGCCTCCGATATTCATATCGAGCCCTACGAGAACCGACTGGTCGTGCGTTTTCGCGTGGATGGCATATTGCGTGAGGTATTGAGCCCGCAAAAATCGATCGCCCAGCCGGTGGTCAGTCGCATCAAGGTGATGGCCAAGCTGGATATCGCCGAAAAACGTCTGCCACAGGACGGCCGCATTGGCTTGCGCATCGCCGGGCGACCGGTGGACGTGCGCGTATCGACCATTCCAGCCAGTTTTGGCGAGCGCGTGGTGCTGCGTTTGCTCGACAAACAGGCCGGTCGCTTGAACCTTACCGAACTGGGTATGGACGAGGCCACGCGCGGCCGTTTAGATGAGCTGATCCGCCGTCCGCACGGCATTTTGCTGGTCACCGGCCCGACGGGATCGGGCAAAACCACCACGCTGTACGCGGCGCTCATGCAGCTCAATGACAAGAGCCGCAACATCATGACGGTGGAAGACCCCATCGAGTACTACATTGATGGCGTCGGCCAGATGCAAGTCAACACCAAAGTCGACATGACCTTTGCGCGCGGCTTGCGCGCCATTTTGCGGCAGGATCCGGACGTCGTCATGGTCGGCGAAATCCGCGATCTGGAAACCGCTGAGATCGCCGTGCAGTCATCGCTGACCGGCCATCTGGTGCTGTCGACCTTGCACACCAACACCGCCGTTGGCGCCGTGACCCGACTGCGTGATATGGGGATTGAGCCGTTTTTGTTGTCGTCTAGTTTGATCGGCGTGCTCGCTCAGCGTCTGGTGCGCGTGCTTGATCCCAGCCTGCGCGAGCAATATCAACCGAGCGCCGCCGAGCTCAGCGCGCTGGCCCATCCTGGCGCCAGTCAGTTGCTCTGGCGTCCAGCCAGCCCGGTGCAAAAAAACGGCGGCTACAAGGGTCGCACCGGCGTGTACGAACTGGTCGCGCTGGACGAAGCGATGCGCCAGGCGATCCACGACAAAGCCGGTGAACTCGAACTTGACCGCATTGCGCGCCGCTCCAGCCCCGGCATTATTGACGACGGCTGGCGCAAATGTGTCGCGGGAATTACTTCAGTAGAAGAGGTGCTGAAGGTCACCCGCGAAGATTGAGCGAAGTG
>CAZLSB010000422.1:0-2736 GCA_964561825.1 uncultured Xanthomonas sp.
TTAGCGGCAGTCGTTGCCCAGGCAAGATAATGAAAAAGGGAATTTCTATATTGGTTTTACTTCTGTGCTGTCAGTTAACTTCAGTTGCACAATTGTCTTTGTCTAAAAAAGATAGTCTTCTTACTGCTAAGCTGGATAGCCTTAACATTCATCGTTTTGATGCTTTAATAACTCCCAAAGGTCTTGATACGTTGTCATTTGTTGAATTAAATAAAATTGATTCGATTATAACTAAGACAAACCAAAAGATAGATAGCCTGCAGTCATTAAAACTGCCAACAGCAAAGTATGAGCGAAAGCTTGATAGCTTGCAAGGCAGGCTTCAACAAAAATTTAAGTTTAACCAAACTGATAGTATCAATAGCAGTTTAGCAGGGAAACTGAAAAGCATTCAGGGGTCAGGTGACAGTGTTCAATTGAGTATCTCTAAAAAGATAGAGTCCCTTCAACAGAAGATAAATCAAAAGCTTTCGTTTCGAGATTCAGTAAGCATGGGTAGTAATCCACTCGGATTGCAAGCAGACAATCCGCTAATGGATATAAAGACACAATTGCCTTTCAGTATGCCAGCAAGTCCGGGTTTAAAAAACGCAACAATACCTTCGTCTTCTTCTCTTGACATAAACTTACCAAAAACAGAAATCCCAAAATCAGGACTTACCGGAGAACTAGATCAACTTAATGGCAAAGTGAATAACCTCCAACAGCTGCCTAAGGATAAGGTCAATGAACTTGATATCAGTAAAGATATAGATAGGTTCAAAGGACAGGTAGCCAAGGTTGGTGAGATAACCAGCAAGGCAGACCAATACAAAGAAGAGATAAAAGAGATTGGCTCAGGGAATCTGGAAAAAGTTGAAGAACTCCCAAAAGAACTTGAAAATGCAGCGATGCAGGTTGGTGAGGTAAAAGAGTTCAGCGAAGATCAGCAGAAATTTGCTGCCACCAAAAATATGTTGCAGCAATATCAAGACATGGTATCTAACGTCAAAGACACTAAGGAACTAGAGAGCAAAGTTAAAGAGGCAGCTAAGGAACAGTTACCAGATTATTTTGCTGGTCAAGAGGATAAATTGAAGGCAGGTGTTGCCCAATTGGATAAGCTCAAGAAAAAGTACAAGACAATTCCTGATAGCCGCTACCTGCCCAAGCATGTGCCGAATGAAATGAAAGGCAAACCTTTTCGCGATCGGATTATACCTGGTATAGGTCTGCAATTTTTTAAAAGTGACAAGGCTGCAATTGATTTTGCGCCTTACTTCTCATACAAACTGAGCGGCCGCTTTCGCCCCGGAATAGGAGCATTTTGGCGAACGGCAATTTCCGTAAAAGACCCATCCATTCGTTATGATGAAGTTCATGGGTTTCGAATTTTTAATGATTTGCGCTGGCGCGGAAATTTCTATTTACATACAGAAGGAGAGTGGTTACGTTATTCGCCAGAAGCAATTTTACGATATAAATTTCCAGCTGATGAAGACAGAGGCTTATGGCAGTTTAGATTAAATGCAGGACTATTTAGAACCTACAGAATCAGTAATCGATTCAATGGTCAAGCACAGTTTCTGTACAATGTTCTTGATATGAAACATTTCCCTCAAACTAAAAACACTTCCATTCGTATTGGCTTCGAGTACAAGATAAAAGAGAAGAAGAAATAGACTTTCGTTTGAGGATCTTGAAAATGTGAAAGAAATAGCCCAACCTCAAAAAAAATACCTCGGCAAAATTCCTTTTATCAATCTTTTTAAGTAAAATCAATAGCCCAAGAACTACATATGAGATTTCTTGTACGCCTTGATAAGCTGCTTTAATTCTTTCGGGATCTTATCGGGAGAGAAGTTTTTGTCGAGTACATCTTTCTGAATACCTTTTTTTGAATAGAATGTATACCCATTTACTTGCAAAAGCATTGCACTTATTGATAGTGATTTTTCCTCGCAGAGATTTGGCCTAAACAATTCAAATAGAACAATATCGATCTGGCTCGATAAGTGGATAAGAATGATTGATTTTTTACCTTCACAAAGTTTAAATCACGATTTCTGTCAATTTTATCTTCAGAAAATAATTGATGTTTATAGGTGACGCCTTTAACTACCTCAAATAGTTTTTTTACAACCTTAGAATTCTTAAGTTTTATTAGTTTGGTTTCCTAAAGCCTTATTATTCTGCTTAGGCGAATTTTCTGTGAAAACTTGCTCAGTTTTCTTAATGTAATCTCCAATTTCAACCCAATGGGATACCCAAAAAATTGAATCTTTAATTGAAGGTGCTATTATGTTGTATTGATTAAGAATGGATTGAATTTGTTCAAATTTTCCAACGGGTAATTTTAGTTCGCTTGGAGAACTATTTTCATAGCTGTGTTCCAAAAGCAACCCAAATGATAGCAATACGCTGGCATGCTTATTTATGAGAGAGTAGTCAATGGGTCTAATGATTTGGTAATCCATTTTATTGCCTTGTACATTGAATTGAAGCTAATTCTTGTCTTAAAATAGTATCAAACTCATTCAGCAAAAAGGCAGCTACTTAATGTAATATATTGTGAAAAAGTGGGCCCTCCCGATGGCTATCGGGAGGGTAGGATCCAGCGACTCCTTGATTGTGAGTCAAGTGCTCTAGCCTGCCGATAGCTTTCGGGAGAGCTATGACTCTTTATACAGACCGATGCTTGCCTTTTAATTTTGTTATTTCTTCAGGGTAAATTTTAAGATCGCGGATATACTTTCT
>CAZLSB010000423.1:0-2725 GCA_964561825.1 uncultured Xanthomonas sp.
GCTTGGTTAAACGACGCGGCGCAATCGGGCTACTTCGACGCCGGCCTCAGTATCGAGTTCAGCGAATGGCTCATTGCTGTAAATGGCGCCATGCAGTTGTTCCAAATTGCTGGCGTAGCTAGACAAGCGCTCGGCCGCCCGCTCGGCGAGGAACTGGGGAATTTCCTTGCCGGCGAGCAGTTGGCTGAGCAGCGCCCGGTGACCGTGGTTGAAGCTGGGGTCTTCAAACAGATCAGCCAGGGCGCAAACGACGGCGGCAAGCGGGCCTGAACTTGGCGACCGCAACGCAAATGCGAGTTCTTGGGGAGTCGTTCGCATATCCGTCCTGAGCTATCGAGACCCGGGGGATGCGGCTCTCGCTGACTCATATGCAGAAATAGTGCCAACCGCATCACATTAGCTGGGAAGCCGACTGGGCATCGCTGACTGCTTGTCGCGCTGCTGCTTTTCGCGCATCAAACCGCCAGCGCTGCCGTAGAATCTTGCGCCATGACAGAACGAAGCGAAGTTTTGGTACTGGGCGCCGGCGTAATCGGCTTGTCTTGTGCGTACTTTCTGGCCAAAGCAGGTCGAGAAGTGACCATTCTTGACCAGCTCACGCCGGGTAGCGGTGCCTCGCACGGCAATTGTGGGACGATCACGCCCAGCCATGCGCCGCCGCTGGCCAAACCTGGCATGGTGCGTCAGGCATTGACGTGGATGGTCCAAAGTGACGCGCCGTTTTATGTCCAGCCGCGTTTTGATCCGATCCTGTGGCGTTGGTTGTGGCAATTCGCCAAGCGCTGCAATTGGCCGGATTTCGAACAAGCGCTGGCCGCTAAGGCCGCGCTGTTGCTGGCTTCGCGCCGACTGCTTGGCGAGTTGATCCGCAGCGAGCGCTTAGATTGCGAGTTTGCCGAGCGCGGCCATTTAACCGTGTTCCGCGATGCAGGTGCGCTGGCGGCTTTTGAGTGGTGGCCACGCGCCTTGCAATCGGTTGGGATCGCCGCGCAGGCGCTGGACGGTGCCGCACTGCGCGCGCGCGAGCCCGTCTTGCGCGACGAGGTGATCGGCGGTTTTGATACGCCGATCGATGCCGAGTTCAAACCGGATCGATACGTGGCGGAGCTTACGCGCTTGGTTGGTGGGCTGGGGGTGCGCATAGAAACACAGACGACGATCACCGGTTTTGCGCGCGGCGCAGCACACATTGATCGCGTGCAGACCTCGCGCGGTGACTATTCGGCAAAGGATGTCGTGCTGGCACTAGGCGCCTGGAGTCCACTGTTGGCACGCCAACTGGATTTGCACTTGCCTATCCAGCCGGGCAAAGGTTATTCGATTACCAGCAGCGTGCCGCGCCGCGCGCCGCAAGTTCCGATTGTCTGTCGCGAACGCAGCGTGGCGATTACACCGTGGCGCAATACTTACCGTGTCGGCAGTACGATGGAATTCTCTGGATATGACGATCGCTTGAACCGCACGCGCTTGGATGCGCTGGTGCGCAGCGCGGCTGAGTATGTCGTTGATCCGATTGGCTCTGATCTGATCGAGGAGTGGTGCGGTTGGCGGCCGATGACGAGCGACGATCTGCCGATCATCGGCGCGGCGCCCGGCCAGCGAAACCTCATGCTGGCGACCGGCCACGGCATGTTGGGGATGAGTATGTCGGCCGCGACTGGCTTGTTGGTCGCCGACTTGATCACCGGTCGCGCGCCGAATGTCGATCCCGCGCCGTTTGCTCCGACCCGATTTTCATAAAAACGCAGGCCTTGCATGCCAAGATTGAGTGATGAGCATTGGTGGGCGCCCTGGCAGGCGGACGAACATTTTCGTTATTGGCCAGGGTCGACCGCGCTGCTGATTAGTTTGCCGCACGATGGCAGCGCCATTCCGCCAGTCGTAGCCGCGGACATGCAGACAGCGGCGCATTCCTCGTCCGATACGGATTGGCAGGTTGCGCGACTGTACGATTTTGCGCGTGCGCTCGGCGCCCACGTGCTGCGACCGCGCTGGTCGCGTTATGTGGTTGACCTCAATCGACCGCCTGATGGTGTGGCCTTGTATCCAGGTCGGCGCGAGACGGGTTTGTGCCCAAGTATTCAGTTCTCCGGCGCAGCGATTTACTTGCCCGGCAAAGAGCCAGATGACATGGCCATCGCGCAGCGAGTCGCGCATTACTGGCAGCCCTATCACCAGCAATTGCAGGCGATCTTGGGCCAGATTCGCGCGCTGCATGGGCGTGTTTTGCTGTGGGAAGGGCATTCGATTCGCAGCGTGAGCCCGATGTTTTTTGACGGCCGATTGCCGGACTTCAATATCGGCACTGCAGACGGTGCGAGTTGCACAGCCGAGGTGCAAACGGTGCTGCATTCGGTCATGCAAAACAGTGGCCAGTCGTACGTGATCAATGGTCGATTCAAGGGTGGCTACATCACCCGACATTATGGTCAGCCCGAATATTCGATCAGCGCCGTGCAGATGGAAATGGCCCAGAGCAGCTATTTAGATGAAACAAACCCGCAAGAATTTGATCCAGCATTGGCAGCGTCAGCGCAAGCCGTGTTGCAGAAGCTGATGTGGGCGGCGCTGCGTGTCAGTTAGGCCCACATGAGCTACTTTGCGGATTTGAGCCACGGATGAATCACCACGGCCAACACAATAATCGCCACGCCCAGATAGAACTGCACCGACAATTCGCGCTGTTCACCTAATAGAGGAATAGCCAACAAAATTGCGTACACGG
>CAZLSB010000424.1:0-2712 GCA_964561825.1 uncultured Xanthomonas sp.
GAAAGTCCCACTCAGTTTGATGCGCGAATAAGCGCGCCGGGGCGACCGGGACTCCCACAAGGCAAAATGCAGCGCGCCGCGATGCCCTTAGCCCAAGTTGATCTCGGAGAAATCAAAATCCAGGCGCGGGCTGGCGGTGGCTAATGCGTCGCCTTGCAGATAATCCACGCCGAGGTTCCAGAAACGTGCAATGGCGCCCAAATCGCGCACATCTTCGGCGATCAACTCGCGGCCGCCTTTGAACCACTCACTCATGATGGGGCCGATCAGCGTCGGTTCGGCGGCTTGCAAGCTGGCTGCTGGCAGCCGCATGACATTCAAAGGCAGTTTCGCCAATTCTGCGACTTGGGCTAGGCGACCGGAGCGTTCCACCGCGCCAATGCGCACGTCATCCGCGCGCAGGCGTTCGAGCAAGCGGCTGGCGTGACCCGATTCAGTCAACGAGGCGGACTCAAATTCCAGTGTCAGGCGCTGATCGACATGTTTGTTGCGACCCAACTCGCCCTGTATCCAAGCCAGCTGCTCACGATCAATCGAGAGAAAATCCATCGGCACCAACAAATCGGTGACCCGATTGCGCGTGCGTTGATCGTCTAGCGCGCGCAGCGCGTGGGTTAGCAGCATGCGGTCAATGCCCGCTTGCAGCTTGAGTTCACGCGCGACGGGCACAAACTCGTTGCGGCTGATACCGAGCAAGGGATCTTTGGGATCGCGTAGCCGCATCAGCATGGCATAACGACCAGTTTCGGTGCCACGCAAGGGAATTAAAGGCTGAAAATCAATCGCCATGCCACTCTTGTTGGTGCCATCGCGCAGCAGTTCGCGAATGCGCATCAAGCGTTCCGGTGACAGGCCGGCGGTCGATTCGGACAAAATGCCCTCTACCCGGTTGCCCCCCAAGCGGCCGGCGGTGCGCGCGGCGGCGTAGGCGGCGCCGATCCAGTCATCCACATTGCGTTCGGCGCGTGGCATCAGCGCCAAGCCGACGCTCACCGTCAGCTGCTTGTCCTGGCCATCCACCTTGAAAGGCGGTTCAAATATGCGGCGTCGTAACTCCTCGGCGAGTGGCAGCAGATCGTCGCGATGCGCGCGCTCCACGACCACGCCAAAACCGAATTCCTGAATCAGACCATAGCGGTCCGCCTCGCTGAAACTCTGCGCCAAACGCAGCGCCACGGCTTGCTCCAATTCATGCGCGCTAGACAGCGTCAATCGTTCCTGCAAGTCGTCGCCCTGATCGACAGTAATGACCAACAGCGCGACACTGCCGGTGGCTGGGCGCCGTTTGACCTCTTGTAAATGATCCAAAAAAGCGCCACGCCGCATGTGGCCCTTGGCATCGCCGGGCCGGCGCGCCAGTTGTTTGCCGAGGGTACGAACGCGTTTGATGCGGCTGCGCACCGCGGCCACCAAATGGCGTGGCCGGATGGGTTTGGTCAGGAAATCATCGCCACCGACTTGAATGGCCTGAAAACGCGCTTCTTCACTTTGTTCACCGGACAGAAATACAATCGGCAAGACCACCGCATCGGCCTGCTGGCGCAGTTGTGCGGTCAAGGTCAGGCCATCCACGCCGGGCAAATATAAGTCCATCAGCACCAGATCCGGCTTAAACACGCGCACCCGCTCGATCACCGTGACGGCGTCCATGGTGGTTTCCACGCGCATGCCGGCACGGGTCAAAATGGACTCGCAGTAGGTACACATCTGGCGGTCGTCATCCACCACCAGGACCCGAAATGGCTCGCTGCTTTGCGTGGCAAGCAATTCCTTGATCTGTGCACCTACGCTGGAATCGTCCAAACGACCAATAAACAAATCAGCGCCACCCACCAGTGCTTGCAGCCGCGCGCCAGGATCACCATTGTCGATGCCTATCAACGGCAAACGGGTGGCTTCGGGAAAGTTGGGCGCCAGACCGTCCAATAATTCAGTCGCCGAACTGACAAAGGTTGATTCCACCAAAATGGCCTGCGGCAGGCGTCGTTTAATCGCCTCAGCAAAGTTGTCGCCATCATGGAAGATGGCCAGATGCATGCCTTCTTGGCGCAAGGCCGCGGCTAAACCACTAGGGGGCGACAGACTGGGTGCCAACAAGTAGACCACTGCGCCGTCGGTTGCACCGACGTGCGGCGCCATTGCCACCACCACCGCCTGGGCATCGTGGGCCAGTCTCAATAATTCAGTGCGTTGCGCCGAATTGGGTTTGGCGGTGCCTTCGGTAAACACGCTGACGTAGGCATACAAATCGAGCACTGCGGAGTTGGCGTCGTCGAGCCCCAAATTGCCGGCGTAATCGGCCAGGCTGCTCAAATCATCCTGATGACGAGCCGCCTGCGCTGAGTCCCACTCGCCGGCCGACAAACGGTGGGTTTCGACCAGCACGCCCTTGGCTTTGTCGACAAAGGCGTTGATCAGTTCCGGCGAGGCGCTCATGCACTTACCACTCCGCTATCCATTGCAGCCAATTCTAAGCGTCGCCAGCTGTACCTGATGTCGACGAGACCGTGACGGATTGTCGCTTTGAATTGGTTTGCAGCCGATTTCATTCGTGTTCGACAGGCTGCTAGAGTCTTGGCTCTAAGAAAAGAGACTCACCACCCATGGCACATAGCCGTCGCACCAAGATCATCGCCACGCTCGGACCGTCCACCGATCGCCCCGGCATGCTTGCCAAAGTCATTGAAGCCGGGGCGGATGTCGTTCGTTTGA
>CAZLSB010000425.1:0-1522 GCA_964561825.1 uncultured Xanthomonas sp.
CGGCGTTGCTGCTCATCACTTTGTCTGCCAATTCGGTGCAAGACGAGCGCGTTCTCGTCCTGTCATTGGGTACGCGGTGGCGCGGCGGCACAGATCACGCTGATTTAGAAAATTTCAGTCCTGGCAAGAGCCATTCGACGTGGCGCGTTAGCAGCGCTTGCAGCGCGGGTTGCAGAATGGCCTCATCGATGCCGGCGACGATCTCGGGATCGGTCAGGCTCGGTTCGATCAGTCGCGTAAACCCGAGTAGCAGCAGGCGTTCACCCTCAGCGATTGGCTGGGTGACCAGCCCCGGGCGGATTTGGAACAAGGCCTGCGACCAGTTTTTGGGCAGCGCCGACACCAGCCAGCGGCCGCTGCGGTGGGCGAAGCCTCCCATCGCCGCGATCTCGGTCAAGCTTTGTCCGTCGTCCACGCAGTGACGCGCCTCGCGCGCGGCGTCGAGCTGATCGAACTCAATGACCTCGCATTCCACTTGCAACCAGTTCAAGCGGTCCGTGGTCAGCACGCGGGTGCGCGCCGCCGGCGTGGTGGTGGCCGACACAAAGGCCTGATAGCCGGCCTCAAGTTCAGGCCAGGCCGGCGCCGATTCCGGCAGGGTCTGCGCTTCGATCGCCGCACCGATACGCGCCGCGAGTGCGCGCGCGGCTTGGCTAAACTCTTTGTCAAGCAATTGGTCGATCTGCGCGGTCGCCGTCGAAGGCGCCGGAGTCTGGCCCAGCCTTCGCCGCACGCTGGCGCGCAGTTCGGCGAAGCTGAGCTCGCGCGTCGCCAGCCAGCTTAGGCACTCCTCGGCGCTGACCAAGTCATGCGCATAGCGAAACTCGGTGACCGCGACATCCACCGCCGCATCGTTAATCGCAACTACCGCAGTTGCGGGGACTCGCTTCAGCTCGGCGACGTGCGGCGCAATCGCCAGCACGTCGCCGACCGTCCAGCTGCGGCCAGCTGCAGCAAATACGGGTAAAAGTCGCCGGCGTTGCGCGGCTATTTCTAGTCCGGAGGCCGGCGTTTCAGCACCCATGCATGGCTCCGTGCAGAAATGTGATAGCTCGACTGCAGCTAAAACTCGGCGGCAGTTTCCCCCAACCGGCATGTGGGCAGTCTGGGGCGGAAAGTCGCGCTTCGCAATGATCTGCGCAGCCGAGCCCTTAGCTTAGACTGGATCGACGCCGGCGGCGGGCGGCGTTACCGGCCGGCGTGGGCCTTACTGAACATCTACGAGAAACCGCCCGCGCGGCGATCATAATCCGGGCAAAAATAGATCCATCTGGTTTTGATGAGCTCTGGCGCGTGCGTTCAGCCATTACGGCGGGCAATCGCCACGCAGCTGGAGCGCCGCTGATGGCGTGCGAGTCAAGCTGATGTGGTGATCCCTGGACGCTGTCATTTCGCCAGCCGGAATCAAACGATGGGAGACAAGACAGCAGATTCTGGTGAGTCGGCGCTGTGCGCTGACGCTTTTCCTGCAGGGTGGGGAGAAACGTTCGATCGCAGATCGAACCCACCAAAGGCTCAGGTC
>CAZLSB010000425.1:1622-2691 GCA_964561825.1 uncultured Xanthomonas sp.
GGGCCGGCGCTGTGCGCTGGGGCTTTTCCTGCACGGTGAGTTTCTGTTCTTGATCCGAGCGTTGCTCTGCACCTGCATCAAGGCTGACTACTTCAGTTTGGCTCGCACCCCCCGCTGAGGAGACCAATTGACGCCAGCCCATCGGTCAGTGTCTGCTGCAACGCCCCCAAACACCGATGCCGCCGATGTCCGCACCGCAACGCATTCCGTGGAGTAGCTACGAAGAACTGCCCGAGACCGAGATGCTCGCCCGCGCCGCGGCCTTCGCCGACGAGCTGCATCGCCGCCGCTCGGTGCGCGACTTTTCCGCTCGCCCGGTGTCGCGCAACATTATCGAACACTGCCTGCGTGCCGCCGGTAGCGCGCCGAGTGGCGCCAACCAACAGCCGTGGCGTTTCGTCGCCGTGGCAGATGCAGAGATCAAACGACGCATCCGCGACGCGGCCGAAGTGGAGGAACGCGCCTTCTATGAGCACCGTGCCCCCGAGCAATGGAAACAAGCACTGGCACCGCTCGGGACCGACGCCGACAAACCCTTCCTTGAAATCGCCCCGTGGCTGATCGGGATTTTCTACGAGCGCTACGGGCGCGACGATCATGGCGAAAAGGTCAAACGCTATTACCCACATGAATCGGTCGGCATCGCCACCGGCATGTTGATCGCCGCGCTGCATTGCGCAGGTTTAGCCACCTTGACCCACACGCCCAGCCCAATGGGCTTCTTGAACGAGATCCTCGGCCGACCGCAAAACGAAATGGCCTATCTGCTGCTGGTGGTCGGCTATCCAGCGCCAGACGTTAGCGTGCCCGACATCACGCGCTTGCCGTTGGCAGATTACGCACAATTTCTCTGATCAATTGCGACCAATCAGATTGTTGGATTGAGCGCGCCCTGATTTGGCCCGCATGTTTGATGAATTCGCGCGACCAATAGACTAGCGAGGGCGCGTGTAATTTATGAAACATGCGGGTTAGAAACGCCATCTGATCGCTATTTGAGCAGGCGGCAATCATAGAGACCGAATTTTGCGTCATCGGACATCAGTGCCAAGCGGTTCTGCGTCGCTTG
>CAZLSB010000426.1:0-2690 GCA_964561825.1 uncultured Xanthomonas sp.
AGCGGGCGACAAAAAAGTCGCGCACGACGTTCGCGCGCAGCGTGGCCTGCTCCGCGCGCGCCAGTTGTGCGCGCGCAATTTGCGCCTGCCAGACGGCTGCGCTGAATCCCGCAATGAGCGCGAGGATCACTGCCGAAATGCTCACCACGAAGCCGCGATTGCGCCGCACAAAAGTGCGCACGCGATAGCTGTGCGTATCCACCTGCGCGGCCACCGGCATATCGGCAAGCCAGGCGCGCAAATCGCTGCCAAGTGCCGCTGCATTGGCGTAACGGCGTGCTGGTTCTTGCCGCAGCGCCATCAGCAACACGGTGTCTAAATCACCGGCGATTTCGCGCGCCGCGCGCGCCTGTTCGATACTGGTGGTCTTTTCGCCGGTTTTCGCCGTGCTGCGGCGCAGCGCAGTGCTCGGGCGTTGGATGGTTTCCTTACGAACTTCTTGCGCCAAACTGATCAGCGCACCGCTGCGCTGATGCGGCAGAGTTTCGGTCAACAGCTGATACAGAATCACGCCTAAAGCATAAACGTCGGTTGCGGTGCTGATCGGCTCGCCCAATATTTGCTCAGGCGCTGCATAGACCGGCGTCATCGCACGCAGCTCGGTTGCGGTTTGCTGCGGGTCCGAACTATCCAGCAGTTTGGCGATACCAAAATCCAAAACCCGCGGCTGGGCGTTTTCATCGACCAGAATGTTCGATGGTTTCAAGTCCCGATGTACCACCAAGTGCGCTTGCGCGTGTGCCACCGCGTCACACACTGCGCTCATCAATTGCACGCAGGCGCGCACGTCGAGCTTATTGCGGCGCACATATTCCTGTATTGATACCCCTTCGACAAACTCCATGGCGTAATACAAACGCCCATCCGTGCTCACCCCGCCATCCACAAAGCGCGCGATGTGAGGGTGATTGAGCTCCGCTAAAATTTTGCGCTCTTGCACAAAACGCCGCACCAGAGCATCGCTGTCCATGCCGCGCTTAAGCAGCTTAAGCGCCACTCGCTGGATGAAATCGCCCTGCGCTTGCGCCAGTCGGCGCTCGGCGAGCCATACCTCACCCATGCCGCCTTCGCCAAGCGGGCGCAACAGCGTAAAACCGCCTATCGCCGCGCCAGCGCACAGCGCATTGAGTGCGAATTGATCCACCAGCAGGGCGTTGAACACGGTGTTGGCGACCGTCTTTATGCCGTGATCGAGCAAACCCGATTCGGCCGCATCGGCGGCCAATAGGCGCTGCAACTCTTGCGCCAACTCCGGATCACTTTGCGCCAAGGCCAACAGGCGCGGTTCGCGCTCAGCGCCGCTTAATTCAACCAGCGTGTCGAACAGTTTGAGTGCTTGGTTTTTGCGGTCAATATCGCTCATCCTAGGGGCATCTCGGCAACTCCAGCACGCCATCGCTCTCATGCAAATGCGCGTGCAAAAACGCACGGGCTTTGCGCCAATCGCGCTTGAGCGAGCGTTCGCTGCGCTGCAAAACCTCAGCGATTTCCGCCAGTTCCATGCCGGCGAAAAAGCGCATCTCGACCAAACGCGTTAGCTGCGGATCAAGCTTAGCGAGTTGCTGCAGCGCTTGATCAAGCGCAAATACGTCGGTATCGCGGCTGTCGCGCAGCGCTGCGGGCAGCGCAGCTTCGTCCAGCGCATCAAGCGACTGATCACGATGGCCGACGCCGCCGCGCTTGCCAGCTTGACGCTGGCGCGCGTGGTCTACCACCAACTGGCGCATCGCGCAGCCCGCCACCCCAAAAAAGTGTGCCCGGTCTGCCACTGCCAGCGCCTTTGGCTTGGCCAACCGAAAATAGGCCTCGTGCACCAACGATGTGGCGTTCAAGCCATCGTTAAATACCCGCCCGAGCTGGCGCGCGGCCAATTTGCGCAAATCCGCATAGAGCGCGGTAAACAGCTGATCGGAAGCGGCCTGATCGCCGCCGCAGGCGCGTTGAATTAGTACGCTGATATCGCCCATCGCACGCCCGCCACGGATCGAATGCAAAAGTATAACGGTTGTGCGGGTTTGGAAAGCAGTCGCCGGGCCGCGCCGGCCAGTACGTGAGACGCGGTCGACTGAAGTTTCTAGCAAAAAAAATGGATATGCATCCTTCACCGCCTTGCGCAAGACCACCCCGCAAGCGCGCTCCGACCTCCAACTTCCAGGCAATGCGCGCGTAGTAAAAGCCGCCGTTGAATCCGTACGGGGTACTCCGCACCGGCCACTAAGGCGCCCCAGGGGGTTGTCATCCGGCATTACGTTGAACACATTTTGTACGCCAATGTTGGGGAAACCGTTGGAGCCGATGCTGAAACCCTGTCGCGTCAGTGGTTCCAGTTGCGGTCGACGCTTGGTCGCCGGCGCTCATGGCCAGGGTGGCAACGCCGCTCAAGGCCCACTTTAACCCTTCCGCTATTGGACTTAATGTGTGGTTGCGACTCAACCGTTTCACCTTAAGGGTAAACCTCAAGGCAGGCGTTAGTTTTCGTGAACGGTTCTTGTTTCCCCCGGCAACTACCGGCCGCTGCGCGGCCTGACGGGGCGCTCCTTGCAGAACGCGGCCCGATCGGCAATAACTGTGCGGGACCCGGTCGCCCCGGCGCGCTTATTCGCGCATCAAACTGAGTGGGACTTTCGCTCCGATTGGGAGTAAAAAAATCGTAGGTCACGTTGCCCGCAGGGCTACGTGACAGTGCTCCG
>CAZLSB010000427.1:0-2686 GCA_964561825.1 uncultured Xanthomonas sp.
TGGTAACAAGAGGCTTTTTAACAGAAGATGAAAAACACTTTGCCAAAAAAGACCCTGAAAGTCCAGCCGCTGCTAAATTAGATGGGCTGATAGGAAAGATTTTTGCAACAAATCCAAATGTTAAACTTTATGTAAGTAATCTTACGCCAATAGCATGGGAAGGACTTAATGCTCCTTCTCCTTGGAGTAATGCAATTCCTGCTATAATAAGCAATTATGTAGGCCAAGGTCGCAAATGTTATTTGGCTAACGTACGCACGGGCATCGCCTGGAATTTGGCAGCAGATATCAGCAGCGACCAATTACACCCAACCACTGCTGGTTACACAAAAATGGGTAACTATTATGCATCGTTGTTTGCATCGACAAACGCTAGGAATGCTAGAGAAACAGCTAATACTACTAGTGTTAGCAGTGAGTCGCAAAACGGCACTTTAATGGTGTATCCTAACCCTGTTACAAGCAACGTACTTCATTTAAATTTAAGTGAAGTATCCGGCAACGATGATGTTCGTATCAACATGTTCGACCTTACGGGTAAGGTGATGAAAAGCGAAGTATTAAAGTCGGGCCTTTATGAAAAAAGTGATATTACACTTGAGTTAAGTAGCCTGAATTCTGGTATGTATATGTTATTAGTACAATCAGGGAACAAACTTTTCCTAAGTAAAATAATCAAAAAGTAACTCTAAAATTAACACAAGTTATAAGGGGTTAGTCCATTTTCACAATTACGTATTACTTTCAAAGTATCTTACTGAAAAACCGTATCAATTTTATATGAAATTTTTAATACACGTATTAGAAATGAAAAATCATTTCAAAACATATCTTTTATTGTTTTTTCTAGTTGCTTATCAAACAGCATTTAGCCAGTTTTTAAACCCACAATTACCCATTAAAATAGCGCCAAATGGGAGGTATTTAGAGTATGAAAACGGTAAACCTTTTTTTTGGATGGGCGACACCGGATGGCAACTATTACATAAGCTTTCAAGAAACGATGTTGACTTGTATCTTGAAACACGTTTTAAACAAGGGTTTAACGTAATTCAACTTGTTATAATGCCTGAACTGAATGGACTTAAAACACCTAATAAAATTGGTGAGCTTCCAATAATAAATAATGATTTAGATAAGCCTAATGAAAAATATTTTGAGTTACTGGATTATGTTTTAAATAAAGCAGCGGGTTTGGGTATCTATATAGCCATGCTACCATCATGGGGCGATACATGGGATTATATTCCATTGGGTGAAAAAAAACTGGTTTTTACAACAGAGAAGGCTTTTAGATTTGGAAAATATTTGGGGAAACGGTACAAAAACCAATGGAATATTGTGTGGATTATGGGAGGAGACAGAAACCCGGAAAATATACATCATTATGAAATTATCAATTCACTGGTAAGTGGCTTAAAGGAAGGTGAAAATAATAAGCATTTAATAACTTTTCATCCGGGAGGAGATTGTTCTTCAGCCAGTTTTTTTCATGATGAAAAATGGCTTGATTTTAATATGACACAAACAGGACACAGTGATAGAAAAGTTCCTAATTATTTATATTCTTTAAATAATTATTGTTTAACACCTGTAAAGCCTACTATAGATGGCGAACCACGTTATGAAAATATTCCGGTTCGTTTTTGGGAAATCAATGTTGATGGTGCATACAGAGAAAACCCATACGATATGGCAGATTCGCTTATCCCACATGGATATTTTAATGAGTATGATGTGCGTACTGCTGCATATTGGTCAGTGTTTGCCGGGGCTTTTGGCCATACCTATGGCAACGGTAGTGTATGGTGCTTTTGGGAAAAGGGAGACTATTCACCTATCGCTATTAGAAATTGCTGGCAAAAGGAAATAGTTAGTTCCGGAAGTATTCAAATGGGTTATTTGAGAAAACTAATTGAAAAATATGGTTTAGACTTATTACAGCCAGACAGAAATGTAATAACGAATAATAATTTTTTAAGCACCGGTTATATTGCAAGTTTAAGAGCCAGCAATGGTTCTGTCGTTTTAATATACAACCCTGCACAAAACAAATTTAAAGTATCATTAAAAAAAATATCAGGAAATCAAGTATTCTATAGTTGGTTTAATCCACGGAACGGAACAATCACAAATAAATTATTATTAAAAAATACTGGATTGATAGCAGAATTTGAGCCGCCTCAAACGTCCAATGAATTAGATTGGGTATTGGTATTAACCAATAATTAGCGCCTGTACAGAATGAACGTTGTTTCCTTCGAAGTTGTCATTGCTAGAGAAGCACGACCGAAGCAATCTTTTTATTTATTTTCAACACGAAAGAAAAGATTGCATCATACCCGCAATGACGCTGTATTTTATATTTTCCCGACTTTTGGAGTGGCGCAAATTAATTTCTAAAAAATTCGAATACCTTTTTGTAGGTAAAACAAATACAATTCAGGGATCACATTCATTTTCTGGGGAGTAAAGTGAGGATAGGGTTTAGCATTGAATCAATATGCGAGACCCAGCCGGCCTGGAAGGTGAAAGAAAATTAAATATGATTGGCAAATTTAGTAGTGAAGGAAATAATTACTTCAGAATCCGAATATCCCCACGCAGAATTTTTCAACTTATAGTAGGCTTGAAATCGCTACATCAACGAAGCCGTCTCATTTTAAACCGCGCTTCGTAGGCGGAA
>CAZLSB010000428.1:0-2676 GCA_964561825.1 uncultured Xanthomonas sp.
TCGGTAGCAAAAAACGTCGAGCGTCGGAAAACCGCACATGAAATTGGCGAGGGCGCGTGCACCGGCTCAGAGCGCAGTGCCAGCGCGGTGTGCAGCGCCATGCGCGCTAAACGCTCCGCGCGGCGGCGCAGCAAGGGCGGGAAAGACGACAATTCGGGGCGCTCACCGCCTACCGGAAGCGTCGCGGACGTCGCCCAAGCGCGCCAAGCGGCTGCGTCGGTCAGACCCGGCGCCCATGCCGACCAGGCTGCGATCGAGAATCTGAGCGCGGGCGGGTCGAACATGGTGGGATCGTTTAGGACGCCGTCGGAATCTTCAAAACTACGCCGACTCGCACGATATCGCTGTTCAGCGCATTCACTTGGCGAATCTTGCTGACCGACACGCCGTGGCGCGATGCAATCTCGCTGAGTGTTTCACCGCGCGCGACCACATGCGCCCGGCTTCTGGCATTCGCCGCAATCCAGGTGCCCGGCGGTGGCGCGGTATGAAAATAATCGCGAACACCCAACATCACCGCCTCAGCAACTCGAACCCGATGTTGCGGATCGTTGAGCTTCTTCTCTTCGTCCGGATTGCTGATGAAGCCGGTTTCGACCAGCACCGATGGTACATCAGGGGAGCGCAACACCACGAAGTTAGCGCGCTCCACGTAGCGTTTATGCGCTTTGCCCATGCGCGTCAACGCACCAAGCACGTGTTCGGCGGCCATCGCGCTGGCTTCAAGAGTGGCTCCTTGCGACAAATCCAGCAGCACTGCGGCGAGCATTTGATCTTTGCCACCCAAAGACACACCGCCGACCAGATCGGCGCCATTTTCACGCTCGGCCAGATAACGCGCCGCCTCGTTTGAGGCGCCTCGCGTACTCAGCATGTAGACCGACGAGCCGCGCGCCGAACGATTGAGCGCCGCGTCGGCGTGGATCGACACGAACAAATCGGCTTTTTCATCGCGCGCTTTCTGAAAGCGTTTGTGCAAAGGAATAAAAGTGTCGTCATCCCGAATCAGCACCGCGCGCATGCCCGGTTCCGCATCAATGCGGGCAGCCAGCAACTGCGCCACCTTCAGTGTGATGTGCTTTTCATGGGTGCCAGCGGCGCCGACTGCGCCCGGATCAGCACCGCCGTGACCGGCATCAATGGCGACCACAACTTTGCGCTGTTCAGCAGACGGCAGCGTGACAACACTGCGCGCCGGCTCTTCCGGCGTGCTGGCCTTGACCATGTCGACGACTAGGCGATGCCGCGCACGGCTGGCCGGATCAAGCATGAAGCTCTTCGGCCGCACCGGCTCGGTAAGATCAAACACGATGCGCAGTCGATTCGGCTCGGGCTGACCTGAACGCACGCTGCGCACCAGTCCACGACCTGCACCATCGACATTGCTGCGCAAACGCGTATGCATCATATCTACGACCAAACGATCGGGATTAGCGAGCGTGAAAACGCGGTAGTCGGCGGCGTCGGTCAACTCGATCATGGCCCGCGTGTAGTCGCTGCCAACGCGCACGCGCACCGACTTCACCTCAGTTGCTGAGGCTGCGCTAGCGACACAGATGAGCAACAAACACAGCGCTCGAAACATGTTCACGGACTTCTCTGCTCCAATCCCGCCATTGGACCGCATATCGACCACCGCTGACAAGTGATTTTGTTACATATCCAATGCTTAGCGCACATACTTGAACGGTTGCTTTACAAGTGGCGAGTTTAGAGATTGGCGGACCGCGCTAGGTTACTCGTGCTCAAACAGCGCCGCGTAGCGACGTGCATTGGCTTCGATGTCACCGCTGGCGAACAAACCGCCCGCCACGGCGATCGCGTTAGCGCCGTCGGCGATCAATTCGGCGGCATTGTCGGACGTAATGCCGCCAATTGCGACCAGCGGCAGTCCCAGCGCACGGGCTTTGCGCAGTAACACGGGCTCAGCTTGGCGCGTGTGAGTCTTGGTTGCCGACGGAAAAAACGCGCCAAACGCCAAATAACTGGCGCCCGCATCGGCAGCCCGTTGCGCGTTGACCACGCTGTTGTAGCAAGAGGCACCGATGATCGCCAATGGGCCCAGCCGTGCGCGCGCTGCGCCGATCGTGGAGTCGTGTTCACCCAAGTGCACGCCGTGCGCCAACAATTCATCGGCCAAATCCACATTGTCATTGACGATAAACACGGCGCCCATCTGCCGGCAAACCCGGAACACCGCACGCGCGCGCTCGGCCAATTCATTGGGATTAGCGCTTTTGTCACGATATTGAATCAGACGCGCGCCACCACGAATGGACGCCGCGCTGGCGTCGACCAAACGATCGGGAGCCAGCCAGGTGGTATCTACCAGCGCATATAGACCACGGATTAGATTCGGATTCATGGGTAGGATGGATAGGGGATTTCGATTTTCAATAGCAAGGCAAGAGCAGCGGAGCAAGCTCCGTACAGTCCCGGGTGGTCGCTTTTCGTGGGTTTGGACTTGTCCAAACGCTTCTACTTCGGCTTTTCCCGCGCTGTGCAAGCTTGGCGCCAAGCACGGCGAACAGCAACCGCAACAGCGTTGCGACAAAGCCGAACCCACTAAAGCTGCGCGTTTTTGCTGATCAATGACGTACTGCATGTTTGGTGAGAGTCTTGGTCGCCCCGGCGCGCTTATTCGCGCATCAAACTGAGTGGGACTTTCGCTCCGAT
>CAZLSB010000429.1:0-2666 GCA_964561825.1 uncultured Xanthomonas sp.
TGTTGTTGAAGTCGGCGGGTTTACCCGTGTTGCCATGCACCAATACCACATTATCTACACACAGCGCTTGTGCAGGGCCCGCCAACAGCGCGCCTAATAAACCGATGGTTCCCACCAAAAGTCGAACGTTCATTCCACCCTCCCCGGCGTTGAACGGCGCGCACCAAAGCGGGCGCGCTCGCGGTGCAGTTTAAGCAGCGCTATCTATTCTCACACTTGGCCGTTGGTACAGAGGAAAGGGCTCGTTCGTCAATAACGTGGACTTTTTGCTCAGCCGCTTGGGCGCGCTGCTTCGTTGCGACTCGCCTGTGGGGCGAGCCACACCGCGCTCATCGCATCCCAATCCGACGGCCAAAAGTCCACGTTATTTCCTCACCAGCCCTTAGTCCCTGAAACTGGTGTCCATACGATCCAACTTGCGCAGCAAAGCTGGCCAAGCCAGTGCGCCACCCAGATTGCGGGTAACTTGTGCGGCTTGCGCCTGAGCGCCAGCGATGATCTGCGGATGCACGTTGATCAATTCCGAACCACCCGCTTGGGCACGCAGCTGAATGGCGCACGCGGTCTCGAAGATATACATGGCCAGGAAGGTGTCGGGAATCGACGCGCCTACTGTCAGCAAGCCGTGATTGCGCAGCATCAAAAAGGTATTCGTACACAGATCAGCGACCAGCCGCGGCTTTTCGTCGTCGCGTAGCGCTACGCCTTCATAGTCGTGATAGCCAAGGCTGGCCAGCACAAAAATCGATTGCTGAGAAATCGGCAACACGCCACCGCGCTGCGCAGATACACCAATGCCGTTGACCGTGTGGGTATGCAATACGCAAGCCACATCAGGCCTTGCCGCATGTATCGCGCTGTGAATGGTGAAACCCGCCGGATTAACCGGAAAGGGTGAATCACCAATGACTTGCCCGTGCAGGTCCACTTTGACCAAGCTGGACGCAGTGATTTCTTCAAACAGCGCGCCGTAAGGGTTGATCAAAAAGTACTCGTCTGGGCCGGCCAATTTTGCCGAGATATGGGTGAACACCAAATCGGCCCAGCCATAGGCCGCAACCAGTCGATAACAAGCGGCGAGATCAATACGGGCCTGCCATTCTTCGGCGCTGACCGAAGCACGCACTTCGTGACGGATCAATGGATTCATCATCGGGGCTCCGTTTTGGGGTTGCCTGATATTAACAGCCCGGAGAACGTCCTTCAGACACCTGTTGTTGGCCCTGAACCCCGCGCATGGATTGAGCCGTGTGGGTTCAACCTGCGTTTCATCGATCGACCGCTTCTGGTCGCTGACCCGAGGAAGAGTCCGCGCACAGCGCGGACCCACCGTCGATGCTTAGCGCCTCAGTCAATCAACAACTTACTACAACATCGGATCATCGAGATGACGAGTCACCGCAGCAACCAACAGGCGTAAAAAAGCCCGGCACTAAGGCCGGGCTTTGTTTGCCAGCGCAGCGCAATCGCTTGGGCGATTACTGCACGTTCAGCTCGGTACGCCGATTGCGCGCGCGACCTTCGGCCGTGTCGTTGGTGTCGATTGGCCTGGACTCGCCGTAACCATTGACTGACGAGATCTTCGCGCCAGACACGCCGTTGCCGGTCAGGTAATCAGCAACCACCTTGGCGCGACATTCCGACAGTTTCTGGTTGTAGGCATCGGTACCCACCGCATCGGTGTGACCCGCGACTTCAACGTTGATCTGGTTACCGTTCAGAACGCGCACGGCTTCATCCAGGATCGCGATTGCGTCGCTGCGCAGCGTGCACTTGTCGAAGTCGAAGTTAACGCCGTTCAGCGTGATCGAAACCGGCAACGGACGTGCTGGCGGCTCAACCGGCGCCGGCGGTGGCGCAACTGGCGGAGCCATCGGCGGCGAGCCCGGGGCTGGCGCGGGGGCCGATTCGGAACCACCGAAGTAATGGGAGAACCCTACCGAAACGGTGGTATCCCAGAAGCCTTCCTTCAGACCGTCGTTGTTGAAATCGGTGAACTTGTGGCCGACTTCAAAACGGAACGCGCCAGAGTCGGTCATATCCCACTCAAAACCAGCAACTGGGCCGATGTGGTAGCCCCAGCTGTCGTCAAACGCGTTACTTTCTTCCTTGTTGCGGCCGGCGCCAAAAGCGAAGCCGAAATACGGATGAGCAACATCGTAGTCAATCAGGTAACGCACCGTGGCCGAGAGGACCGTCTGGCGCCATTCCAGCGGCTTGCCGTCATTGAAATCTTCGTCGAACTGGTTGTACGAGAGCTCACCCTCAATGGTCCAGTTCTCTTTGAACACGTAACCCAGGCCTAGACCGAGCAGCAGACCGTTGTCGGACCGGCGATCGTTATCGGCCCAGCCGTAACCTGCCTTCGGCGAGATGTACCACTGACCTTCTTCACGCGGTGCAGCAGAAGCTGCGAGCGGGACAAGTACTGACACCGCAAGGGCGGCGCACAACAGCGTCTTCTTCATTTGGGTTCTCCAAGAGTGATTCTATTGAGCCTCAGGAATCCGGATCACTCCGTGTGATCCCGATGCCGCATCGTTCTAGCCTGCGTAGTATGCCTTACTTACCTGAATCGTTATTAGACGATGAACAACAATTTCGACGCAACTTCTGGCACGTCAGCCAGAATTGTGGCAACAACGCGGATCAATCGACCACTACAT
>CAZLSB010000430.1:0-2654 GCA_964561825.1 uncultured Xanthomonas sp.
CCCAGATAGACGTCTTCGAGGCCGTCGAGCGGCGTCACCAAAAAGCGGTCGGCCCAACCATTGAAGGCATGCAGCGTGGCCAGCGGTGTCTGCAACGCGTGCCGGCCGTCGCCGCCGAGGTGTTCCCAGCCGGCGCGCCAGTTCACGCGAGCGAAGGCGATCCCTGATTCGAGCATCCAGTAGCGGTGTGAGAACTGCGCCGGGTTGTCGCCATAGTCTTGCTGCTGCGCGAGCTCAATACGCCAATTCCATGGGTGCGCGCCGATGGCGTTCTTGCCGTTCCAGCGCGCGCCGATGGTCCGGGTCGACGCCGCGGCGACATCCTGGTCGTCATGCGCCAAAACGTAGGCGCCCCAGTTGTGCGCCCCGCGCACGCCACGCAGATCCACAAGATGCGAGGACAATTCGCGTTCGCGCGCGAGCGGGTCGCGAGCATCGTCGCCGTTGATGCGATGGACGCGATCGAAAAACACATGCTGCAGCGCGAACGCGGGCGACGGCTGCCATTCGAACACGCTGGCGTCGAAAGTCTGTTCGTTCTGGCGCCAACCGGAATTGCCAATCCAGCGCTGGTTGTCGATCAGAATCCGCTGGCGACCGAGCGTGGCCTTGAAGGGGCCATCATTCCACCCGATCCACGCCTGGTTGAGTTCGACGCCGCGTGGATCGATGATCGCAGGTCGGTCAATGTGACCATTGGCGCCGCTATTGAAGTCATTGCCGGCGGTCGCCACCCACTCGCCTTCGACCAGCGCGCTAAAGTTCGCATTGGCGCGCAGGCGTATCCCAGCGCGCTGACGTACGCTGAGTAACTGCGCGTCCTTGGCAAAGGCGGCGTCATCGACACTCTCGAAACGTGCGCGCGCATTCCACTCGAAGCCTAGGTGCTGCGGCGGCGAATCGGTGCCGGCGGCGCTTGCCGACTTGCAAGCAAGAGCGGCCATCAACAGTGCAGAAATTAGCGGGACGCGCGCGTACAAGCTCATTGTTGTCTCCAAGCGGTAGCCGACAGCTTCGGCGAGCAGATCCCCGTGCGCATTGATGCACGTTAAGACCATCGCGCTTGCCGCTACGGCGGGTTAATCGTCGCGCAGATATGGGGTTTTCGCGAGGTCGCTCGATTTATGGCTCGCTACAGCGACTGCACCAAAGCATCACCGAGTTAGAACTATTGACCTGTGTCAAGGCAATCCTTTACGGGGGCGGTCAGTCTTTGCTGGCCCCAATTTCGCGCCAGAGGAAGCACTCATGAAGCGTCATAGCGTCAGGCTGTTATTCGCAATTTTGCTTGTGCTCGGCGCGTGCAGCGAACGCGCGCGGGATCTGGAGCCAGCCGCCGTCGCCACACCGACCGTCGTCGACACCGGCGGATCGGCCAAAGGTGATTTCGGGCCGCCGCAGGGTGAGCCGATCAACGCCGTCCTTACCAGCCCGCCGAATGTGCCACCTGCAACCGGCCGCAAGGCACCAGCCAAGGTGATCGTTACACTCGAAGTGATCGAAAAGGAATTGCCGATTGCCGAGGGCACGACGTACACCTTCTGGACTTTCGGCGGCACCGTACCGGGCAGTTTCATCCGCGTCCGTCAGGGCGACACCGTCGAATTTCATCTGAACAATCATCCCGACTCGAAAATGCCGCACAACATCGATCTGCACGGCGTAACCGGTCCCGGTGGCGGCGCGGCATCGAGCTTCACCGCGCCCGGTCATTCCTCGCAGTTCACCTTCAAGGCGCTCAATCAGGGCCTTTTTGTCTATCACTGCGCGACCGCGCCAGTCGGAATGCATGTGGCGAACGGCATGTACGGTTTGATCTTGGTCGAGCCGCCCGAAGGCATGCCGCCAGTCGACAAAGAGTTCTACGTGATGCAGGGCGATTTCTATACCGTGGGCAAGTTCCGCGAGAAGGGCTTACAAGCTTTCGATATGCAAAAGGCGATCGACGAAAACGCTACCTATGTGCTGTTCAATGGCTCGGAAAACGCGCTCACCGGCGATAACGCGATCAAGGCCAGCGTCGGTGACAGCGTACGCCTGTATGTCGGCAATGGCGGGCCGAATCTGGTGTCGAGCTTCCATCTGATCGGCGAGATCTTCGACAAGGTCTGGTACGAGGGCGGCACGCGCTATCAGGAGAACGTGCAAACCACCTTGGTACCGGCGGGCGGCGCCATGATTGCCGACTTCCGGCTGGAAGTACCGGGCAGCTATGTGCTGGTCGATCACTCGATCTTTCGTGCCTTCAACAAAGGCGCACTCGGCATCCTTAAAGTCGATGGGCCGGAGAACAAGGACATTTACTCCGGCAAGGAGGTCGATTCGGCTTATCTAGGTGACAAGGCCGGCAGCATGGCGGCGGTTGCTGAAGCCGCACAATCCAAGGCTGCCGGCACACTGACGCCGGAGCAGCAGAGTAAGGCCGGGCAGGCCCTGTATGCAGGCACCTGTTCGGTCTGCCATCAGGACAATGGCGCCGGCCTAGCTGGCGTATTCCCGCCGTTGGCAAAATCCGATTACTTGACGGCGCGCAGCAATCAGGAGCTGATCGCCATCGTGCTCAACGGGCTGACCGGTCCAGTCAAGGTCAATGGCCAGGACTACAACTCGGTGATGCCGCCAATGAGCCAGCTCACCGACGATGAAATCGCCAA
>CAZLSB010000431.1:0-2652 GCA_964561825.1 uncultured Xanthomonas sp.
GACACCTGCCTGCAGGTTGGCCTGCGCGTTGCTGAGATCGAACAAATACAGCCGCGACTGCGTATCGGCGCTGCGCGTCATCAAATAACTCTCGCCGGTGCGCGGATCGATCATCAAGCCGCGGATGAATTCACTGGCGGACAACAGTCCATCGACGGTTCCGATCAGCGTTCTTGCGCCATTGCCGGTGTCAATGCGGACCAGCGTCGATGCGCCCGCGCTTTGGACGATGCCGTACAGCGTGTTGCCATCGGGACTGAAATCGAGCGCGCCGAAATCGTTGCTTGCCAGGGCAGTCACCAGGGTCAGATTGGCTGCCGTGTGGCCTGCGATCGGGTGGCGGTACAGCCCCAGGGCGGGGTTGCTGCCGGTGGAACCCTGGCTGATAAACGCCTGGGCAGGGAGCTGATCATTGTTGCCCGTATTGATCTCGATGCGATCGACCAGCAAGTCCACATTGCTGCCTGCGGTGGAGCCCGAAGACCGCAACTTGATGGCGAGTCGACGCACGCCGGTGCCGAAGTCCTGCAACTCGGAAGCGTTGATCTGCACCGTGCAGTAGCCGAGGCCAATGCCGGGGTTGGCAACGCTAAACAGACTCGCGCAGCTCGGCTCGCCGCCGGAGGTTGCGCTGCCGGAGCTCCGCAAGTTGCGCAGCGCGCAGAAACTATTGCCCGCAGGGCAAGCGCCGCTGCCTTTGGGCGTTCCCATTTTTGCCAAGCTCTCCATGATACTTTCCGACATGTCTTGGGTGTCCGACGCACCGCCGCTCTCACGGACGTCCAAGCCGCCAGTACCCGAGGTCACTTTGCGCAGCACCACTCGCACGTTACCGCTGCTGCCGAAGTTGATCGGCGGGGTGATGATCCAACGCCCCTGGGTGTTGCCTGCCGCCAAACCGCGCGCTACTCCTTGCGCGCCGTCGGCAAAAAAGCCAAAGCCGCAGGCGTTGATGTTGCCCGGAGTGGCGCAGCTTTGCGTGCCGGTGCCATCACCCGCGCGGAATATCCAGCCGGCATTGGAGAGCGTCTGGAATTCCGCGCTGCTGTTGAACTCCGCGACGACGGTCTGGTTGAGGCCAATGGTCTGCGCGCCAGCCCCAGCGTTGGTAAGCAACGCGCCCAACATTAGCGCGACGTGCAAGCCGCGCGCTGACCAAGTGCATCGTGGTGTCGCCATCAGCGTGTTCCCTTAGGTGATGCACGGCTTTGCAGTCGAGCGAGTTCTTTGACCAGATCGGGTCTCGCTTGCAGCGTTATTACATGCTGCTGGGCGTAGTCGCGCAAGCTTTCGAGGAGCGTCAACGCCTCGGCGGCGGGCGTAGATTGCTCTGCACTTTGCATCAGCAGAAGCTCAATCAGCAACAGCTGGCTATCGAACCATGCAAGTTCGGTGCTTGAGTCGGGCGCCTCGTCAAGTAGCGCGTCCCACAGCTTGGCCGCTTCGCGTTGCGCGCGGATTGCACCGCTCAGATCGCTGCGAGCGGCTGCAAGATCCTTGATCTTGGCGTAGCCAAAAGCGAGCAAGCGACGCCAACTTGCCTCGTTGGGAAACTCGCGTGCCAATGCCAAGCGCAGCTTCAGGCTCTCTTGATAGAGCACATCGGCATCATCGAAACGCTGCTGTGCTTTGCGCAGATCGCCCAGTTGATCGAGCGAAGCGGCCAGATAACGCCGAGCAAACGGTCGCGACGGTGCTTGTTGCAGTAACTCGCGATCAATTTGGAGTGCGGCCAGCGCCGCCGTCTCGGATTCTGCAACAGCCTCAGGTCTCGTTTTGCTCTGCAACAGCAGCGCGTTCGCCATGCGCCGCTCAGCAAACGACAGCTCTGCGCGTAAGAATCCGTTGCCACGATCGCGATCGGACAGCTCCTTGAGCAGGTTGCGGATTGCCCGCAGATCATCAAGCTCCAGATCGAGTTTGCTGCGTAAACGGAATACCTGCGCGCGAATGTTGTAGAGCGATTTGGCGACCAGACGGAACGCGGTTGAGTTCGGATTCGCCGCAATCGCTTCGGTCGCTTGGATCAATCCAAGTTGCGCCAATGCCAGCGCGTCGTCGACCCGTTCGAGCCGCAATAGGTGATTGGCTTCGAGAGTGACTAGTCGCAAGGTCGTCAACAACAAATCGACGGAATTCGGATAACGCTGCAGAGCCTCCTGCGTCGCTGCACGGGCGTGCACGCGCAGGGACTCGGCGGCTTGGTGTTCACCCAGTTGAGCCAGCGCCGATGCAAGCGTCGTGTAAAAGTCGAGCGCATAGGCGAGACCGTCGGCATCAAGATCGTTCGCAGCCATCGTGCGCTCAATCACCAGCGCATCGCTGTGGAGCGCCTGCACGGCCTTCAGCTCGTTGGCAAAAAACAAGGCGCTGGCGAGTTGCTTGCGCGCGCGCCAGCTACGCGTCTGATCGCCCTCGCTCAAGCTCAGTGCCTGGCGCGCGTGGTCGGCGCAGGACTGCCAGTCCATCGTGTAGTAGTCGGCTTCGGAGCGTGCGAGCAGCGCGTCGATGGTCAGTGGCGTCGGGAGTTCGACGCCGCGTGCTTTCAGCACCTGCAGGCGATCCCACGCGTCGTCCAGTGCGACGTTGGCTTCCAGGGAGCGAGCGACGCTGCGATAGGTGCCCGAAAAGCCGATCAACATGCCGATGCGC
>CAZLSB010000432.1:0-2639 GCA_964561825.1 uncultured Xanthomonas sp.
ATCAATTTGACTCGCACCCCACGTGCATTGCAACGCGCACAAGGGGCGCGGCCCCTGCTAGGCTTAGGGCCTTGCCCGCGTCAGGCACGCATCCTGGATGCACAAATTCGGTCATTGCCAAGGCGACGAATCCGCGACTGAGGAGTCGTTAAGTTATTTCTTAACGGCGATTAAGGTCCAGCGGGGACGTGTTTTATGAGCTCGGCGATGTCCACCATATCGCGCCGCTTCGCGGCTGATCACATCGCCCGTGAACTGCTCGAATGGCTAAGTAAACTCAGACACAAAGCAGAAACAGCGGGTTTAGACGGCAACGATCTCAATGAAATCGCCCGCCGGGTTGGCGATCTGCTGCGTCTCGGGCGATCGGCCATGTCGCGCTACGGTGGTTTGTTTGATGCCGCGCCCGATGCGATCACGTTGATCAATCGCAGCGGCCAAATCGTCGACGCCAATGTTGCGGCGGTCAATATGTATGGTTGGACACGCGAGGAATTGCGCCAACGCAGCGTGTTTGACCTCAATCCCAGCTTGCCTACCGATCACATAGAGCGCATCTGGGACGATCTGGATGTGTCACGCAGCACCACGGTAGAAACCACCAATGTACGCAGCAATGGTGAGTTACTACCCGTGGAGGTGCACTCGCGCGCCTATTTTGAGGACGACCAAAAGCTGATCGTGGCGATCGCTCGGGACATCAGCGAACGCTTGCGCGCCGATCACGAACTGCGCAGCAGCGAAGAACGCTACGAAGCGCTGTTGGGCGCGGTCGATAAAGGCGTGATCGTGCATGACGCCGATGGCCGGGTGTTGTCGATGAACGCAGCCGCGGCGCGCATTCTCGGAATATGCGATGGCGACGCGCGCCATTTCAACTTGTCGTCGTGGGATTTGTACGATGATAACGGCCTGCCTATTGATTGGTCCGACAACCCGGTTTCTCGCGCGGTGCGCAGCGGCGCACGGATCGATTCCACCGTGTTGGGTTTGGTTGATCGCGCCAGCGGCCGCGGTTTGTGGGTGTCAATTGCCGTGGTGCCGCAATTTCGCGACGGCCAAAGCCTGCCCTTCCAACTGATCTCGTTGTTCAGCGACATTACTGAACTCAAACGTGCGTCCGAACTGTTTGATGAAGTACAAGCACTGGCCAGAATAGGCGGCTGGAGCTTTGATTTGCAGCAACGCAGCCAACACTGGACGGACGCGCTGTACCGTTTGTTGGGGCGTAACCCAGCCGATCCCGTCGGGCCGGAAGGCATATCGCCGCTGTTGATTGCCGCCGATCGGCCGCGTTTGGAAGCGGCGTTTGCGCGCACCTCTCGGGATGGTTCGCCCTTGGATCTGGAAGTGCGCGTCGCGCAGCCGTCCAACCGCGTGATGTGGGTGCGCATCCTTGGCCAAGCGCAGAGTCGGCGCGGCGTGCCGTATCAACTGACCGGAACAATTCAGGAAATTACCGAACGCAAACTCCAAGAGGACCGCTGGCGGCGCTTGGCGCAAACCGATTCGCTGACCGGACTGCTGAATCGCGACACCATCTTGGCGGTATTGTCAGCGACCCTGGCGACCACCGACGGCCACCCCGGACCGGCGCTGTTGTATGTTGATTTGGATCGTTTCAAGGTGGTTAACGATTTGATCGGACATAGCGCCGGCGATCGTTTGCTGATCGCAGCCGCGCGCCGTTTGACCGGCGCATTGCCCAGCGCCATGCAAATTGCCCGCTTTGGTGGCGATGAATTTCTGGTGTTGATGCCGGATGCGCCTACCGATGAATCGGTCTGGCACATCGCCGAACAAATCCGCAGCGCTTTCGCCGACTCCTTCCGACACGCGGGAGAGGAATTTGTCATCACCCCGTCGATCGGCATCGCGCGTTATCCCAATGATGGGCTGAACGCCCAACAGCTGTTGAATCACGCCGACGTGGCGATGTGCGAGGCCAAACGGCGCGGTCGCAATACTTGGCAAATGTTCTCGCCGGCCTTGGCACTGCAATTGAAAGAACGCTTGCTGATCGAAACGCAGCTTCGTCGCGCCATCGAAAACGATGAATTCCACTTGGTCTACCAACCCAAAGTGGAACTGTGCAGCGGCAAGGTGATCGGCGCCGAAGCGCTGTTGCGCTGGCGCAGTCGGGTTCTGGGCGATTTGCCACCCGATATCTTTATTCCGATCGCCGAAACCTCCGGTGAAATCGTACGGATCGGCAGCTTTGTGCTACGGCATGCCTGTAGACAATTGCAGGAATGGCATGCCGGCGGACTGCTGCTCGGCCACGTGGCGGTCAACGTGTCCTTCCGGCAGTTTCTCGGCGAGAACTTCGAGCGCAGCGTGCGCGAGACGCTCAGTGCCACCGGCATCGCGGCGCACGCTTTGGAGTTGGAAATGACCGAGCGCGCGCTGATTGAGGACGCCCCGGCCACCGAACAGACTTTGTTTCGACTGCGCGAACTGGGCGTCGCCATCAGCATCGATGATTTCGGCGAAGGCTACAGCGCACTCGGTTATTTGCGTCGTTTACCGATCGCCGGCATCAAAATCAGCCACCGATTCATGCAAGGCGTGCCGAGCAATCCCACCGACGCGAAACTTTGCGAAGCGATCTTGCAGATGGCGCGGGCACTGGATTTATC
>CAZLSB010000433.1:0-2607 GCA_964561825.1 uncultured Xanthomonas sp.
ACGTTCGATCACAGATCGAACCCACCAAAGGCGTCCGCTCTGGGCCGGCGCTGTGCGCTGACGCCCACGTAGTTGACTGACCGACCAATCGGTCAGTAGCATACAGGCATGAATACTCCTGACGAACGCAGCGCGCTGGACCGCATCCTGGATGAAGGTGTGCGGCTGTTTTCGGCACGTGGTTTTGATGGCGTGTCGATGATGGATTTGGCGACTGCGGCGCAAGTCAGCAAAGCCAACATCTTTCATCACTTCGCCAACAAAGACGATTTGTATCTGGCGGTGTTGAAACACGCGGTGGCAGATTTTTCCGTGCAACTGGCTGAATTAACGCGCAATGAGCCGGATTTTTCGGAGCGCGTGCGGACTTTTGTGGTGTGGCATTCGCGGCGCTTGCGCGAGCGCCAGCCGCAGGCTCGTTTGCTGCTGCGGGAGATGTTTGGCGAGGGCCAACGTGGCCCGGAATTGGCACGGGAAGTGTTTGGCGAGGGCCAGCGGCGTTTGTTGGAGCTGGTATCGGCTGGTCAAAAAGCCGGTCATCTGCGCGCTGATGTCGATCCGGCGATGGTCGCGTTGACGCTGGTTGCAGTCGATGTGTTCAGTTTTCTGGCGGCGCCGACCCTGCGCGCGATTCCAGAAATGGCCTTCGGTGCCGACGGCTTAGCACTGGCCGAGCGCGTGTCGGATCTCATTTTGCACGGCGCGCTGGTGCGCCGCTCCGAGGCATCAATGCCTGCGCAAAAGACACCGGGAGAACTGGCATGAAGTCATTTTTGGGCGTTGCTGCGATGAATGCAGCGGCACTGGCACGCCGCCGCTCCATAGTTTTGGGCGCGCTCCTGCTGTCGCTGATCGGCTGCGGCAGTGACGAAACCAAGCCCGTGCAGCGCGGTACGCCGATTACCGCGCAGGCTCCGCAATTACGCGAGGTGATGACCGTTGAACGCAGCGTGGGTCTGATTACCTCGCCAGAACTACCGCTGGTCAAAGCCGAAGCCACTGGCCGAGTGACGGAATTGCTGGTCGACGCCGGCAGTGAAGTCAAGCTGGGCCAGGTGCTGGCGCGCTTGGACGATGAAGTGCAAGAACTGGGATTGCAGTCCGCACAGGCGGCGTTGAATCGCGCCCAGGTGCAGCGCAATAACGCCGATAAGACCTTGTCCCGATTGGTCGATTTGCAGAAAACTGGCGCCGTTTCACAAGCGGCCTTGGATGACGCCAAAGCGGCGGCGCAGGCTGCTGGCGCGCAGGTCAACGAGGCCAGCGCCGTGCTGAGTCAGGCGCGTTGGGGCAAGCGCATGACGCAAATCGTGTCGCCGATTGCCGGCGTGGTGCAACAGCGCCGCGTCGCGGTGGGCGATCTGGTGCGGATCGGCGATCCGGTCATCGAAATTGCCGCGGCCTCGGCGCTGCGCGCGGTGTTGCCGTTCCCGGAGACCTTTTTGGGGCGTGTGCAAGTCGGTCAGAGCGTCAAATTGACTCTGCCGGATCGGCCTGAGCAAGTGATTGATGGCCACATCGACGAATTACGTCCGATCGTTGGACGCGACAACCGCGCGATTGAGGCGATCGTCGCATTTGCCAATCCCGGCGGCTGGAAGCCGGGTGGCAGCGTGTTAGGCGAAGTGGTCATGGACGTGCGCAGCGACGCGCTGACGGTGCCGATTGAAGCACTGGTGATTCGCCCGGCCGGGCAGGTGGTGTATGTCGTCAATGGTCGCACGGTCAGCGCAAATAAAGTCACGGTGGGCGTGCGCACCGCAAGTTACGCCGAAATCACCGAGGGTTTGAGCGCAGGACAGCAAGTTGCGGTCAAGGGCGCGGGATTTTTGACCGATGGCGCTTTGGTGGAGGTGCGTAACACGCCGCCAGCCGCAGCGACTGGCGGCAAGGGCTGAGCGCGGACTTAGGCGAAATCTGCCCGTTGTAGGGGCGGGTTTCAAACCCGCCCGGCGATGACCTTGTGTTCCTTCCTTGCTTGCGCACTAACTCCAACCTGGCTCCCCCATGTCGCTACCTAGTCTGTCAATTCGACGCCATGTTTTCGCCGCGATGCTCAGCATCGTGCTGGTGCTGTTTGGTTTGATTGGTTACCAGCGCATCGGTGTGGATCGGTATCCGCGGATCGAATTTCCGCTGGTTTCCGTGGTGACGGTGCTGCCCGGTGCCAATCCGGAGATTGTAGATACCAGCGTGACCGGCATCATTGAGAGCGCGGTCAACGCGATTCCCGGCATCGATTTTGTGGCGTCGACCTCGCAACCGGGCGTGTCGCAGGTGGTTTTGCAGTTCGATCTGTCGAAAAACATCGACGTGGCGTTCAACGAAGTGCAGGCCAAGGTCAACACGGTGCTGCGCCAATTGCCCAACGACGCGGACCCACCGGTGGTCGCCAAAGTGGAGTTCGGCGCTGAACCGGTGTTGTGGCTGTCCTTGCAGGGTGATCGCACCCTACAGCAGCTCAACCAGTACGCGCGCAACACCATCAAAAAACGCCTGGAAACCATTGATGGCGTGGGTCAGGTGATCCTCGGCGGACGCCGTGACCGCACCATTCGGGTGGATGTGGATCTGGCCAAAATGGCGGCATTTGGTGTGGATGCGCGC
>CAZLSB010000434.1:0-2602 GCA_964561825.1 uncultured Xanthomonas sp.
AGGGCTCGTGAGGAAATAACTTGGACTTTTGGCCGTCGGATTGGGATGCGAAGCGAGGCGCGATGAGTGCGGTGTGGCGCGCCACACAAGCGAGTCGCAACGAAGCAGCGCGCGCAGGTTTGCGAAAGCGAACCGCCAACGGGTAATCAAATTCGTTCTGCAGGCAAAAAAAGCCCGAACAAGTCGGCGGTAATCTGCCAAAACGCACCTCCAAAACGCCCAATTGGAAAACGTGACTGACCGTCAAGCGGCTCAGGCTTGCTGCTGTCATTGCCATAGGTTATATAGCTCGGCTTGCTTTTTAGGCGCCACGGCGCGAAGAGCCTGATCGGCGTTACCAGTGTGTAATGGAGGGATGAAAAAGATGGCGACCACGAAGGTCAGATCCAAGGCAGCTCCGAGCATTCCCCCGCCACCCGTTAAGGTGGCAAGGCCCCCCCCACCTGAAAAGCCGGTCAGCACTCGCACCGGCACGCCCTTAGGCGGCCCCCGACCAGGGCCGAGCATCAGTCCCGCAGACTTACCTCTGCCCCCGGGCTATGTTCCCAAGTGCGATTTGCCCAAAGGCTATCGGCCGCGTGCGGACCAACAGTACATGTCGTCGGAGCACCTGGAGTACTTCCGCCGCAAGCTGGTGATCTGGCGCGCCGAATTGATCGAAGAGTCGCAACAGACCATCGAGAATCTACGTGACGAAGTCCGTGACGTAGGCGACGAGGCTGAGCGTGCGACGCGCGAAACTGAGAACTCGCTGGAACTACGCACCCGCGATCGCTACCGCAAGTTGATTGGCAAAATCGACAAGGCGCTCAAGCGCATTGAAGATGGTCGTTATGGTTTTTGTGAAGAGACCGACGAAGATATTGGTCTGGACCGACTCGAAGCGCGTCCAATCGCGACGATGACCCTGGACGCCCAAGAGCGCTGGGAACATCGGCAGCGGCAGATGGGCGATTGATAGCGTGAAGGTGAGCCGGCGTGCGGCATGTCGCGCGCCGACTCAAACGTTCGCGGGCCGGGTCCAGCAGATCGCAGCAGCGCAAGCCCTAACTCTGTAGCAACGCCAGTATCGATGCCAGCCGGCGGCGTGGAGAAGCATCTCCGCCGGCAATAGCCTTCCCAGACGGGGCCATGGTTTGCGCCCAGCCGCGCAGCCGCAACCGGCTTTCACTGCTGACGAAGTGTTCAGCCAGACCCAGTGATTCAGCCAACAGCGCCAATGCAACCGCCGGCAAATCGTCGATGCTCGGTGTTTCGCAACCGCGTTTCAGTCGCGCGATGCGCTCGGCCCGGGTTTGGGTCGACTGCAGCGCAAAACGCGCCCGACCGAAACGCCCGAATAGCGTGCCAGGCAAGCGATGCACGATGCCCAGGCGCTCAAAACCATCCATCAAATCACTGCGGACCGACCACATGCGGCGCCGTATGCGCGCGACCGCGGCGTCCGGCTGGTAACGAGCATCGCCCAGCACTCGCAAGGTGAAAGTCAGCAAACGATGCGCTTGTGGCAAAGGATCGATCACCCGCAGCTGACCCTGTTCCAACGTGATCACCCCCACTACCGCTAGGTCGATCAGCAAAGCACGCGCTAACGCGTCACGCCCACTGGCGTTTTGACCATCGCCGACCAAACCACCGACGGGGTCAATCGTCAGAATCAATACCTCTTCAGCTAACAGCATCGGTCAGGCCAGTGCCGCGTGCGCATACTCGCGAATTCGCGCGAGCATCGCAGCCAGTCCGTTTTTGCGGGTTGGCGACAAATGACCTGCCAAGCCAATTCCGTCAATGAACGCAGGCTCCGTCGCAACAATATCCAGGGCTGATCGCCCCGAATAAACACGTAGCACCAAGGCAATTAAGCCGCAGACGATGGCCGAATCGCTAATTGCCGCAAAGCGCATCGATTCGCGATCACCGCTGGGTTTTAACCAGACCATCGATTGGCAGCCAAGCACGCGCCAAGCATCTACCCGATCCACGTCAGCGAAAGTGGGTAAGCGCTTGCCTAGATCGATCAGGTACTGATAACGCTCAGACCAGTCGCCAAACAGCGCGAACTCGTCGACGATTTCCTGCTGTCTAGGCTCCACTAGAGCAGCAAGCGGCGAACATCGCCGAGTTGCTGAGCCAAATAACTGGTGAAGCGTGCCGCCTGCGCGCCATCAATCACGCGGTGGTCATAGCTCAGCGACAGAGGCAACATCAAACGCGGCGCAAATTCCTTGCCATCCCAAATCGGCTGCATGCTGCTTTTGCTCACCCCGAGGATCGCCACTTCCGGCGCATTGATAATCGGGGTAAACGCGCTGCCGCCAATGCCACCGAGGGAGCTAATCGAAAAACATCCACCCTGCATATCGGTCGGACCCAGTTTTTTGTCACGCGCTTTGGCCGACATCGCGCCAAGATCGCGAGCCAATTCAAGCAGACCTTTTTGATCGCAATCGCGAATCACCGGCACCACCAGTCCATCCGGTGTATCGACCGCAATGCCGACATGGAAATAGCGCTTGAGCACCAGATTTTCGCCATCGAGTGATGCGTTAAAGCTGGGAAATTGTTTGAGAGCTGCCACCACCGCCTTGATCAAGAACACCAG
>CAZLSB010000435.1:0-2573 GCA_964561825.1 uncultured Xanthomonas sp.
TGGCCGGTTGCGGTGGCAGTGAGCCGGAATCGACCGCTAGCGCGCCCGCGGGCGCTGCCACAGGTTTCGGTGATGTCGCGTTTTCAACTTATGAAGTCGACCGCACGCGAGTGATCTTCAATAGCGACACCAAGGCCAGCAAGACTTGGGCAAATATGTCGGGCAGCGCGGTCACCGGCACCTATACCAAGAACGGCAACGAGATCGAGGTCCAGTGGGATCCGAATGCCGACAACCATGGCAGTCTCTCCGAAAAATTTCGCCAGATCGGCCCGTGCTCGCTGGCTCGCTATGTGCGCGTCGACAAGGAAGGCGGCGTCCACGATGACCCGCAGATCTTCCAGCGCACCAAACCGCTGTGTGACACCGTTCGGCTCAGTCAATAGCGGTCAGTGGCGTGCGCCGACGCCGGGCAAGTTTGTCCGGCGCGCCGCATCCACAACGTTGGATTGCGCTCGGCCTCAGCGGCGCTATGGCCCGCAGGCGCAGCGAATTGGCTGAGGCACTGAAGCTGCATGAGCGCGCCCGAGTCCGAGCACCCAGCGCGCCAAGATCCACGAGCCCAGCCTGCGCTTGCCGATCCGCGCGAACCACCCCGTGCCCGGGGCGCCGATCCTGAACCAAGCAGCGAACGCCAGCGATAGAAGCCCGACCGCGTTACCCCTTCAAGCCGGCAAACGCGTCCACCGATAAACCGCTGCTGCGCCAGCGCTCAACCATCACTCCCTCGAACAGATCGCTTGCTTGAGTCCATTGATAGCTCCAGTAGGTCGCAAACCGAAGCCCCATTTTCCTCCTCGACCGGAATAAAGATAGAACGCTGCGTGCTTACCGCTTGCGAGCGTCTGCACGTACAAAGCGTCGCGCGCGGCCCCCAGGTCTTCGATGACTTCCTGACTTGCCGGAAATACGACTTGCGCGTTCGACAGGTCAGGTTGCGCGGTGCTGGTGCGCACGATCTTGGACCGCGGCGTTTTCTTGTACGTCAGCAGGTACAGATCGTCGCCGGCCCTACTGCTCAAGCCGCTGGCAGGCGGCTAGGTGCACCTCACGCCGTATCGATAACACCCCAACCATCGGTTCGTGCCGACGCAACCACGAACTGACGCACCTTGACTTGATGCGCTCGGAGGAAGTCGTAGCGACGCAGGCGGCGCTGCAACTGACCGACTACCAAGCCAGGGTGAACCTTGATCCGTTGGGCGAAAAGTACAACGCGTTCTTCCGCAAAGAATGGGCCAACGCGGGCTATGAACCCGGTCAGCTCGCTTTGGGACACACAGAATTCGAGCGCTTCACGGTTGGCGGCATCTTCTTCGTCGTTGACTTGCTCGGTGGGATCCAGATCCTGATCGATCAAATATCCGCGACCCTTCCCGTGCTTACACAGCACATGTTCCAGCTCGTGCCGCAGCACGAACCAGAAGTTGTCGATTCGATCCAAACGTAGCGACATGGCTACAACGGGCTGCGTATCGGAGAGCCAGAAGCAGGCGCCATCAATCTTCGACCCAGGAATCGGCTCAACCACGACAAAGCCTACCCCGCACTCCGCTAGCAGTCGAGGCACATGACGTGCTTCCTCCGGCGCTGGTAGCAGGCTGGCCAGTTTCGTCAATGCCTGACGAAGACGCTCTGCCGTGTAGGGGGCTACGATCTGTTCAGACGCAAGCTGTCG
This sequence comes from uncultured Xanthomonas sp., assembly GCA_964561825.1. Taxonomy (GTDB): domain Bacteria; phylum Pseudomonadota; class Gammaproteobacteria; order Xanthomonadales; family SZUA-5; genus JADKFD01. Next base: position 1,679 of record CAZLSB010000435.1, read on the forward strand.
AGCACGATACAACCACGCTAACTGAAGGTCGGAAGCATTTTCCAAGACTTCAGCTTTCTTGGCTGCATGGGAGAAATTGAGCGGTTCATCGAGCCTATTTAAGCCGAAAAAGGCGAGGCAGGCGTGCTCTAGCTCGGCAACCGCCTTGGTCTTCGGCAGCCAACCGCGCTTGATCATCCCGCGCACAGGAAAGCGCCCGTACAGCCTCGCACGACGCGCAACCTGACCATCCGAGGCGCAAACCTTGGACAGCTGGTACTGGCTCTCCAGATTCATCCAAAGCTCTGGGCCCGTACCCAAGGAATCACCCAGCTGAATGGCCGTTTCCGGCGTGATCGCCTTCTTGCCAGCGATGATCTCGTTGATCAGCCGAAACGGCCTACCCATGATTTCGGCCAACTGGGTCTGCGACCAGCCGCGGGCCTCCAGCTCATCCCGGAGGAACTCGCCCGGCGGGAATGTCTCTGCAATCTTCATCTCTCGTCTCCCCCGAGTTAGTGGTAGTCGGTGATCGACACGATCACGACTCGTCTGCCGTCTTTGGTTTGGCTGATGCGCAGGATGAGTCGCCACTGATCGTTCAAGCGCATCGAGCTCTGACCTTCTCGATCTCCCTTTAGCCGTTCGTAATGCAGCGACTTCATCGCATAGAACGCGCGTTCATCCACCGCTGCCCGGATCAGCTGCAAGCGCTTCCGGAAAGCTTTCACGATCGCTACATCGAAGCCACCAGTGAACTTGTTGTCTGCTTCGATCTGGGGAAGCCGGGCGTCTTCGAAGTCCACTTCTATGCGGTACGCGTCGACATCTAAGCCGAATATACCACTATCTGTAATAGTGTTTGTTCGCAATAGTTGATCGCGTCGACAACCTAATACAGCTTAAGGATCGATAG
>CAZLSB010000436.1:0-2524 GCA_964561825.1 uncultured Xanthomonas sp.
CGTCGTTGTCGGCAATGGTTACGAGATGCGTGCCGCTGGCCGTGGCCGGGCCGGTCACCGTGCCAAAACCTAGGCTGAAGTCCTCGCCCGGCTCGCTGAGTAGATCGTTGACGATGGCGATGCTGATGACGCGCGTCAGACCCGCCACCGCAGCGACCGGGAAATTGATGCTGCTGGTGCTCAGCGTGTAGTCCGCCGGCGTAGTCGCGCTGCCCGGCGTAGCGTTCACCGGCACCGCAACCGCCACGGCCAGCTCGGGCGTGCCGGTGCCATTGGCGCTGATCGCCAGCACCGCGTTGACCGTGTGCGGCGTGGTGCCCTCCGGCGCCGAACTAGTCGCCGCCTGGAACGCGACGCTCGCCGTATCGTTGTCGCTGATGGTCAGAGTGACCGCAGCACCGCTCAGCGTGACCGGACCGCTGACCGCCCCGAGCCCGGCCGAAAAGCTTTCCGTACCCTCGACCCGCGCATCGTTGACGATATTCACCGTTACCACCTGCGTGCTGCCATGCGCAGCGCCCGCGGCAAAGTTCACCGTCGTGCTGTTGGCCGGGCCGCTCAGCGCATAGTCACCACTGCCACCGCCATAGATTGCCGTGCCATCCACCAAGTTAAGCGGCACGCTGACCGGCTGGGCTAACGTGCCAGTGCCGCCGCCCAACGCCAGCGTGACCGTTAACGGCGTGCTGCCGACCGCCTCGCCCACCGTCGCCGTGCCACTGAGTGCCAGCGTTGCCGTATTGCCATCAACAATCGTGCCGCTGAATGGCGTCGGCGCGACGGTCAGATTCATCCCGGGCGGCACGCTACTCAGCGCCAGAGTGTAGGTGTAACTCTCGCTGCCTTCGACCAGCGTATCGGCCAGATGCGGCACGCTGAACGCGTTGCTGGCCAGATCGCTCACGTTGACAAAACTCAGCGCGCCACTGGCCGCGCCCACGTCTGCCGCCGTGGCCGTGCCCGCCACAAAGCTTGCGGAGTACGTCAGCGCGCCCTCTAGCGTAGGCGTGCCGCCCACCGGATCGGCGCTGATGTCGAGCTGCACGGCGGTTAGGGCATTGGCGCCCTCGACCGCGGACGCCGCGGTCGGCGTCCACGACAGCATCGCGCTTTCGTTGTCGCTGATGCTCACGTTCAGCGTGTTGCTCGACGCGCCACCATCGACCACTGCAGTCACACCGTTGTAGATCACATCGGCGCTGCTGAACGCATGCACCAGCGTGCCACCGTGATCGCCTTCCAGCGCGCGGTCGTTGACTGCGGCGATGGTGATTGTTTGCGGCGTATTCCAGTTTCCGGTGGTGAATGTAGTGTTGTAGGTGCCATCGGCATCGCCACTGACGGTCAAATCGCTGGCCGGGAAGCTGATCGCAACATTGACCGTCGCGCTCGGCTGGCTGCCGAGCACCACGGTGTAGGTATCCGTAGCGCCGGCTTCACTGACCGCATTGCCGCCGCCGCTCTGCGTGATCAACACGCCCGGCGTGTCGTTGTCACTGATGCTGACGTTGACGTCGGCCACCGATAGCCCGTTGAACGGCAAGGCGCTGCTACTGGTGAGGCTGGTGGTGATCACGATACTGTGCGGATTGGCTTCGGCAATGCCATCGTCGACCGCGCGCACGCTGACGCTGACGCCACTGAGGGCATTGGCCGGCGTCAGCGTAACGGTCTGCGGTGAGACGCCGAAGCCGCTGCCGATGTCTACCTGGACATTGGCATCGAACGTCAATTGGGTGGTGACATTGGCAGCCGGCGTCTGGTTCAGCGACAGCGTGAAGCTATCGCTGGTCGGGCCGGTTTCGCTGACCGCCAAACTGGTTGGCGCGACCGTCACTCCGGGCGCTTGGCCGTAGACGTAGACGGCGCCAGTATTGGTGGCCACCCCGTCTTGCAACGACGCAGCCATGATGAACTGCCCATTGGCGATAACGCCCGATCTGCCGAATGAATCAGAAGCTGCCAGGTCGGCCGGCTGGATCAGTTCGGTTTGCGTCCAGCTGGCACCACTGCGGGTGAACACGTGGCCCAGCCCAGAATTACCGTTGCTGCTCGGGGAACCCACCAGTAACTGGGTGTCGCTCAGCCTGAGGCTAAAACCAAACTGACCAGGCGAACCGCTGGGGACCATGGTGTCAACAGTGGCGTAACCCGCACCGCTAAATAGGTATACCGCGCCACTGGGCGCGGACGTCGCCGTTGGTGCACCAACCGCAACGCGCCCATCGAAGATCGCCACATCGGAACCAAAGAGGCCGTTCGACACAGGGTTTGGATTCGCCAACGGCGTCACCGTGGTGAAACTCGCTCCGGACAGCACATAAGCTGCGCCCACATTGACATTCTGGAAGGGCACGCCGACGGCGATCACTTCGTTGTTGGGTGTTCCGGGCAGCGGGTCGTAGACCGACACCGAACGGCCCGCATTATTGCCCGCACTCAAACCAGCCAGCGTGATCGTGATGGGGTTGGCCAAAGCGACAAGATCGCGGTAAGCGTAGGCGCGACCGGTGTTGCCGTTCTC